>DCDI01000193.1:0-36825 GCA_002316345.1 Phyllobacteriaceae bacterium UBA1059 | reverse complement strand
AGACGATCGTCATATACGATCAGGATATGCCTTTGGCGTCAGTTCGAACATGTACCCTTGCCCGGGGAACCGATCTGACCTCGCCAGCCTGCGAGGTGTTCCCGAAAGAAATCGATGCCTTGCTTGCAGGGAAAGCCGATGCCTTTGCAGGCCGTGGCATCGAGACCAACCGGTTGGTCCGCGCCCCGGAGGCCGAAAACAATCAAGGTCTCGTCTTCCTGCTGTTCCGAATGGCAGCCTATGTTGCCATCTGCTCGCACGCTCAAATTCATCTCGCCTGTGCCCGAAGCAATCACGCGCCATTCTACAAGCGCATGGGTTATGAGCCCGCCTCCGGCTTACGCCCTTACCCCGGACTGACCTGTCAGATGCGTCTTCTGGAAAGTGATCGCGGAAGATTGGACGCGGTGCGCAAGAGCTTTCGGGTGATCGACCCGCTTGGGGGTTCAACGGGCGATCTTGCCGGGTTCTTCAAGGGCGAGCCCTTCACGCTCTCGCTGGCAGGAGCGTAGATCCATGTTAGAAGCTCTTGTTATCATATTCGCCATTGTCACAATCGGCTCCTTCAGCTGGGGACTAAGAGGCCACTTCCGGGCTCCCGACGGAATGCCCAAAGGCATGCAGGCGCTAACCGCGGTCAGCGGCCTTGCAGGGTTGCTCCTCGTCTTCCTGACGCTACGCAATGGTGTCGAACTGCCGGAAACACTCGGCTTCGTCGCGATGTCGCTGCTAGCGCTTTCGCTGTTCTGGTGGGCGGTCGAGACGACCCGACGCCGGCCACCTCACGTTGCACATAGCGGGAAGGATCCGGACACCCTCTATGAGGACGGCCCTTATGCTTATGTCCGCCACCCCTTTTACCTCGCATATTGCTTGTTCTGGGTGGGATCCGCGATTGCGGTTGGTGGACACCAATGGCTTGTCGCAGCATTTCTCGTGATCTGGTACTATGTAACATCGCGAAGGGAGGAGACCCATTTTCTCCGTTCGTCGATGGCGGGCTCTTATTCCGAGTACCGGCGCCGAACAGGTATGATACTCCCGAAGGTCCATAGGATTCGGCACAGGTGATCAGTTTGGGTTCGGGTATCGCGCTGGTGAGAAGAGGCGTCACCACGATGCAACGCCTTATCCGGTTGCAACGGCCCGAATCCAAATTCGAGGAGGCCGCCCTCAACGATCAGGCCGGTCTCCTTTTTTATCTCGGCATATTGTTTGCCACGACGGGCATCTGCACGATGACATTCATCGTGCTGCAATTCAGGCCATGGGATCGGCCCTTTCTTGTCGTCGCATGTGCTGCCATCCTGCTGAGCTACGCACTTATCCTTCTGGCTTCGCGGCAATGGCGACGTCGTGGCAACGCCTCCCGCTTTCTTCGCATTGCATGCGTGCTCTATATCTGCCTTGGAACCAGTTGGGGCGCGCTGATCAACGGCCTCTTGTTCTATAGCGAGCCGGACCAGCGTGCGCTCGCCATCGGCCTCGCGCTCGGCGTCGTTTCCACACCGATCATCTGCGTGCCTGCAGTTGTAGCCTTCAGCTTTTTTTTGCCGGTCGCGCTCCTTTCGATCGTCGGCGTCGCGCTTCTCGATGTGGCCGATACGGTCACTGTCATCGCCTTCACCATCTTTACGCTCTACGCTGTGATCGGCATTGTCGGCTTGAACACGGCCTTCATCGGCCGCTCGGATGCGCAAGGGGCACTGCAGCAGAAGATCGAGACGGTCAACGTTTTCCTTCGCGAATATCAAGAAGGATCGCCCGACTGGTTGTGGGAAACCGATGCCCAATTTTGCCTGAAACAAGTCCCGCTTGAACTCGCAAGAACCCTAGGCCTCGAACCAACCAGATCCGATCTCCAGCGACTCGATGACTTGTTTCTGTCCGTAGGAACTGCCGACAACCGCCTTGATCTTGGAAGTCTCTTGCAACAAGGGCGCGCCTTTCGGGAAATGACTGTCACTGCGCAGAGCCATTCGAGGCAGCGCTGGTTCACATTGACGGGCCATCCCGTGCATGACGAACGGGGCGGCTTAATCGGTTTTCGTGGCATCGGCCGGGACATAACGGAGCGCTACGAGGCGGACATGAAGTTGGCCTACATGGCTCGCCATGATGGGCTGACGGGGCTTTTGAACCGCAAGGCTTTTGTTGCCCGCGTTGAAGAGGCATGCCGCGAAGGCGGTCGCTTCGCTCTGCTCAGCATCGACCTGGATGATTTTAAAGGTAAGAACGACAATTACGGGCATCACATCGGGGATGCACTGCTGGTGGAAGCTGCGCGGCGCATCCAGTCGCTGCTCAGACCAGCCGATGCGGCGGGACGACTTGGCGGAGACGAGTTCGCAGTGCTGGTCAGCGACGCTGACATCGATTTCGCTTATTCGACCGCAACGGCTCTCGCTCGCCTGCTTGCCGAACCAACCACTATCGACGGGCAGACCGTTTTGCCGGGTGCAACGCTCGGGGTCGCCGCGTCGGACGGGTCTGAACAGGACGCCACCCGGGTTTTCCTGATGGCTGATCTTGCGCTCTACAAGGCGAAAGTCTCGTCCAAGGGCAACGCAGCCCGCTTCGAACCCCATCTGGAAGAAGCATATTTCGCGCGGCTTGTTCAGGAACAAGAGTTTGTAGACGCCCTCGACAGGCAAGAAATAACCGTCGCCTACCAACCGATTGCCGATCTAATGACTGGACAGGTCCTCTGCGTCGAAGCTTTAGCACGCTGGTTTCATCCTCAGCGCGGCGCGATCTCGCCCGCTGTTTTCGTGGAAACCGCCGAAAGGGGTGGCTTGATCGACCGTCTGGGCGAAGTAATTCTTCGGCGAGCGTGCATGGATGCGGTTCAGTGGCCGGAGACGGTACAGATCAACGTTAATCTCTCGCCGAAACAGTTAATCAGCGGCCGTTTTCCAGCCTTGCTCGCGTCGATCCTTCAGGAAACGCGATTGCCTCCCTCGCAGCTTGGTATTGAGATTACCGAAAACGTGTTCATCGACTTTGCCGAAGATTCGATCCAACAGCTTCGGACCATCAGCAACTATGGCGTCAAGATCATTCTAGACGATTTCGGAACCGGTTACTCGTCCCTGAGCTATCTGCGGATGATCGAAGTCGATGGCCTGAAAATCGATGCCAGCTTTCTGCGTCAACTGCCAGACCGAAAAGTGGAGGCGATCATCCGAACAGTCACGCGTCTAACAGCCGACTTGAACATCTATCTTGTTGCCGAAGGGATCGAGCGGCCGGAGCAACTGGAATGGCTCCGTGAAAACGGCGTCCAGTTCGGTCAAGGCTTCCTGCTGGGCCGACCCCGGATCGATCCACAGCTTGGACGCATTGATCTTAGATCGAGTATATCGTCATAAGCGCGATAGTTCAACGACGCCCCTATATCGCTGCCGTACCCCGCGGCCACCGGCTCGAGGATCGCCCAGTAATTCGAAACATCGTGACCATTGCCGCTCTGCATGGTCTCAACTTGGCCGCTCGTCTCTCGGTCCGCATCCTTCTCCTCCAACACGGAAAGGCCGCGGCAGACGGCGCTCCGGAGCCGTACTCTCCGCTAACAACACGGCCGATAGCTATGGTGTCAGGTTTAACGTCGAACGAGGAGCGATTTGCCAGCTTTGGACTAATCCTACTTCGCTTTACTCGTCTGATTACCAATGTGATGCAGCGCTTGCGGCAAGTACGATTAACGTCTCGATCCAGAGGAAAGTTGAAGGGAGTGGGAGCAGCGGTTTGCTTTCCGCCAAATCGGCAACGCTTGTTCTTTCTGGTGACGATATCATGCCCGTATTCTTAGTCATTCGTATCGATTGACCAAGTGGGAAGGGGAGACAAACCACCTAGGCATGGCGATCTGCCTCAATCCTTCACTAGAACTTACGCCTGTTCTAGCCAGACCTTCTGGAAGTCCATCTGGAAAGTCTGATGCACCCCATAGCCCTTCACCTTGGAGTTGGTGTGGCTATACAGGTTTTGCCAGAAGGGCTGGATGATCACGCCGGAATCCTGCAGGATCGTCTCGATGTCCTTCATGACCTCCCGTCGCTTTTCCGGGTCCGAGATCGACAAGGCTTCCTTGAGCTTGGCGTCGAAGGCTGGATCGGAGTAGGCGCTTTCGTTCCACGCCGCGCCGGTGCTGTAGCCTAGTGAGAGCGTCTGAACCGCAAGCGGACGCATGTACCAGATGGTGATCGAGTACGGGTACTTGGTCCAGTCGTTCCAGAAAGTGGAACCCGGCAGAACGGTGCGCTTGACCTTGATGCCAGCTTCACGCAGCTGCGCCGCAATCGCGTCGCCCGTGTTTTTCTGCCAATCGTCCTGGATGGTGATCAGGTCGTGCTCGAAGTTGGTCTGGCCGGCTTCTTCCAGAAGTTTCTTGGCCCCTTCGAGGTCACGGGTCTTCTTCGGCAGCTCGTAATATTCCGGCTGGATGGGGCTGACATGGTGGTTCTCACCGATGGTTCCACGACCATTGTAGCCGAGTTGCAGGACCACGCTGTTGTCGACCGCCATTTGCAGGGCGTTGCGCACGCGCTTGTCGTCATAAGGCTTGTTTGCCACGTTGGTGCGCGCGACGACCGTGGTTGCCGTCTTCACTTCCGACTGGACGAGATCGAGACCGTTCAGGATGTCGATGAAGTCGGCCGGCGTTTCGAAGTTCAGATCGATCTCGCCGGACTCGAATGCGTTTACGGTGGTGGAGAAATCCGTGCCGTAATCGATGAACTCGATGCCGTCGAGCAAGGCTTCGCCGCCCCACCACTTGCCATTTTCACGCCGTTTGACAACAGCCTTGGTGCCGGTCTCATAGGAAACAAGCTCGAACGCACCCGTGCCGATTGGCTTGCCGACGGGATCGTCGTTGGCGGTGAAGCTGCGGTGGACCACGAGCGCCGGGTAATCGGTCAGGTTAGCGATCAGCGAGATGTCGGGCTCTTTAAGCGTCAGCTTGACGGTATGATCGTCGACCTTGACGATGGCGCCCTCGCGCGGTTTGCCTGAGGCTTCATCGACGAGGCCTGCGACGCGGGCAGCCATCGAATTGCCTGCAACGCCCTTCTCTGTCCATCGATTGAAGTTGTGGACGACGTCGTCCGCATTGAAGGCATCGCCATTGGTCCAAGCAACGTCCTTGCGCACATGCAGGACATATTCCGTGGCGTTTTCGTTGACCTCCCAGCTTTCCAGCAGCACGGGTTCGAAGGTGAAATCGCGCGTATAGGTAACCAGTGGTTCGAGCCAAGTCCGCGAAATGTTGGCAAGCTCGACCCAGTCGTAGCTGCGCGGATCCTTCTGGCCTTTCACGGCCATGGAAACGCGAATGACACCGCCCTTTTGTCCTTCCTGGGCAAACGCCTTGGTCGGCAGGGCAGCCCCGATCATACCGTACGCGAGTGCGGTCGATGCGCCGAATGCGCTGGCAAGCGCCAAAAACTCGCGACGATCGATCGATCCTTTCCGCACCTCCAAGGCCATCTTTTCGATGGACGGCGGTACCTTGTTCCCATTGCTTCCAAAAAAACGCATGTGCTTTCCCCTTTGTTGGTTTTCTGAAAAGTCTCACCACGTGTCGGTACTCAGCTGAAGGTCCGTTACACCTCCTTGTTCGCGCCGCGAATGCCTGCTGGCGCATCGCGCTCGGGTTCCAGGATAAAGCTGTGGCGGGACGCAAAGCGCTCCATTTCGCGGCGTTGCGGCGCGTGCCCGGTGTAGATCTGCACGTAGGAGGGGATGCGCCGCATGCGGAGCGCGATGTCTTCCCTGGTGTTCATCGAAATATAGCCAATCTGCACAAGATAAACGGTGCGCGCGCGTACCTCAGCGTCCAGATCTGAGAAACCGAATTTGATGAACATGGCGGCCAGGGCTGATAGCCTTGCCTCATCGGCTTCCAGCACTTGAGCTGCCACTTCGGGCGATTGCAGCGCCCAGCTTCGAACGGCAAATTCGAATTGCGAGTCGAAGATCTGGGGATCAAGCCAGCAGTCCATAATGTTGAGCATCGCTTCCGCGATCGTCTCCGCATAGGCCTCGCAGCGACCCTGGATGCCGGAGGTATTCTTCGCCTTCCAATTCGCCAGAAGTGCATCGAGCAACTGCTCGCGGTCGGTGAAGAACCAGTAGAAGCTGGTCCGCGAAACATTCAACTTCTTGGCGAGAGGCAGGATCTTGACTGCATCCACGCCGCCTTCGACCAGCGCTTCATAGGCGCTGGACAGCCAACCTTCCCTAGACCCTTTCCATGCTGTTTCGTTCATCGCGCCACCTTGCGTCACAACAAACAATACCGAATGTACATCGCTGTCAACTTACCAGAACACCATTCTTGAGTATCTTGACAGTGGTGTACATTAGGGATTCTATTCACGTAGCCCCACCCAGAGTAGGCAGGCGACTATGTCCACCGATCCATTATTGCAGCCCTATACGCTCAAGCATCTCACCTTGCGCAACCGGATCATTGTTACGTCGCACGAGCCGGCCTATTCCGAGGATGGGCTGCCGAAAGATCGATATCGCGCTTACCATGTCGAGCGAGCCAAGGGTGGCGTGGCGATGACGATGACGGCGGGATCGGCGGCCGTGTCGCTCGACAGTCCGCCGGTGTTCAGCAATGTGCTCGCCTACAAGGACGAGGTCGTTCCCTGGTTGAAGCAGCTGACGGACGAGTGCCACGAGCATGGCACGGCGGTCATGATCCAGCTCACCCATCTTGGCCGCCGCACGAGGTGGGACAAAGGCGACTGGTTGCCGGTCGTCGCGCCATCGCATGAGCGCGAGCCTGCTCATCGTGCGTTCCCGAAGAAGATAGAGGACTGGGATATTGCGCGGATCGTTGGGGAGTTCGCCGATGCCTCGGAGCGGATGAAGGCCGCAGGCATGGATGGGATCGAGTTCGAGGCCTACGGGCATCTGCTCGACCAGTTCATTTCGCCGCTGACCAACACGCTGGATGGGCCTTATGGCGGATCGCTCGATAATCGGATGCGGTTCATCTTCGAGGTGTTGGGCGCCGTCCGCAAGCGAGTCGGGCCCGACTTTATTCTTGGCGTGCGCTATACCGCGGACGAGGATCTGTCAGGTGGCACGGGGAAAGAAGAGGGTTTCGAGATTTCCCGTCGGCTGCGCGACAGCGGGCTCATCGATTTTCTTAATGTCATCCGCGGCCACATCGATACCGATCCCGGCCTGACCGACGTCATCCCCATCCAGGGGATGAAGGCGTCACCGCATCTCGATTTCGCAGGCGAGGTGAAGGCCGCGACTCAGTTTCCTACCTTCCACGCAGCGCGCATCCCCGATGTCGCGACCGCCCGTCACGCTATTGCGTCCGGCAAGGTCGACATGGTGGGCATGACGCGCGCGCACATGACCGATCCGCATATCGTGCGTAAAATCATGGAGCGTCGCGAGGACGAAATCCGCCCATGCGTTGGGGCGAATTATTGCCTGGACCGCATCTATCAGGGCGGCGCGGCCTACTGCATCCACAATGCGGCCACTGGGCGCGAGCTGACGATGCCGCATGTGATCCCGAAGGCGGAAGCCGCCCGCAAGATCGTAATCGTCGGCGCTGGTCCGGCCGGGCTGGAAGCTGCGCGGGTCGCCGGCGAGCGCGGCCATGACGTGACGGTGCTGGAGGCTTCGAATGCTGCTGGCGGGCAGGTCCGTTTGACGGCACAAAGCGCGCGCCGCGCCGAGATGATCAGCATCGTCGACTGGCGCGTCGCGCAATGCGAACGGCTCGGCGTGAAGCTGCGCTTCAATCAATGGGCGGATAGCGACAGCGTTCTGGCGGAGAGGCCGGATGTGGTTGTTATCGCGACCGGCGGACTGCCGCATACGGACGTGTTGACAGCTGGCAACGACCTCGTCGTGTCGGCGTGGGATATCATCTCAGGCGATGTAAAGCCCGGATCGAACATGCTGATATATGACGATGCAGGCGACCATGCCGGGCTCCAGGCCGCTGAATTCATTGCTAAGTTTGGCGGCAAAGTGGAGATCATGACGCCAGACCGCGCCTTTGCGCCTGAAGTGATGGCGATGAACCTCGTCCCCTATATGCGCTCGCTACAGGCGCTGGACACCACCTTCACGGTGACCTTCAAGCTGGAAGAGGTTCATCGCGACGGCAATCAGTTGCTGGCCGTCATCGGCAGCGATTATGGTGGTGTACGCAAGACGCGGAAGTTCGACCAGATCGTCGTCAATCACGGGACGATCCCGCTGGACGAGCTTTATTTCGAGTTGAAGCCGCTGTCGCGCAATCTGGGCATCCTTTCGCATGACGACTTCATCAACGGACGCGCGCAAACAGGGGCAGACAACCCAGACGGCACATTCCAGCTGTTTCGCATCGGCGACGCGGTGGCGGCGCGCAATACGCATGCCGCGATCTATGATGGGCTGAGACTGGCGAAGGACCTCTAGACGGGATTAAGATCGCGATCGAATGCGTTCGGTCGCGATCATCACCGGCTACTCGCCCAGCAAGCGCGGATCGAGGGGATAGCGTGTCAGGGTCTCGTGGCCGGTTTCGGTGATCAGGACCTGATCCTCAAGCTTGATCGAGAAGTCGCCGCCCTCAGGCGAAATCAGCGCTTCGACGCAGACCACCATGCCCGGCTCGAAATGATGCTCGAACGCGCCTTCGACATATTGGTCGGGATAGGCAATGTTCGGCCATTCGTCGCAAAGCCCGACGCCGTGCATCATCAGCCCGTACTTTTGCTTTTGGTAGAGTGCGGGAAGCCGGTGTGACTGCTCGATGAGGTCTCGGAAGGCAAGGCCCGGTTTCAGGAGGGCGGTGTTTGTCTGAATGTGGTCGCGCGCCAGCTTCATCGCATCGATCATATCCGAACGTGGTGCCCCATCGCCGATCCACCAAGTGCGACTGATGTCCACACAGATGCCATAGCTGCCGATCAGATCGGTATCGAAAGCCACGATCTCATTGTCCTGAACGACACGTGGCCCACATTCCTGGAACCAGGGATTGGTGCGTGGACCCGATGTCAGCAAGCGTGTTTCGATCCATTCGCCGCCGCGCTTGATGTTGCCGGCATGAAGCACCGCCCAAATGTCGTCTTCGGTCATCTCGCCTTTCGGAACGCCGTCGCGCGCGGCGACCTCCATCGCCGCCACCGCGTGTTCGCAGGCGATCGACGCGCAGCGCATGGCCCGGATCTCGTCTTCGCCTTTGATAGAGCGCGCCTTCTCGGTCAGCTCCTCACCNNACCCGGAAAGATCTGCAACCCTTGCGCTTCCAGCGCTCGCAGGCCTTCGAGCATGATCTTGTCGACCGCAAGCCGCTTATTGGCGCCGCCATGCTGCTCGATCAGCACCCGAACCTCGTTGGAGAAGGCATCGGCTGCGACGTCGATCTTATCGCCGCGGTCGAAATAAAACAGATCCGCCCCCGAGCGCCGCTCGCGCACCAGTGGGTTGAACTGGGAAAGAAATGGCGAGCTTTTGTAGTCCCAGATGACCATGTAGCCATCGGCGCAAAGCAGCACGGCACGGAACAGATTATGCGCGTTCCAAAGCTGCATATTGGTAGAGTCGGTCGCATAGCGGATGTTTAGCGGATCGAACATCAGCAGCGCGCCATAATCGCGGGCAACGATATGCTGAGNNACCAGCCTCTTCCCATTCGCGATATGCCAGAGCGGTCGGCCCGATCTCGGTCCGGTCGCCGTCGTTCGATGTGCCGTCGCCTAGCGTCGCGCCACGGGTTGGATCGATCTTCCGGCGGTCGCGGAAATAGGTATCCATCGAAGTGACCTTGCTTAAGCGCTGGGGATTTCAGGAAGAAGATTTCAGCGATCGATCACCAGATCGCTGGTTGGCTTCGAGCAGCATGGAAGGAAGAAGCCCGCGTCGATCTCGCGCTGCCTTATGCCGCCGTTGTGCACCATGTTGACGGAGCCGGAAACCAGCTTGGACTTGCAGGTGCCGCACATGCCGTTGGCACAGGAAGACGGAATGCGGATGCCTGCCTTCTTGGCGCAGGACAGTACGGTTTGTTCGGCCGACACCTCGATCGAGCGCGCCTGCTTGGAAAACTGAACCGCGTAAATTGTTTCAGCCGGAGCTTCGATCGGCACCACCACATCGGCATCGATCACTGCGGCGTCGAAGCTTTCCTCGATATAGCGATGCGTCGGCACGCCGGCCTCAACCGCGATCTTGCGTGCTGCGGCCATGAAGGGTGCAGGCCCGCAACACATAACGGTGCGTTCAGCGAGATCAGGAACGGCGAGCCGAAGATACTCCGCGGAAATGCGGCCGGTAAGGCCCGGCCAAGACGGTTCTTCGCCAAGCTGTTCGGGCAAAAAATGCAGGCGTAATGTCTTGAGGCGAGCGGCCAGGCCTGAAAGCTCATGACGAAAGATCAGGTCAGCCGGTGTGCGGCCGGCATGAACGAAGGCCACATCAGCCCGCTCATGGCTGTCCGCCAGTTCCCTGACCATGGACATCACGGGCGTAATGCCCGAGCCACCAGACAGGAACAGGTATTTCTGTGCTGCGCCTGCTGGACGGATAAATGTGCCGAGCGGTCCCTGCGCCGTCACCGCCATCCCTGGCTGCATCGTATCGTGCAGCCAGTTGGACATGTGGCCACCAGCGACGCGCTTGACCGTGATCGAAAACGCATTGCGCCGCAGCGGCGAGGACGAGACGCTGTAGCAACGGCTGTCATCTTCGCCGCCGGCGGGAAACGTAAACAGGAAGTATTGGCCGGCCCGAACATCGAACTGCTTTCCCTGCGCCGAAGCGAAGGTGAAGCTCTTCACGTCATGCATTTCCTGATGCACGTCGAGGCAGATCAGAGCATCGTCCGCCTCCGGATCCCATACTTGCGATAAGTTGGCGTAGGGAACGCTGGTGGTGAACGCGCTAGTATCCATGCGCATGCATCCGGTCGACATACCATGCCGCGAATTTCTCAAGATAGGTCTCGGAGAAAGGCGAATACGGTCCTGGAATATAGGCAGGATCCATCACACCCGCATGCGAGCGCGAAACGAGATCCGAGTCTTGATCGGTCGTCGCGATCCACACATCGGTCAGCTTTTGAAGATCGTAGTCGACGCCTTCGACTGCATCCTTATGCACGAGCCACTTGGTGCGCACCAGGGTTCGGCCAGCCGACAGCGGAATGACGATCGAGACCACCGCGTGATCGCCCATAAAGTGCTTCCAGCTGTTATGGCCCCACAGATGGGTGTCGCCGAGATCCTTGCGCGTCATTGTGCCGAGAAGCTTCGACGAGGCGGCTGTCGCATCGTGGGTCTGGGACTCGCCGGCACCCGATATGATCAGGCGCTGGGTCCGAAAATTCGTAGCGCAATCGGTCAACTGCTCCACGGCAGCCGATGGGTGACCTTCGGCCTCCCAGCGGCGTGTCCGCTCGGCATAGAGTGCGAGGTGCTCGTCGGCCTGCGCCTTGTCTTCCGGGCTCAGACTGTCTGGATCATAGCCGAAATCGAGATCGACGAAGGATACGCAGAGTTCGGGATGATTGGCCGAGCAATGGTAGCATTCCCGGTTGTTTTCGAGCGTCAGCTTCCAGTTGCCTTCCTCGACCACGTCTTTCTCATAACCAACTTTGGTATTGCGGATGTCATAGGGGGCAAGGCGCTCGTTCATCACGCGCTCGAGCTCGTCGATGTCATCCGGCGGGTTGTCCGAGAGGCAGACATAGATCAGGCCGCTGACAGCGCGGAAGTTGACCGCCTTCAGCGACCGGCATTCCTTATCGAAGTTGGCTCCCATATGCGGCGCATAAACGAGTTCGCCGGTCAGCTCGTAGGTCCATTGATGATAGGGGCAAACGAGCTTGGATACGATGGTCGGCCCGCCATCGAGAATGCGTGAACCGCGATGGCGGCAGACATTGTGGAAGACGCGGACCTGTCCATCATCATCGCGCAGAAGAATGAGGCTGCTTGCACCGATATCGATGACGGTCGCATCGCCGGCTTCAGGCACGTCGCATTCAAGCCCGATGCAGATCCAATGCTTGCGGAAGAAGACGTCGAGATCAGCCTCGAACACGTCGTCGCGAATATAGAGCCCCGCTGGAAGCGAGTGGCCGGCGGCACGCGCGTTCAAGAGTGAACTGATGGTGGGTACTACTCTGTCAAGCATGACATTCCCTAAAGTCAGTTTTGAGCAAGCTGCTACAGTTCGTAAGAGCGCTCAACTGCAGGAATGCTGTTGCGTGACATCAGGAAAACTGATGCAACAAGAGCGTCAAAAGTTCCTTGAGGCAAGACGTGACGGGTCTCAGACGAAGGCTACCACCAGTAACAGCCCTGATGGTCTTCGAGGCCGCCGCGCGCCTGCGCAGCTTTACGCAGGCGGCCGAAGAACTTGGGGTCACGCAGGCCGCTGTGAGCCGTCAGATACACCTGCTTGAAGAGGCGCTCGGCTTTCCGCTTTTCAAGCGGCTTCACAGGCGCATCGAGCTGACCGAAAAAGGCCGTGCCTTATCCACGGCCTCGACGGGAGCCTTCAACATCCTGGCCGACAGTGTTGCAGAGATTACCCGTCGCAACACCTCGGAACAGTTGGTGATCTCAACAACCGTCTCGTTCTCGCAATTATGGCTGTTGCCCAGAGTCTCAAGCTTTTCCCGCGCGCATCCCAATATCAAGCTTCGGATCATCTCCCAGGATAAACGGGTCAATGCTCAAAGTGGCGAAGCGGACTTATCGATCCGCTATGGTCATGGCACCTGGCCTGACGGAAAAGCTGAGTTCCTGTTCAATGACGAGGTATTCCCCGTCTGCTCGCCGGACTATGCCAGTGCGATGGGCTCGATTTCCGATCCCGGCGACCTTCTGCGCTACAATCTGGTGTCATCCGACTCGGATGAGCCGGGATGGGTCGGATGGAGCGAATGGTTCTCGGCCTTCTCGATCGATGTGCCGACCGCCAACTTCGGAATGCATACCAGCTTCTACATGGACAGCATTCATGCGGCCCTGATGGGCGAAGGGATCGCCCTCGGCTGGTCGCGGCTCGTGCAGCGTCTTCTCCAAGAGAAGCGGCTCGTGCGAATAACGCCATACGCCATGCCCACCCATGACGGTTACTTCATCGTCGTGCCCCGGCGGCGTAGTGAACGCAGCGACGTCTCGCTTTTCGTGAACTGGATCAAGGATCAGGCTCGGGAGAGCGCGAGCTGATGGGGTCTATATGCCCACCCGCGTCGTCTGTTCATTACGCCGGCGATGCGTAGTTCGTATCAGCTGCGTGCGAGGGTGGTGATGGACGATCCAGCCTGCAGCAGAAAAGACGAAACGACCGAGGAAAGCGCACCGGAGGATGTCCAGTAAATCCCGCAATTTTTTAACAGCGCGCGCCGATCGGTCTCCAGGCCGCGGTGGCGCCAGATCGTGCGGGTTGCGTAAGGAAGATTGTCGTTTCGCCACGACAGCCCCATCGTAAGGCCCCGTAAATATTGCCGCTGGTGGATTTCAAACGGCATCAGGATCGTTTGTCCGAAGGTCGGCGCTTCGCCGCGCGTTACCTCGGTGAGGAAGATGCGGTTGCGCTGAAAGGCTGCCAGCCCAACATAGCGCGAGCGTTGCCGAATGCCGCTTTCGAGGTCGTCGATCCGCTCCAGCGACGTGACGAGAACCTGTCCCTGACTTTCACGCAAGTGGGCGCAGGAACAAACGATCCTGTCCGGCCACGACAACGAGACATGCCAGGTCTGGTAGAAGCCGAGATAGGGACGCAGCGCTTGCGGGTTTCCGGGGAAGGCATTTGCCAACGGACCGTCCATCAGTTGCGGTCGTTTGGCCTCTTCCAGCTTACGTCGAAAGAGCGGCGTCGGAAGATCGAAATCGACGGGATCGAGCCCGAAGGCCGCAGCGATGCGCAAACGGTTATGCGCCGAAGGCTCGCAGTTTTCGTTGATGTAGCGGTTGAATTGCTGGCGGTTGATGGCAACCGAACGACACAAATCCGAGATTGATGCTCGTGTGCTGCAGGCCAACCTCAAATTCTCAAAAAAGTGGGTTGGATCCTTGCGCATCATCGTAGCGTAAAGGTGCGTAAATCCGCGTCAAGCCGCGAAATTGTATTGCGTGCATCTCGGGTCACAATCCCCGCCAAACAAAACAAAAGGGGATCCGATGGACAATTTGCAAAAGACTTTCAACATGAGCCGCCGCGGCTTTTTGCAGGGAAGTGCAATGCTTGGCCTTTCTGCTTCGGCAGGGATTTTGAGCACCGTGTCTGCAAGGGCGCAGGAGCCAAAGCGCGGCGGCAATCTGCGGCTAGGCCTGGCTGGTGGCGCTTCTGCCGATACGCTTGATCCAGCGCTGGCCTCTGCCAGCGTCCTCTTCGTTATCGCCCATTGCTGGGGAGATACGCTGGTCGAGTCGCATCCGGAAACCGGTGCGGCGCTGCCCTCTCTTGCCGAATCCTGGACGCCATCGCCGGATGCAAAGGAATGGACCTTCAAGATCCGCACGGGCGTGAGTTTCCATGACGGCAAGCCGATGACGCCGGCCGACGTGGTCGCCACGCTGCGACGCCATGCCGATGAAAGCTCCCAATCCGGCGCACTTGGCCTCTTGGCGGGCATCAAGCAGATTGAAGAGCGCGCCGGCGACGTTGTCATCACCTTGGCCGAAGGCAATGCCGACCTGCCACTGGTACTGACCGACTACCATCTGCAAATCCAGCCAAACGGCGGCAAAGACAATCCGAATGCCGCAATCGGCACCGGCCCCTACAAGCTCGTCGCCTTTGAGCCCGGTATTCGCGCGAATTTCGAACGCAACACCAGCGATTGGCGTGATGATCGCGGCTTTGTCGACAGCGTCGAAATCACCGTGATGAACGATTCGACCGCGCGCATCAGCGCGTTGAGCGCCGGGCAGGTCGACTTCATTAATACGATCGAACCCAAGGTCGTTTCGCTTCTTTCGAACGCGCCGAATGTCGAGATTTTGCGCAGCGCAGGCAAGGGTTTCTATTCCTTCCTGATGCATTGCGACACCGCTCCCTTCGACAACAACGACCTGCGGCTTGCGCTTAAATATGCGATCGACCGCGAGGCGATCCTAAAGCAGGTTGTCGGCGGCTTTGGCACGATCGGCAACGATTATCCGGTGAACGCCAACTACGCGCTTGCGCCAACCGACATCGAACAGCGCGCTTACGATCCTGAAAAGGCCGCCTTCCATTTCAAGAAGTCGGGCCACGACGGACCGATCCTGCTTCGAACCTCGGAAGCGGCGTTCCCGGGTGCGGTCGAAGCTGCACAGGTTTTCCAGCAGAGCGCATCGAAGGCGGGGATCCAGCTCGAAGTGCAGCGCGATCCCAACGATGGCTACTGGACCGAGGTATGGAACGTCCAGCCGTTCTGCGCTTCCTATTGGGGTGGACGTCCGACGCAGGATGGGCGCTATTCGACATCCTATGTATCGACCGCGGAATGGAACGATACCCGCTTTAAACGGCCTGACTTCGATGCCATGGCAGCGAAAGCGCGCGCTGAGCTCGATGAAACCAAGCGGCGGATCTTGTATCGTGACATGGCGGTGATGGTGCGCGACGAAGGTGGCCTGATCCTGCCTGTGTTCAATGATTATGTGAACGCCGCCTCCAAGACGCTGAAGGGCATCGTCCACGACATCGGCAACGACCTGTCAAATGGACGCGTAGCTAGCCGGGTCTGGCTCGAAACCTAATCCTGCACTGTCATGTGCCCACCGATCGCCGACCAACGGCGATCGGTTCCCTTAGACTTCATCGTGCCTGCTGAGATCTCATGACCGACACGTCTTTCCACGTCATTGAAAACGAATGGATCATGCTGAAGGACGGAACCCGTCTTGCGGCCCGGATCTGGATGCCTGACACGGCGAGCAAGGACGCCCCGGTTCCAGCGGTTTTGGAGTTTTTGCCCTATCGCAAGCGCAATGGGACCGCTCCGCGTGACGAGTCGACCTATCCGGTTGTCGCGGCAGCGGGAATTGCAGGGGTTCGCGTCGATATTCGCGGTTCCGGTGAGTCCGACGGCGTCATCGACGGGGAATACACACCACGCGAATTGTCGGACGCGGTGGAGATCATAGAATGGATCGCCAGCCAACCGTGGTCCAACGCCGGCGTCGGGATGATGGGCATCTCGTGGGGCGGCTTCAACTGCCTGCAGGTTGCAGCTCTCAAGCCACCCTCGCTGAAGGCGGTGATCTCCATCGCATCGACTGTCGACCGCTACAACGATGACATCCACTATAAGAATGGCGCACATCTATCGGCGCAGTTCTCCTGGGCTGTCACGATGAGCGCCTATCAATCGCGTTCACCTGACCCGGAACTCGTTGGTGAACGCTGGTACGATATGTGGCTGGAGCGCTTGGAGCACGAGCCCTTCTTCATGGAAGACTGGCTTTCGCACCAGTGCCGCGACGATTTCTGGCGCCAGGGCTCCATCTGCGAAAGCTTCGACGATTTCCCCGTTCCTGCGCTCGTGATCGCCGGATGGGCCGACGGCTACCGCAACACGCCCTTGAAGGCAGTCGAAGGAATGCCAACGAAGGCCAAGGCGCTGATTGGACCATGGGTCCACAAATATCCGCACTTCGCTTATCCCAAGCCGCGCGCCGACTTTCACGCCGAAGCCATCGCCTGGTGGCGTCGCTGGCTCTGTGACGAGAACACCGGCGCAGATGATCTCCCGCAGGTTCGAGCCTTCATCCTGGACGGACCCAAGCCGTCGCGCTGGCGCGAAACCGATCCCGGCTACTGGATCTCCAAAGATGCCTGGACCGAGCCGCAAAAGCTGACCCTACGCCTGGATGCCGCTGAACGTCTGCAGCAGGATCCTGCTTCAAGCGCGTCGGGAACAGCGAGCCTACAATCGCCGCTCGATACGGGCACAACGGCAGGCGAATGGTTCACGCTCAAGCCGGATGCCGAAATGGCGGGGGATCAGCGACTGGACGATGCCGGCTCGCTATTGTTCGACAGCCAGGTGCTGGACACGGAGCACGTTCTGCTTGGCCAACCCTCGCTGAGCCTCGCATTGTCGAGTGACGCGCCCCTTGCAAACCTTATTGTGCGCCTAGTGGATGTGCATCCGGACGGAACGGCCACGCGCGTGTCCTATGGTGTGCTGAATCTAGCCCACCGAAACGGAAATGCGCATCCACAGCCTTTGAAGCCTGACGAAACAGTCGAAGTCACGCTGGTTCTTGACGCTTGCGGCTACCGCTTCGCACCGGGGCACCGCATGCGGGTTTCACTGTCGAGCGCCTACTGGCCAACAATACTGCCGCCGCCTTTCGATGCGACACTCATGATTGACCTCGCTTCGCTCCTAATCGAGCTTCCTTTGCTGGGAGATCATCGTCGCGCCGAGGTCGCTGAACCAGCCAATCCAGATCCGCTGCCGCGCTATGAAGTCATAGCGGACGGCTGCTCTACGCGTTCGGTCGAGCGTGACCTTCGCGAAGGCGTCACCCGCTACAAGGTCAGTGAGGATACGGGTTTGAACCGTCATCCAGGCAATGGCTTGGCGACGCGGGACACCGTGGACCAGGTTTGGTCGATCAAGCAAGGCGACCCATTGTCAATGAAAGCCGAAGCCCACTACACATGCACCGCGAAGCGCGAGGACTGGGAAACAAGGTCCGTCGGTTCAATGCGGATGTCCTGCACTGAGACTGAATGGATCGTCACGGAGCGAAGGGAGGCCTTCCACGGCGAACGCCGCGTTTTCTCCCGCGAGCGAAGTGTCCACATACCTCGCAACCAAATGTAAGCTCGTTCAATTTGGTTGCCTTTAGTTTTGGCTTAGGCTGATGATACCCGACAGCAATTTAGCTCTGATCGCGAGCGCCCGTTTGACTGTCTGCTTTGCACCTTGATGAGCAGAAAAAGACGTTCCCTTTATAGCCGTAATCGACTTTCGACTTCCACAATGATTAGCGGCTCGACGCATCTGATTTGCGGCGCGTAACAGTGAAAACCTGATCGAGATCAGGATGTAATTCCAAACCAAGACCGGGACCCGGTGGCACGGTGATCATCCCGTCTCTTACTTGTGGAAGAGCCGTTACGAGGTCGCGGTACCACGTGCGGTAGAAGGCGCGAACGCTCTCCTGGATCAGGGCATTCGGTGCATTCAGCGAGAGATGTGTCGACGCAGCAAGCAGGACGGGTCCGGTACAATCATGGGGAGCAATCGGGAGATGCCAGGCTTCCGCCATTGAGGCGATCTTGCGTGCTTCCGAGATGCCACCGCACCAGCCAACATCGAGCATGACCACACCGGCGGCGCCGGTTTCGAGGAGGTCACGGAAAGCCCAGCGTGATCCCAGTGTTTCGGATGCAGAGATCGGGGCAGGGGAGACTTCGGCGTAGCGCTTCAGGTCCGAAAGACTGTCCATCTTGATAGGGTCTTCGTGCCAGAAGGTCTGGTAGGGCTCTAAGGCTTTCGCGATCTGCATGGCCGGAAGGAGCTGCCACATGGAGTGGAACTCAACCATGATGTCCATCTTGTCGCCCACCGCCTTCCGGATCTTTTCAAACGGGGCGAGCGCCAGCTTGAGGTCCGGCAAAGAAATATATTGCCCGCGTGTTTTCTCCGCTGCGGCATCGAACGGCCAGATCTTCATTGCCGTAATCCCTTCTTCAAGCAGGGAATGCGCCAGGTCGTCCGCGGTGTTCAGGAAGCTGTTCAGATCGTCATAGGACGTCCCTGCAGTCAGCCCGTAATTTGCGGTGTTCTGTCCCGTATTGCGCTTGACGTAATCGGTGCCAGCACAGGTGTTGTAGGTACGGATCTCCTTGCGCGTGAAGCCGCCGAGAAGCTGTGCGATTGGAAGGTTCGTTGCCTTACCGAATATATCCCAAAGCGCGATATCGAAAGCCGAGTTGCCGCGTACTTCCGCACCGGATGAGCGGAAGCCGATATAGCCCACCAGATCCTGAGCAAGCAGATCGATCTCTAAAGGATCGCGGCCTATCACCCGTGGCGCGATGAACTCGTGGACATGTGCTTCAACCGCGCTTACGCCGTAGAATGTTTCCCCAAGACCGGTGAGCCCCTCATCCGTATGGACTAGAACCCAAAGAAGGTTCTCCCGCTCGTCGATGCGCACGGTTTCAACCGCTGTGATCTTCATGAACTTTCCCTCTATGCCGAAGCGCGCTGCCAGCTCTAGATTTGGTCAGAAAACCAGATGAACCTTCATCGACTTTGTTCGGTCGCTCGCAAGTTCGAATGCCTCAACGGCTTGGTCCATCGGGACCCGCGCGGTCAGAAGCGGGCGCACGTCGATGCGGCGTTCAGAGATCAGTTTTGCCGCCCAGGCAAACTCTACGTCGAAGCGGAAAGTGCCCCGTACGACAAGCTCCTTGGTGACGATGGCGCTGATTGGCAGCGTTACGTGATTGCCCATGCCAACAACAACGATGGTGCCGCGCGGACGGACGACTTGCAGCAAGCCGGCTAGGACTGCGCCGTTGCCCGAGCACTCGAAGGCGACATGAAATTGGCCTTTCCCTTCTGCGTAAGAAGCAAGTCCCTCAGGCTGAGTGGCCACATTGACAACGGTATCGGCACCGACGGACTTTGCGATTGCAAGAGCAGGGTCGGAAACGTCGGTGGCAACAATCTCGGTTGCGCCTGCAAACCGGGCGGCGAGAATGGTTAGGCAGCCGATCGTGCCGGTACCGGTGACAAGCACGCGCTTGCCGACCAGCGAACCAGCTTGGGTGATGGCGTGTAAGCACACGGCGAGCGGTTCGCAGCAAGCCGCTTCTTCGAACGGCGTATCGGCGGCGACGGGCACGGCCTGTTCAGCTTCGACAACGATCTCTTCGCGAAAGAGGCCTTGCACATGTGGAAAGCGCATGGCGGAGCCGTTGAACCGCATGTCCATAGCGTGCTGGCGTTGTCCCTCTTGTATGAATTCGCAATTGCCCAACGGACGGCTTGGATTGATGGCGACGCGCTGGCCGACCACAACATTGCTGACGTCTGCACCGATCGCGGCAACCTCTCCCGACGCTTCATGTCCGAGGATCATGGGTTCACGCACCCGAACGGTTCCGAAGCCGGCATGGTGAAAATAGTGAAGGTCAGACCCGCAAATGCCGCCGGCCTTCACACGGATACGCACTTCGCCCGGTCCTGGTTCGCCAATGTCGCGTTCCTCGACCCTGAGATCATGCTCCTTGTGAAGGACAACGGCTTTCATAATTAGGTCCTAGAGGCTCTGGATTGGGGATGCAGGCGATCAGAGCTGGGCGAGCCAGCCGCCGTCCACGTAAAGCGTTTGGCCGTTGATGTAGTCGGACGCGCTGCTCGACAGGAAAATGGCTGTGCCCACCAGTTCTTCCGGCTTGCCCCAGCGGCCGCTCGGATTGGAAGCGCGTACCCAAGCATCGAACTCCTTGTTGTCGATCAGCGCCTGGTTCATGTCGGTCAGGATGTAGCCGGGGCCGATCGCATTCGCCTGGATGTTGTGCGGCGCCCACTCAACCGCCATGGTGCGGGTGATGGCGGTGATCGCGCCCTTGGACGCGGTATAAGGCGCAACAGTGGCGCGGCCTGCGGCGCTGACCAGTGAAGCGATGTTGACAATCTTGCCGCCACGCCCGCGGGCGATCATCCGCTTGGCGGCCTCGCGAGCAATGATGAACGAGCCGGTGAGGTTAACGTCCAATACCTTCTGCCAGTCTTCGACACCGAGATCGACCATCGGCCTGCGGATCTGGATGCCGGCATTGTTGATGAGGATGTCGATTTCCAAGCCTTGTCTGTCGAAGGATTCGAAAGCGTCGACGACAGAGCCCTCACTGCCGACGTCAAAATGCAGACCGGAAACACTGTGGCCCTTCTCTGCGAGCTTCGCGGTGGCTTCAGTTACGCCTTCAGGGCGCGTGCCGTTGATGATCACGTGTGCGCCAGCATCTGCGAGACCCTCAGCATAGGAAAGCCCAAGACCGCGCGTGGAGCCTGTGATGAGCGCCGTGCGCCTGGAAAGATTGAAAAGCTGCTTGAAAGACATCGGCGTCGCCACGAGACAAAGTGAAAGGTAGGGAAGGCGGGCCGCTAAGCCCGCCCTTCGGTGAATCGTCAGCGAAGCCAGCTTGCTGGCACTGTGATCAACGCGGGGAAGAGCACGAAGGTGAACAGCAACACGGTATAAGCGATCAGGAAGGGCAGCATGCCCTTGATGACCTGATCCAGTTCCACACGTGCCACGCCCGAAACGACGTTCAGGACGGTGCCCACCGGCGGTGTGATGAGGCCGATCGCGTTGTTCATCATGAACATTACCCCGAAATAATAGGGATCGATGCCCGCCTGCTTCACGAGCGGCATCATCACCGGAGTGAGAATCAGGATCGTCGGGGTGAGGTCGAGCGCGGTGCCGACCAGGAACACAATGACCATCAACATGAACATGAAGAGGATCTTGTTTTCCATGAATGGCGCGAGCGATTCGCCGATTTCCTGCGGAATGTTCGCAACCGTGATGAGCCAGGCCGAGACATAAGCCGCCGCAACGAGGAACATGATCGTGCTGGCGGTTTTCGCCGCCTGCAAGAGCAGGGACGGAACGACCGAGATCTTGAGCTCACCGTAGACGAACATGCCAATCAGGAAAGCGTAGACGACCGCAACGACACCAGCTTCGGTGGGCGTGAAAATGCCGGTCTTCATGCCGCCAATGATGATGGCCGGCAGAACAAGCGCCCACACGCCTTCCTTTAGCGCGTTCAAGAGACGCGACATATCAAACGTATGGTCCGATGCCATTCGCTCGTCTTTGCGTGCATAAAAATACCACGTGACCATCAGCGTGGCGGCCATCATCAGGCCCGGCGCAATTCCCGTCATGAAAAGGCGGGTTACAGAGAGCTCGGCAGCCACACCAAACACCACGAACGGGATCGATGGTGGAAGCAGTGGTGCAACAATACCGGCAGAGGAAATGAGGCCGGCAGATAGTGGCACCGGGTACCCGGATCGACGCATCAGCGGTATGACGACGGCGGCAAGTGCTGCACAGTCGGCGATGGCCGAGCCGGAGATCGCGGCTAGGATGAGCGCCGCAAACACGGCAACATAGCCGAGACCGCCGCGAAAGTGGCCAACTGCGGCAATCGCCACGTTGACGATGCGCTTAGAAACGCCACCGGCATTCATGATTTCGCCAGCAAGGACGAAGAACGGCAGCGCCATCAGCGGATAATTGTTGGCACCGTCCAGCACGTTCTCTGCAAGGATCTGCACGTCGAAGATGTCCAGATGTATCATCAGGACCACGCCGCAGATCAGAAGAGAGAAGGCGACCGGAATACCCAGCAGCATGGCTCCGCAGAGTGAGCCGACGAAAACGAAAATTGTCATGTGTCTTGCCCCCTCGGCCGCTTACTCGACAAGCCCGTCGGCATTGCTGGCGAAGATCTCCTCATCACGCACCTTGCCGGTGGCGACCTCGAAGATCGAACGAAGGAGAAGAACGGCCATGCCGATGCAGCAGAGCACGCAGGAGACATACACCCACCCCAGGGGAACCCCGGCGACAGGCGAGAAATTTTCAAGATTATCGACCGTTTGGCGCCATGCACCGAGGCCAAGCAGGTAGCAGCACAGAAGCGTCGCCAAGTCACCGCCGATGCGGACGAGGCGCTGCGCCTTGAAAGGCATTGCGCGCACCAGACTGTTGACGCCCAGATGCGCGCGGTCGCGCAATGTGAGGAAGGCGCCGATGAAGATCAGCCATACGAAAATAAAGCGCGACAGTTCCTCCGACTCCGTGATGCCGGAATTAAAGCCATAGCGCAGCACGACATTGCCAAAGATCATGATGACCATCAGCGCAAGCGCGATCATAAGCAGCTTCTCAAGCGTGCCGAACAGGATTCGGGACATCATAAGCGTTCCCCAAAGGCGTGATATCGGGACGTGATCTTGATGGTCCGGCCTTCCCGGAAGGGAAAAGCCGGACCCATGGCGCGCGAGGATTATTGCTCGGCGCGCACTTTGGCGATCGTCGCTTGGATCTCGTCAACGAGTTCGGCACCCACCACGGGCTTGTACTTCTCGATGATGGGTTGGGTTGCGGCGCGGAGCTTGGCGAGCTCGGCCTCCGGCAATTCCTGAACTTTCATACCCTGCGCCTCAAGATCAGCGACAACCTTGGCGTTGCCTTCATCCATCAGCTGGCGCAGGAACACCATGGACTCCTTGCCAGCTTTGACGATCGCCTCCTGATCGGCAGGTGTCAGCTGCTCCCAGAACTTCTTCGAGGTCACGAGGATGCAGGGCGTGTAAACATGGTTCGTGGTCGTTCCGAACTTCTGCACTTCGTAGATCTTGTTGGCGTACATGTGGATGTACGGGTTTTCCTGACCATCGAGAGCGCCGGTTTCCAGTGCCGTGAAGACTTCGGCGTAGGACATTGGCAGAGCGTTGGCGCCGATTGCCTTCCAGCTATCGAGGGCAACCTGGTTCTGCATCACGCGAACCTTCAGTCCCTTGATGTCGTCGGCGGTCTTCACTTCATGTTTGTTGTTGGAAAGCTGACGGAATCCGGTCTCACCCCAGGCGACGCCGTGAAGGTTGTGCGGTTCGAGCTTGTCCATCAGCTTCTGGCCGATAGGACCCAAGAAGACTGCGTCTACTTCCTTCATGTTTCCGAACAGGAACGGGAAGTCGAAAACCTGAACTTCCTTGATCTTGCCGGCGATCGGTGCCAGCGAGCCGTAGAACATTTCCTGTGTGCCACTCTGGGTCGACTGCAGCATCTTGTCGTCGCCGCCCAGCATGCTGCCGTGGTAAACGGTGACCTTGACCCGGCCGTCCGTGTATTGGCCTGCAAGTTCAGCAAACTTGGTAAGCGCCACGGCCTGCGGATGCTCCTGCGGCATGGCGTGGCCGAGTTTGGCTTTAAATTCCTGCGCGGCAGCAATCGTGCCGCTTGCTGCCGTTGCGAACATGGCGAGTGCCAAGGCGCCTGCCAATTTGATCATTTTACCATTCATTGGACCTCTCCCATGGTTCCATACAAAATGGTGGTCTCTCCACCCAATACGGATGATCATTCATGATCCTCCGGCATCGAAGACGTCGCTTTGAGCGACGCCTCAATCTCCCCATCGCCAGAGCGGCAGCCATCTCCTCACCACTCTGCGACGCTCCCATCCGCATGGCGCCAAAGTGGATTACGCCAGCGATGACCTTCGCGGGCCCGCTCCACAACGTATTCCTCATCCACTTCAATGCCGAGTCCCGGCCCCTGAGGAATGGCGACAAAGCCATCCGCGTAAGCGAAAACATCCTTGTTCGAGATGTAATCGAGAATATCGTTCGCCTCGTTATAGTGGATGCCGAGGCTCTGCTCCTGAACGAAGGCGTTGTAGCTGACGGCATCGACCTGCAAACAGGCGGCGAGAGCGATCGGACCGAGCGGGCAATGCGGAGCAAGGGCCACGTCATAAGCTTCTGCCATGGCCGCGATCTTGCGGCATTCCGTGATGCCGCCGGCGTGGGACAGGTCAGGCTGAATGATGTCTACATAGCCATCGGACAGGACCTGCTTGAAGTCCCATCGCGAGTACAGTCGCTCCCCGAGAGCGATCGGAGTCGAGCAATGGTTGGCGATTTCCTTCAGTGTTTCACGATTTTCAGAAAGAACCGGCTCCTCGATGAACATCAGCTTGAATTGCTCGAGTTCCTTGGCGAGGACCTTTGCCATCGGCTTGTGGATACGACCGTGGAAGTCCACACCGATACCGATGTGCGGCCCCACCGCCTCGCGTATGATGGCGATCGTTTCGACTGCCTTGTCGACCTTTTCGTTCGTATCGACGATCTGCATCTCTTCGGAGCCGTTGAGCTTGATGGCCTTGAAGCCGAGAGCAACAACATCTTGAGCGTTTCGTGCCACATCTGAAGGACGGTCGCCTCCGATCCAGGAATAGACCTTGATCCGGTCTCTGACCTGCCCGCCGAGCAGGGAATGGACGGGTTGGCCAAGCGCTTTGCCCTTGATGTCCCACAGCGCCTGATCGATGCCAGCTATAGCTGACATGTGGATCGAACCGCCCCGGTAAAAACCGGCGCGGTACATGACCTGCCAATGATCTTCGATCAGAAACGGGTCCTTGCCGATCAAATAGTCTTCAAGCTCGTGCACCGCCGCCTGAACCGTCAGTGCGCGGCCTTCAACCACCGGCTCGCCCCAGCCGACAACGCCGTCATCTGTTTCGATCTTCAGAAACAGCCAGCGCGGCGGCACGATATAGGTCGTTAGCTTGGTGATCTTCATGCGTATCGAACTCGCCATCCGGAAAAAAACCGGCGCCTGCACACTTGTGCTGCAGGGTGGATGACCGACGACGTGCTGCATCCGCTGCGGCTAGACGGCCGCGGCAGTGAAGCCACCAAATCGCAGGGTTCCTCCTCCCGCACCTCCCAAGCGCAGTAAGAATTAAATCCGATTTATTGTCAAATTCGGTATGATTTATTTTTGCGGATGATGTTCGTATAGTTCCCGCTGAGAGGTAAGTGGCTGGGGACAGAGGTGCGCTCGATCAAGGAAAACGTTCAGATCAATGGAAAAGGGGGCCGACGTCCTGTCACGGACAACCTTCTGCATACATTGGTTGACCGAATCATTTCCGGCCAAATCGCCGAAGGTTCGACTCTTCCTAATGAAGCGGAGCTGAAGGAGTACTACGGTGTCAGCCGCACAGCCCTGCGTGAGTGTATGCAGCATCTGGTTGCACAAGGGATTGTCCGCTCTCGAACACGAGCCGGCACAGTGGTTCTGCCGCGTGAGCAGTGGAATTATCTCGATCCGATCGTGCTGGATGCGATGATGCGCCATCCAAAGGATGATCGTTTCTACCGATCACTCATCGATGCCCGGTTAGTGCTGGAGCCCGCCGCGGCGGAAGCCGCTGCGCAGAATGCAAGCACGCGAGAGATCATGGCGATCGCGGAGGCCTTCGATGAGATGGCCTCTGCGCATTCGCTTTATACGGATGCCTGGAGCCAGGCGGATCTGCGCTTCCACGCCGCCATCATCAATGCTTCGGGCAATTGGGTGTTCAAGCAATTCATTACCGCGATCGGTGCTGCACTTCTTGCAAGCTTCCGGATCACTAATAGGGCCAGTCAGTCTCACGAACAGGCGCTGGATGTTCATCGGGCGGTGCTAGACGCCATTCGGATGCGCGATGCGAAGAAAGCACGGCTTTCGATGGAGGCTTTGGTCAACGGCGCGCGCGTTGAGCTTGCTGCGGCGCTTGGCGACGGGAAAGGCAATGTGCCGATCATTCCAGTCAATCCGCTTCCGGACGCGACTGCCGTGAGCGAATGACAATCACCCTCGGCAACAGAGCAGCCGATGATAGCACGGGTCTGAGCAACCTCATGAAGCACACCGGTTAAGAAGCTCTTCAAGTTTATTGAGCGTCCAGCTGCCATCTGGCTGCTAGTCTCGGTTTTGAACTTGTCTCCGAGACTTAAACTTTTGGTCTGGATTGGTCCAAAGCAAAGTAGTGTGTCCAAGACGTAGCGACCAAATCAGGGATCAAGCGATTGATGAATGATCTGATGGTAGCGGAGGAGGGATTCGAACCCCCGACACAAGGATTATGATTCCTCTGCTCTAACCAACTGAGCTACTCCGCCACGCGCGGTTCAGATGCTGCGGTTCATAAGGCCGCTGCCCGCGAAGACGGGCGGGATATAGGGCGGCAGTTCGTTGGGTGTCAAGCGAAGAGGTGGGGTTTGGATCGATTTGCATGGAACATCCAGGTTCGGGCGGATCATGTGCGTTCGGAAGCAAGCGTTTGGCTGTCTACACATCAACAATCGGCGTTGACCGTTGGCTTTTGTGACCTCGGCATAAGCTCAGCTTCGTGCCTGCGGGGTTGAGTTCGGTTAGGCGGGCGAATATGTCCGGGACAAGATAGTTTCACCGGGCTGACGACCTACCTGTTCGTTGCCAACCTCTCGTTTTCCAAGTTCAGGCAGGTCGATCATCATGAAACCGCGTATCGCCGTGCTTGGCTGCGGCTATTGGGGCTCCAATCATATCCGCACTTTGAAGTCGCTTGGCGCCTTGCATGCCGTGGCAGATGCCAATCCGGCGCGGGCGGAAGGGTTTGCGGCCGAGCAGGATTGTTTGGCGATCGATCCGGCCGAGCTGTTCGACCGGTCCGATGTCGATGCCGTGGTCATGGCGCTGCCTCCGCAGTTTCATGCCGAGAACGCCATTCGCGCGGTGCAGGCGGGCAAGGATGTGCTGGTTGAAAAGCCGATTGCGCTGACGGTGCCGGACGCAGAGCGCGCTGTTGCAGCCGCACAGGACAATGGCCGGGTGTTCATGGTGGGACATGTGCTGCGGTTTCATCCGGCGTTTGAACAACTCATGGCGCTGATCGGCGCCGGAGAGCTGGGTGAAATTAAATACATTCATTCGCACCGGCTTGGTCTGGGTAAGTTTCACACTGAAAACGATGCACTTTGGGATCTGGCGCCGCATGATCTCTCGATGATCCTGGCGATCACGGGCGAAGAGCCGGTCGAGGTTCGCGGCGAGGGGGCGGCGCTGCTGGATCACCTCAGCGACTTCGCACATGTGCATATGCGGTTTGCCAGCGGCGTGCGGAGCCATCTGTTCGCCTCGCGGCTCAACCCCTATCGGGAACGCCGTTTGACCGTGGTCGGCACCAAGGCGATGGCGGTGTTTGATGATGGCGAGGCCTGGGCGCGCAAGCTGGCGGTTTATCGTCATGCGGTCTGGCAGGACAGCGGACACTGGGCGTTTACGGCCAACGAACCGAGCTATGTCGCGGTGGGCGAGGGGCTTCCGCTGACGCGGGAACTCGAGCATTTCATCTACTGCATCAACACGCGGGAAACGCCGCGGACCGATGGCGAGGAGGCGATCCGCGTGTTGCGGATGCTGACGGCCGGGACCGTTGTGCATGACCGACGGCAGGATATGGCGCGCTAAAGCGCGGTCAAAAAGCGCAATATGGCGGCCTAATTAGCTGGTATTTTGCCTCTATGGTAGCGCAGAACGGCTATGTTACGCGACGGATCGGTATGGAATCGAGGCGAGTTGAGCGAGCATCCGCTCGGCATCGGCGTCGCGTTCCGAGCGCTCGATAAAACCGCCTCCGAGCACGCGTGAGTCGTCGGTATCGTCGGAATAGAACACGCAGGCCTGACCCGGCGCGATGCCTGACTCGCCGTCGGCGAGTTCGACGATGACCTGATTCTTATCCACGTGCAGAATTGCCGGACGTGGCGGGCGAGTCGAGCGGACCTTGGCGTAGATGGAGAGACCTTCAGCGGGGATCGCATCGAGCGGCTCGTCGCCCAGCCAGTTGGTGGCGCGCAGGTAGATCTTGCGGGTTGCCAGCGCCTCCCGAGGGCCGACCACGACACGCGCATGTTCGGCATCGAGATGCACGACAAAAAGCGGTTCGCCGGTTGCCACGCCGATACCGCGGCGCTGGCCGATGGTATAGCGCAGAATGCCTTCATGGCGGCCAAGCACTCGGCCGTCGATGTGGACGATGTCGCCGGGGCTGGCAGCCTCAGGGCGCAGCTTGGCGATGATGTCGCTGTAGCGGCCCTGCGGCACGAAGCAGATGTCCTGGCTGTCCTGCTTGGTAGCGACCGACAGGTTCATCTCTTCGGCGATCTTGCGCACATCTGGCTTGGACATGCCGCCGAGCGGAAAGCGCAGGTAATCGATCTGCGCCTGTGTCGTGGCGAACAGGAAGTAGCTCTGGTCGCGGTCGCCGTCGACGGGACGATACATGGCGCGATGCGCACCATTGGCGCGGCTGCGGATGTAATGGCCGGTGGCCAGCGCTTCGGCGCCGAGATCCTGGGCGGTGGCAAGCAGGTCGGCGAACTTGACGGTCTGGTTGCAGGACACGCAGGGGATCGGCGTTTCGCCGGCGGCATAGCTTTGCGCGAAGGGGTCGATGACGGCTTCGCGAAAGCGGGCTTCGTAATCCAGCACGTAATGGGGAATGCCGAGCGTTTCGCAAACGCGGCGGGCATCGTCGATATCCCGCCCCGCACAGCAGGAGCCTGCGCGATGCGTCGCGGCACCATGATCGTAAAGCTGCAAGGTGACGCCCACGACGTCGTAGTTCTCGCGCTTGAGGATGGCGGCAACCACGGAAGAGTCGACGCCACCAGACATGGCCACAACAACCCGCGTGTCTTCCGGACGGCCGGGAAGATCCAAGCTGTTCATCGCAAACTGCATCCCTTGGTTCGATATGCGGGCAGGGCCGCGCGGTTCTCTTTCTCAGTATAAGGGGCCGAGGCTGGAAGCGCTACCCTGAACGGCCGGTCGCTTCACTCGCTTCAAAGAGCGAGACAGAAGCCGCCCTGACGCGCAGTTGCTAAAGCTCAATTTAAGTCCGCGCAAATTAGGTAAGCGAAACTTCATAGTCGCTTGGCAAGCTATGCTCAGGTTTAGGCAAAATTTAAGGCAGAGCCGATAACCTGGGTTCGATTAGGTCTTTGAGTTGAGTGTAGAGAGTACGGATGACCGATCTTATTCGCCCGCGTGTCAAATATGTCATCGGGCCGGACGGCAGCCCGCTGACGATAGCGGATTTGCCGCCGACGAACACGCGGCGCTGGGTGATCCGGCGTAAGGCCGAGGTTGTGGCAGCCGTTCGCGGCGGGCTTCTCAGCCTTGAGGAAGCATGTACGCGTTATAAGCTTACCACGGAGGAATTTCTCTCCTGGCAGGCTTCCATCGATGAATATGGGCTCGCGGGATTGCGGACCACTCGGATCCAGCAATACCGGCATTAAGCGCCAAACTGGACGGAAAGAAGACAAGGCGGCCTCGGGTCGCCTTTTTTCGTTCTGCTGGCAGCTTAAACAGAAAAAAGGCAGCCGGTTGTGCGGCTGCCTTCATGTTTTGAATTAGGTTGAAGCTGGTTCGATCAGCCGATCATGGCGCTGGCGATCTGCGGCTCGATCTCGCGGCCGCCACGGCCATCGCGCGACTCGAGCATCTCGGCGCGTTCCAGCTCGATCTCGGCTTCCGAAAGCTGCGCCTGGGCGGCACTCTTCTGTTGAGCCAGATCGGACTGTGAATTCTTGAGGTTGTCGCGGCGCTGGCGTGCGGCCTTGGCGAAAGTCGGATAAGCGAAATGGTTGGTATCCGTGATGCCGGCTTTCTTTTCTTCAGCGGCGATCTGAAGGTCGAGCTCGGTCGCCATACGGTCGAATTCAGCGATCATCATGTCGAGCTGCGCCATTTGACGGCGCTTCTCATTGACCTGAAACCGCTTAAGCCTGACGAGATTCTCGCGGGACTTCATACTCGGATACTCCTTGGCGGCGACCGCCGTCCGGGGACGAGCAAGGTTCGCGCAACACTCCATGCCTAGTCTGCAGCCCGTAGCCTGGTGACAGGAAATGGGGCGACAGGAAACGAAATCGTAATCTTTTCCCCGCCCGGTAACCTTTCGTTTACGGGCATTGTTAATCATAGGGCCAAGGACTTAAGGGCGGGTAAAAAAAGATGCGACGATCCTAATGGGTCGGAAACATCGAGTCTCCTGAATCACTTAGCGGTGAAAGCTCATTTGGTGGATGACTGTCTTGCTCGCTTATTAATGTTTGGTTGCAACGGCTTGTGCCGAAATGTTGCAAAATCGGTTACCGCTTGCCATGCGGGATTAGGTTTTGTTAACCATTCGGTGTCAGCTTTCTTAACGGCGGTCGCTGCCATGTTCGGGTGAACATCGGTCGAGCGCAAAGTGGCGGCGAAGAAGGGGATCTAGATGCGTGTTCTGCTGATTGAAGACGACAGTGCAACCGCACAAAGCATCGAGCTGATGCTGAAGTCCGAGAGCTTCAATGTTTATACGACCGACCTCGGTGAAGAGGGCGTCGATCTCGGCAAACTTTACGATTACGACATCATTCTGCTGGACCTGAACCTGCCTGACATGTCGGGTTACGAGGTTCTGCGCACGCTGCGCTTGTCCAAGGTCAAGACGCCGATCCTGATCCTGTCCGGCATGGCCGGCATCGAGGACAAGGTTCGCGGCCTCGGCTTCGGCGCCGACGACTACATGACCAAGCCGTTCCACAAGGACGAGCTGGTAGCGCGCATTCACGCGATCGTTCGCCGCTCGAAGGGCCACGCACAGTCGGTCATCACCACAGGGGACCTGATCGTCAATCTTGACGCGAAGACAGTGGAAGTCGGCGGCCAGCGCGTGCATCTGACCGGCAAGGAATATCAGATGCTGGAACTGCTCTCGCTGCGCAAGGGCACGACGCTCACCAAGGAAATGTTCCTGAACCACCTGTATGGCGGCATGGACGAGCCAGAGCTGAAGATCATCGACGTCTTCATCTGCAAGCTGCGCAAGAAGCTCGATCACGCATCCGGCGGCCAGAACTTCATCGAAACGGTCTGGGGCCGCGGTTACGTGCTGCGCGAGCCCGAGGATGTTCGCGTCAGCGCCTGATTGCTGATCGCCTAAAACCGATCGAAAAACCCGGCGTCTGGCCGGGTTTTTTGTTTCTGTTGTCTGGCTTCAAGCCGCCGATAGTGCCGAGCGCGCGCGTGTGGCGTAGAAGCTGTGACGAAGGCACTGCATCAGTTGGGAGCGGTTGAAAGGCTTCAGTAGATAGCCCTGGGCGCCGGCGCGTTTGGCGCGCATGATGGCACCAATATCCAACTTGGTGAGGCAGACGATAACCTGCGACTTCTTTTCGTTCGCGCCGACCATGCGCACGAAATCGACCACCGCCATGTCCGGCAGTTTGCAGTCGACCAGAATAATGTCCGGGATGTCATTGGCGCAGAGATCGAGCGCTTGACGGCCGCTGGCCGCTTCGGCCACCAGCATCTCTTCGCTTTCCAGAATACGTTTCGCGACTTTCCGGATTACGTCGGATGCGTCGACAATCATGCACCGCTTCATTGCCGTCTTCCCCGCCGGCGTGACTTTCCGCAGGACGGAAACTAGGCGGCTTGTATGGAGAAAACGGTAAAGCACTCGCGAGAACTTTAGTGATCTCGCGAGTAGCTCTCTGATCAGCTTGCGGTCAGCAGGATTTCTTCCGGCGTCGTACGGATCGAGATTTCCATGCCGGCTTCCTTGGCCAGGAGCAGTGTATAATAGGGCTGCACCGAGTGGGCGTCGATCGGCTCTTCGGGGCGGCCGCCGCTATGCAGTTCCAGGAATTTTGGAGGTACACGCACCATCGGGCCGGCCGAAGCCAGGCTGAAGCGCGGCTTGGCATCGGTATCTTCCAGCGTGACTGTGATCTTGCCGCCGCGCGGGATGGTGCCGATGGAGATCAGGATCAGGTTGAGCAGCAGCTTGACCTGGTTCTTAGGGAGGAGGGCGCGAGGGCCGTTCCACACCAGATCCGGCTTTTCATTGGCGAGATAGGCTGTAGCCACCGCTTGCGCATCGCCGGTATCGATCTGCATGCCCGCCGAACCGGCGGCGCCGAACGCGATGCGAGCAAATTGCAGACGGGCAGAAGCGTTGCGCGCGCTGGTGCGAATGAGGTTCATCGCATCTTCATCGGCACCGCCTTCGTCCAGCAGTTCCAGGCCGTTGTTGATGGCGCCGACCGGCGAAATGATGTCGTGGCAGACGCGGCTGCACAGCAGCGCTGCAAGATCCGGTGCCGACAGCGTTACAAGCTCAGCCATGATGCATCCCCAAATCTGATCGCATTCGAATCAAATGCGTTTGTTCCCGCTACTTCGCGGCATTCCGACATGTTCGCAAGCCAAAGCCGTTGTCTCTTTTGGGAGACAGCGCCAGGCAGCCGACAGTTATGGTGAAGAAATCATGCATCTTAATGGTTGAAAAAGGATTGCGGCGTAGCGTCCCGGATCAGGACATGCTTGCGGCGTTTGCGCTGCGGGCGGTGAAGGCAATGATTGAAGCCGAAACGGCTTCCAACAGGAGATAAACGCATGCTCTTGTCGTTTGCGAAACACCTGATGACCAAGCTGGGAATGCTCTCCCTTGCCGTGGGTCTCGCGCTCAGCGCCGCGCCACGCGCCCAAGCGCAGGACACATACACGGCTGACGAAATCGTCGATTCCGGCCACAAGTTCTTTGGCGAAGCGTCCGGTGGCATGGCCACGGTGATCGAGAAAATCTTCTCGTCCTATGGCCTGCCCAACGGCTATGTGCTGGGCGAAGAAGGATCGGGCGCACTGGTTGGCGGCGTCACTTATGGCGAAGGCACGCTGTTCACCAAGAATGCCGGCGATCATAAGGTGTTCTGGCAGGGCCCTTCCGTCGGCTGGGATTTTGGCGGGCAGGGCTCGCGCACCATGGTGCTGGTTTACAACCTCGATGACGTGAACAGCCTTTACAAGCGCTACGGCGGCGTCGCCGGCTCCGCCTATGTGCTGGCTGGCCTCGGCTTCAACGTGCTGAAGAACGGTCCCATCCTCCTTGTGCCGGTTCGCACCGGCGTGGGCGCACGTCTCGGCGTCAATGTCGGCTATCTCAAGCTGACCTCGCAGCCGACCTGGAACCCGTTCTGACCATTAACCGGACCGCGCTTTCCTCAGGTCCAGAGGTGGATTTCAATCGCCCCTCCGTGGCACAGTGATTCCGAGTTCACCGGTTCGGCGTTTCCGTGGTCATCCAGTCCATCCTAGCCTTCATTCTTGGGTTCCTCGTTGCAGGCTTGCTCGCCATCCTGATCGCGCCGGCCTTTCGCCGTCGTGTGGAACGGCTGACGCGCCAGCGCCTGGAAGCGACCCTGCCGATGAGCCTGAACGAAATGCAGGCGGAGCGCGACCGTGTGCGTGCCGAGTACGCCGTCGAGGTGCGCCGCGTCGAAGCCGATGCGAAGTCGCAGAAGAGCAAAGCGAATGAACGCTCCGTCGAGGTCGCCCGGCTGACGGCGCAGCTGAAGACGGCCGAACAGGCGAGCGCCGACAGAAGTGCGGCCGTTGCCGCGCGCGACGTCACGATCGCCGATCTGGAAGGGCAACTGGCCAGCGAACGGGAGATGTTGGCTGGCTTGAAGGAAAAGCTGTCCGCAGCCGAGCGCAATCTTGCTGACCGTAGCCTCGCCTATGAGGAACTCAGCCGCCTTAAGGATGAAGCCAGCCTGCTGGCGAGCAATCGCCAGATCGATCTTGTGGCACGCGATGCCGAGATCGACAGGTTGAGCGCGACGGTGACGCAGTTGCGCGCCGCGCGGGGAGAAAACGAGCAGAAGGTGCGCGAGCAGTCGGCTGCCGAACGACGCGTCGGCGAAGACCTGAAGACCGAGCGGCGCAAGGTCGCCGATCTCGAAAGCAAGCTCGAGCGCTTGCTGCGTGATCTGTCGGATCGTGAGGAAACGATTGCGCGCCGGGATAGGACGATCAGCCAGCTGCGCGGCAGCGAGAGCGCCCCAGTTGCCGATAGCGACGCGGCGGCGCAGGCCGAGATCGAGGCTGGTCCGGATGCGTCATCCAAGGAAATCGCGCAACTGCGTCGGGACCTGCGACGCGCCGAACTAACGGAAGAGGAGCTTCGGCTGGAATTGACGCAAGTGCAGGCAACGGCGATGCGCCTTGAAGCCGAAGTGGCGGATATGACGCCCCAGTCGTCTTCCGCATTCAAGCCCGGCGATGCGGTTCTGGCGCGGCTCGAAGCGGATCGCGACAGGCTGGAAGCGCAGCTTCTTTCGCTGGCGGCGGAGAACGACCGGCTTCGTCAGCAGCCTGTCGGGGACGGCGAAGCTGCTCCGTCTGGTGGTGCCGGGCTGAGGGATGAACTCGCGCAGATCGCCGCGCAGATGGTGCATATGACGCGGGTTCTGGAAGGGCCGGGATCACCGATCGACGCGGCGCTGGCCAAAGAGGCGCCGGTCGGTGCTAGAGCGGGAACGCTCACCTTGGCAGACCGCATCCGCGCCCTGCAGGAGGCGGCTTCAATCGCGAAACCGTCCGAGCCGGTGCAGCGCGATCGCTGAAGCGGTTGCGACGTTCAAACTGTCGAAACTTTCAGACATGGGGATGCGGACGGTGCGGAGCCGCTGCATCAACGCCGGCGGAAGGCCTTCGCCTTCCGTGCCGAGAAGGATCGCGGTGCGGCCGGCGGGCATGACGGCAGCCAGGGTTTCCGCGCCTGAAGGGCTGAGCGCGACGGCGTTGAAGCCTTGTTGCGCAAGCACATCCGCCAGCTCGCTTGCCGAGCCGCCTCGTGCAAACGGGACCTTCAAGGCAGCGCCGACGGAAACGCGGATCGCCTTGCGGTAAAGTGGATCGCAGCAGGTCTGGTCGAGCAGCACGGCATCGGCCTCGAAGGCAGCCGCGTTGCGGAAGATCGCGCCGACATTGTCGTGGTTGGCGATGCCGACGAGAACAATGACCAGCGCATCGGCCGGCAGGGTTTCCAGCAAGGCTGCGGGCGAGGGCGGTGGGGTGCGTTGCGCCAGCGCCAGGATGCCGCGATGGATGTGGAAGCCGGCGATGGCGTCCATGACAGCCTGTGATGCGACATAGACCGGCATGGCGGCGGGGGCTGCGGCGANNAGCGAGAACGTTGCTGACGCCATCCAGGCGGTTTTCCAGCACCAGCGCGGACAAGGGCGGGAAGCGGTTGGCGTTGAAGAGAACTGACAGCACGACCTTGCCTTCCGCGATGAAGGTGTCGGCGTCGCGCGCGAGATCCCGATCGCGCACGTTCCGGTAAGCGGCAATGCGCGGATCTTCGGGGTCTTCGATGCGGATGATCTTTGTCACGGCTGATCCGCTCCGAGGGGATGCGGGGCCGACGGTCTTACAGGGTGGCCGCCGGAGCCTTGTCGCCGCCGCTGACTGCGCCGCGCTTTTCCTTGTAAAGCTCTTCCAGAGTGCTCAGCAGGTTGCGCGTGACGGGCGAGGACAGGGAATAATAGATGGTCTGCTTGTCGCGGCGGGTTTCCACCAGCTTGAGCTGCCGGAGCTTGGCCAGGGGCTGCGACAAAGCCGATTGGCTGAGCTGCACGCTTTCGGCGATCTTGCCGACCGACATCTCGCCTTCGCGCAGATGGCACATGATCAACAGGCGTTTTGTGTTGCCGAGCATGCTCAGCAGCGCAGCGATCTCGTCTGCGCGTTCCAGGATTGGCGTGGACACGATACCCAACTTTCAACGTCAACTGTTCAGAGCCGGAGCTACGGATCGCCGTTTCGGAAAGTTTCACGATGCTAAATTATTCTTCGCTTTGCTGTTCAGACCCCGGCGAAGCGCCGCCTCGTGCCTTTGCGACGAGATCGACCAGGGCGGTTCGTGCTGCCTGCCGGCTTTCGATCCGCTCATCGAACCACACACGCGCCGTCAGGTCGCCGGCTGCAAGGTCGATGCCTTCTGGGTCGATGCCGGTCAGGCTCCATTTGCCGGCGGGTTGTCCCGCCAGTTTCTCGGCATAAAGCGACACGGCATCCGCGTGGTCGTCGTTCATATGTTCGAGGATCGGTGCCTCGTNNACGCGGCGAGGCCGAACGCGTCGGCGGTGAGAAGATCAGCGCTTTCCAGCCGGTAAGCCTTGCCGAAGCCGCCGTTCAAGGACGCGCCGCGCGGCTGGAGACGATAGGTGCGGAAGTCCGGCAGCGAGGCGTAAAGCGTGGCCTTCGGGACGTGGCGCAGGAACCGGCCTGACACACGCGCGATGTCTGCCTCGTCACTGACAAGCTGCGCCGTGCAGCTGAGCGACAGGCGGGGATAAGCGAGCGCATCGCCCTTGCCGGGTTCGCCCAGCAGGATTGAGCAGCGCAGATCGCG
>DCDI01000125.1:2910-3112 GCA_002316345.1 Phyllobacteriaceae bacterium UBA1059 | reverse complement strand
CGGCACCGGCAGCGACAAGGCTGCGAAAGCCAGCGCGATGCGGGCGCGCAACCGGTCTTCGCCCACGGGCATTTCGGCCGCCATGGCGCGCAGATAGCGGACCTGCACGCTCAGCGCCTTCAGGAACTGGCGATAAAAGGCGAAATCCGCGCCCTGCAGGATGATGGAGGAATGCTGCAGCCAACTAATCACGCGGCTGGCC
>DCDI01000125.1:0-2712 GCA_002316345.1 Phyllobacteriaceae bacterium UBA1059 | reverse complement strand
TGATGTCGAAAGGCGAGCGGCCGCTGGTTTCCACCACCTTGCCGGCAAATGGAAACCGTCCGTAGTAAATGTCCTGAGCGATCTGTGGATCGGCGAGGCGCAGATCGGGCGGCGCGATCAGCAGCCGGTCAGGCGTGCGTCCGGCATAGCGAAAGCGCCAGCCCGGACCGGCACGCAAGCGCCGGCGCGTCTTGCGCCACAGCGCCTTTGCCACCAAGCCCCAAAGCTCCGGCGCTTCTACGGCAGCACTCACCCAACCATCCCATCATCGACTCCTCCAGGCAATCTAGACGGGGATGGTTAACGGAGCTTTGATGGAGAAGCCGAAATCAACCCGGCGTTAACCACGGCGTCGGAGCCGAGCGGCGAAGAAGCCGTCCATGCCGGCCAATGCGGGGTCTTCATGCGGCAGATCGGCTGGGGTCGTGCGCACCGTGCCTGATGGTGTGAGAAAGGTATCCACGACAGGTATTTCGCCCGGCGCAATCGGCTCCAGCTCAAGCTCCGGCTGTTCAAGGAGGATGCGCTCCACCATCTGCTCGCCTTCCACCGGATCGAGCGAGCAGTTGGAAAAGACGATGCGCCCGCCGGGTTTCACCAGCCGCACAGCTGCCTTCAACAGGCGCAGCTGAACGGCCGCCAGCTTCTCGATCTCTTCCGGCGACTTGGTCCAAAGCACGTCGGGATGGCGCCGCACGGTGCCGGTGGAGGAGCAAGGCGCATCGAGCAGCACGGCATCGAAGGGCTCGGCCGGTTCGTAAACGGAAAGATCGGCTTCCACGACCTCGGCCGGAAGATCGAGTCGCTNNGGATTGGCTCGTAGGCGCTTGATCCGGCTGCGCGAAATATCCAACGCAGTGACCTTTGCTCCAGCCTGGATCAGCTGCGCCGTCTTGCCACCCGGCGCCGCGCACAAATCGGCGACGCGCTTGCCCTCGACATCGCCCATGATCAACGCCGGCAAGGCCGCCGCCGCATCCTGCACCCACCACGCGCCGTCTTCATAGCCGGCCAAGGCCGCAATCGCGCCTTCGGGCCGCGCCACACGCACTGTGCCGGTTGGCAAGGCAAGACCGCCGAGCTTCTCAGCCCAGCCCGCCGGATCATCCTTCACGGTGAAATCCACCGGCGCTTCGGTCAGATGCGCTGCGAGAATGGCCTTAGCGCGCTCTTCGCCATAGGCTTGGTTCAATCGAGCCACAAACCAATCCGGCGCGTTGGCGATCGGGGTCTTGCCAAGAATCTGCGCCTTGCGCCTGACGATCGAGCGCAAGACGCCATTGACCAGCCCGTCGAACCGCTTCGTGCGCGGATCAGCCTTCGCCTGTTCCACCGCCAGATCGACCGCCGCGCGATCCGGCACGTCGAGATACAGGATCTGCGCGATGGCCACATGCAGCACATGGCTCAGCGTCAGCGCATTGCCCGGCAGTGGCCGGTCAAGCTGATTCGAGATCACCGCTTGGATCGTGCCCCGGAAACGTAGCGCCGAGATCAGGATGGCGCGAACCAGAGCACGGTCGCGACCTTCCAGCGCGCGATAAGCGGGGTGCCCATGCTCCTCGTCGGTCAGCCCATCGAGCGAGGTGCGGGCATCAACCACCGCCGCCAGAAGCTTGGCCGCAGCCTGCCGCGCGGGCAGGCCGGGAATGTCGGAGGTTGGATTGGCGAAGGACGAAGGCCGGCGATTGGCGCTGCCGTTGCGCATGCGAGGCTGGTTCAAGACCATGGTCCCCGGCGAGTGGACGGTTTGTTACGCGAACCGCTCCACGGGCCGGCCGCACCTTCCGGCGCGCTCGCACGTTGCGGCTGGAACCCGCCGCCATAGCTCCGGCCCGGCTGAATGTCGGTCATAGCCTGCAGGGCCGCGATGCGGTTGCCGGTATCCGGATGGGTCGAGAACAGGTTGTCCATGCGCTGGCCCGACAGCGGGTTGATGATGAACATATGCGCGGCAGCCGGATTGCGCTCCGCACCCTCGTTGACGATCTGATGCGCGCCGCGCGCGATCTTGTTCAAGGCAGACGCCAACGCATTCGGGTTGCCGCAGATCTCCGCGCCACGCCGATCGGCCGAATATTCGCGCGTCCGGCTGATCGCCATCTGCACGATCATCGCCGCAAGCGGCGCCACGATCATGGCGACGATCACGCCGATGCCGCCCAGCGGATTGTTGTTGTTCTCGCGGTTGCCGCCGAAAAAGAACGCAAAATTGCCGAGCATGGAGATCGCGCCGGCCAGCGTCGCGGTGATCGTCATCGTCAGCGTGTCGCGGTTCTGCACATGCGCCAGCTCGTGCGCCATGACGCCCGCCACTTCATCGGCGTTGAGGCGGCGCAACAGACCGGTTGTGGCGGCAACCGCTGCGTTTTGCGGATTACGGCCGGTGGCGAACGCGTTCGGCTGGTCTTCGTCGATCAGATAGACGCGCGGCATCGGCAGGTTGGCGCGGCGTGCCAGATCTTCCACTATCCCGTAATATTCGGGCGCCGAACTGCGATCGACTTCCATCGCATTGTTCATGCGCAGAACCATCTTGTCGGCGTTCCAATAGGAAAACAGGTTCATGCCGGCGGCGAACAAGAAGGCGATCCCCATGCCACCCGTGCCGCCGATAAGATAGCCGACGCCCATGAAAAGCGCGGTCATGAAGGCGAGCAGCATTGCGGTTCGGATCATGTTCATCGTCGAGGCGCCTCCTTTTTGCGCCGG
>DCDI01000177.1:15392-39097 GCA_002316345.1 Phyllobacteriaceae bacterium UBA1059 | reverse complement strand
CGGTTGGACAGGCGGCTCAGCTCGGAAACCGTGTCACGGTAGCGGCGCCAGTTGCGGTAGTTGCGGATGATGTTCATTGTTTCGTACCCTAGGTGTCTTTTTTTCTTGCTGTCTGTCGGCGTCTTGGCTTCGGACAAGGCGGAAGATATGCGTAGGCCCCTGGGATTGAAACACACGATGTTGCATGGCAGCGATGCGCTTTGTGCAACGCAACATTAATGGATTTAGATGCCGCGTTTGCGCGGGTGGCTTCTCTCTGGGAGGAAGCCCTGAACACTTAAGAACAGGCAGCGATGGCGTCCTATGCAAGCAATGTGAAAGCCGAGATTGTTCGTTGGCAAAGCCAGGGAATGATCGATGGTGAGACCGCGCTTCGTCTTACGAAAGATATCGAGGCTCGGCGCAGCAAGGGCATCAGCTTCGGCGGCGTGATCGGGGCGTTGGCTGCCATTCTGCTGGCGGCGGCCATTCTTCTCTTCGTTGCGGCGAACTGGGAAGCGTTTCCGCGTCTTGTTCGGGTCACGCTGTTGTTCCTGTTGATCGCGGCCGGTTACCTCGGCGGCGCTATCACCAAGCTGCGGGGCGCGCGGGTTTGGGGCGAGTCTCTTTACATGATCGCCGCGGCCTCGTTCGGGGCGTCGATCGCGTTGATCGGCCAGATGTATCATCTGTCAGGCGACGAGGTTCAGGCGATCGCGATCTGGGCGGCTGGGACGGCTTTCGCTTCCGCCATGCTGCGCTCGCCCATCCTGACCGTCGGCAGCGTGATGCTCGCCGCCTATTGGATGGTCAGCACGAGTAACGGTGTGTGGACGAGCACGCCGCCATCGGCCTGGTTCCTGCCGGCGGCTTTGGTGCTGTGGCTGCTCAGCTTCTGGACGGGCAGCCCTTATGGACGCGTGCTGGTGCTGCTTTCGCTCCTGCTCTACGGCACCTTGATCGCGCTGGATCAACAGGGTTCGGTGAGTGCGCCGCTGGTGATGGCGATTGTCTCATCAGCAGTGTTTGCTTTCGCCGTGTTCCGTCCGCAGCTGGCAGAGCGTGTTGCACGTTTGGGCGCGGCCCTGCCGGTGCTCGGTCTGTTCGGCTTCCTTTTATCCATGGCGCTGCTGCAGCTGATGCAGATCGAACAACTCGGCACGGCCTTCCTTCTGGCCGTCATCGTGTTTGCCGGCATCATTGCAGCGTTGCTTGCCGGTGGGCGTGAAAGCCGTCGACTGCGCCGCTTGGCTTATGCAGGCTTCACAGCCGAGCTCATCTATCTCTACGCGGTGTATCTTGGCACGATGCTCGATACGGCGACCTTCTTCCTGGCATCCGGACTGGTGCTGGCCATCATCGCCGTTGTGATTCGACGGTTTGAAAAGCGCTTCAGCCGGGATGTCGAGCGGCCAGCCGATCAGGACGCGGTCGTGACAGGAGGCCAGCCATGAACAGCCGCAGCAAGCTTCTGGTTGCGGCATTCGTTGTCGCGCTGGTTCAGATCGGCTTCCTGGCGTCGGCCATCTACAGCCGTGCGTCCCTGCTGAGGGATGGGCAGGAGATTACCCTGCGCACCGCGCCGGTGGATCCGCGCGATCTTCTGCGTGGCGACTATGTTGCGCTCAGCTACGATATCTCGCGGGTGCCGGTCGATCATATCCAGACCGCGCGCCCGCGTGACAACGAGCTGGTCGGCACCGTTTATGTCAGGCTGAAGCGCGGCAAGGGCCATGCACCGGCGCAGATCATTGCCGCCGGCCTGGGCGCGCCGGTCAATCAAACGCCGGGCGAGAACGAGATCGACCTCAAGGGAACGAGCCTCGATCGCTGGCAGGATGATCTGGACTCCATCAACGTTCAGTACGGTTTGGAGCGCTTTTATGTGCCGGAAGGCGACGGCCGGGAGATCGAGCAGTGGCTTGGAGAGCGCCAGTTCACGATGCGGGTTGCGGTTGGCGAAACGGGCGACGCGCAGATCAAGGCGCTCTATGATGGCGAGACCGCGCTCTACAGCGAACCGCTTTATTGAGCCGGCACAGCCGCTTTTTCAGGAGAAAGCGGCAAATTGGCCGGACAAAACGGCAAAATTCCTTTTGAACGCTGCAATCGCGATGATATAGGAACCCCGCTTTGAGGGCTGTCCGCTCCGAGGCGGGTGTGGTGGAATTGGCAGACACACTTGGTTTAGGTCCAAGCGCCGCAAGGCATGGGGGTTCAAGTCCCTCCACCCGCACCATCGGTTCCGGCTCCATCCACGGAAACGCCCTGACGGAATTTCGCCGTGCCATCGGTGGCACGCAACGACAAGAAGGTTTCAAGAATGCAGGTTACCGAGACGCTCAACGAGGGGCTGAAGCGCGAGATCAAGGTGGTTGTGCCCGCCAGTGACATGGAAACGCGCCTGAACGGCCGCCTTTCCGAAGCTCAGGGCAAGGCCCGCATCAACGGCTTCCGTCCCGGCAAGGTGCCGATGGCGCATATGCGCAAGATGTACGGCAAGTCCTTCATGGCTGAAGTCGTCAACGAGATCCTGAACGATTCCACGCGCTCGATCCTGGCTGACCGTGGTGAGAAGGCTGCGATGCAGCCCGAGGTCAACATGACCGAGGACGAGGCTGAAGCCGACAAGATCCTGGCCGGCAAGTCCGACTTCGAATTTTCGCTGGCCTACGAAATCATTCCGGCGATCGAACTGCAGGATTATTCCGGCATCAAGGTCACGCGTCCGGTTTACGACGTGGCCGATGAGGAAATCGAGGAAGGCCTTCAGCGCGTTGCAGAATCCGCCCGCTCCTACGAAACCAAGGACGGCGCAGCCGAAGACGGCGACCGCGTTACGATCGATTACCTCGGCAAGGTCGATGGCGAAGCCTTCCAGGGTGGCCAGGACTCCGATGCGCAGCTCGTACTCGGCTCAAAGCAGTTCATTCCCGGCTTCGAGGAACAGCTGATCGGCGCCAAGGCTGGCGACGAGAAGGTGATCAACGTTACGTTCCCGGCGCAGTACAATGCCTCGCATCTGGCCGGCAAGGACGCGACCTTCGACATCACGGTCAAGGAAGTGTCGGCACCTGCCAAGCTCGAACTGACGGACGAAGTTGCCAAGAACCTCGGCATCGAATCGCTCGAGCGCCTGCGCGAAGTCGTGAAGGGCCAGCTGGAAAGCCAGTACGGCCAGATGACCCGCCAGAAGGTGAAGCGCGAGCTGCTCGACGCCCTTGACGGCACCTATCAGTTCGAAGCGCCTTCCAAGCTCGTGGAAGCCGAATACGAGAACATCTGGAACCAGGTGCAGCGCGACCTGCAGTCTGCCGGCCAGACCTTCGAGGACGAAGGCACGACCGAGGAAGAGGCTCAGGCCGAATACCGCAAGCTGGCCGAGCGCCGCGTGCGCCTTGGTCTGGTGCTGGCCGAGATCGGCGAAAAGGCTGGCGTCACGATTTCCGATGAGGAAATGCAGCGCGCTCTGTTCGACTTCGTTCGCCGCTACCCTGGCCCTCAGCAGCAGGATGTGTTCGACTTCTACCGCAAGAATCCAAGCGCGCTCGCTTCCATCCGCGCGCCACTCTACGAGGAGAAGGTCGTTGACCATCTGCTCGGCCAGATCGACGTCACCGACAAGAGCGTTTCCAGGGAAGAGCTGATGTCGGAAGACGAGGCTGGCGCCGAGGGCGAGACCAAGGAAGCCGCGGCGGAAGAAAAGAAGCCGGCCAAGAAGAAGGCTGCGCCGAAGAAGAAGGCTGCCAAGGCCGACAAGGAAGAGGGCGCCACGGACGTGGAAGAGCCCGCTCCGGAAGCCTGATCCGCTTCGTGACCTGATTGAAAAGGCCGCCCTCGAGGCGGCCTTTTTGTTGGCGGCGGGTTTAGCGGTGGTCGATGTATTGCGAGGGCGAGACGATGATCGAGGAGCCCGGCAGCGTAATCGTGAGGTCACCGGTTGTCGCACTCCAGTTGGTCTGGATGTGCGCCTGCGAGAACGGCACTGTGTAAACCACGCCGCGACCCTCTTCGCGGCCGATCGTCAGCCGGTAGGTGGCGGAGAACAGCGCCGGACGTTCATCGTAATAGACGCAGTAGCGTGTCTGATCGGCGATGGGCGCATCTTGGCATGACAGGGTTGCCGTGGTGCGGAGTAGGTAGGGCATCCAGCTTGCCAGGGCGGCTATGGCAAGTCCGAGCAGGACGCCGGTCAAGATAGATCGCGGCATCATTGAGCAGCACCACCTTCAATGAGCATCTTACCAGCTATGTGGTGGCCTCAGATATAGCCCTGGCCGCGCAGGCTGGCGTGGCCGTTGCGGCCGATGATGATGTGGTCGTGGACGACGATGTTGTGGCCCTTGGCTGCCGCGATAATCGCCCTTGTCAGCTCGATGTCGGCCTTTGATGGTTCGGGATCGCCGGAGGGGTGGTTGTGAACGAGCACGATGGCTGTGGCGCCCAGATTGTAGGCCCGGTTGACGACCTTGCTGGGATAGGCCGGCGTGTGGTCGACGATGCCTTCCTGCTGCACCTCGTCGGCGATCAGCAGGTTCTTCTTGTTGAGATAGAGCACCCGGAACTTCTCCACCGCGTCGAAAGCCATGGCGGTTCGCAGATATTCAAGAATCAGGTTCCAGGAGGTCAGAGCTTCGCGCTTGATGACAGCGCCGCGCGCGATGCGTTGCGCGACGGCCGCAAGGACCTTGATGTCCGTTGCGGCGTTCGGACCGATACCATCCACTTCCTGCAACAGGTGCTTCGGTGCGCCGACGACTTCCGCAAACGTGCCGAACCGGCGCAGCAGGCGCTTGGCGATGTCCTTCGTGTCGCCGCGGGGGATCACGCCGAACAGCGCAATTTCTAAAAGTTCATAATCCTCAAAGGCTTCGCCGCCGATCTTGTCGAACCGCTTGCGGACGCGGTCGCGGTGGCCATGATAGAGCGGCACTTCGGGAGTGGATGCGTCGTCTTCAGGAAGCGCGTCACCGGTATCAGCCTCTTCGGGCGTGATCGCGGTCGACACGTCCTGCGGCGGCGCGGCAGGCGCTTTGTCGAAAAGCGTTCCTGCCTTCTGCGTCTTCGTTCCCTTTGAGCGTGCCTTTGCTGCCTTCACAGGCTGGATCGGGAATGGAGAACCGGTGTTCAGGCTTTGAAAGAAGCTCGCTTCATCGAAATCTTCATCCGCGCCAGCCATGCCTCAGACCGAGAGACCCGGAGCGAACAAACCGGCCGGCGAGGTCGTGAAGATCTCGCAGCCATCGTCAGTGACGCCGACGCTGTGTTCGTATTGCGCGGACAGGGATCGGTCACGCGTCACTGCGGTCCAGCCGTCGGACAGAACTTTTACATGGGGACGGCCGAGATTGATCATCGGCTCGATCGTGAAGATCATGCCCTTACGCAGCTCAACGCCTTCGTTGGGACTGCCGTAGTGCAGAATGTTCGGCGAATCGTGGAAGATCTGGCCGACGCCGTGGCCGCAGAAGTCGCGCACCACGGAACAGCGCTCGGCTTCGGCATAGGACTGGATGGCGTGACCGATCGCGCCGGTGCGGGCGCCTGGCTTTACCGCTGCGATGCCACGCATCAGCGATTCATGGGTGACTTCCAGAAGGCGCTCGGCAGCGCGTTTGATCTGCCCGACGGGATACATGCGGCTGGAATCCCCATGCCAGCCATCGACGATGAAGGTCACATCGATGTTGACGATATCGCCTTCGCGGAGCGGCTTGTCGTCAGGGAAGCCGTGGCACACGACATGGTTGATCGAGGTGCAGGTCGACTTCTTGAAGCCGCGATAGTTCAGCGTGGCCGGCAAGCCGCCGTGATCCATGCCGAACTCGAATACGAAACGGTCGATCTCGTTGGTTGGAAGACCGGGCTTGACCATGTCGACCAGCGCATCGAGGCAGCGCGCTGTCAGCTGCGAAGCCTTGCGCATGCCTTCAAAGGCCGCTTCATCATAGAGGCGGATCTGACCCGTGTTGCGCAATGGTGCAGTGGCTGCGTCGAGATAGGTGACCATCATAACTTCTTCAAATCTGTCAAAGACATCATGTGCCACTCGCATCGCTTGTCTTCAAGCCTGAAGCGACTTGAAGGATGGCGTGCGCTTGCCATATCGGCTGGATGAAGACCGGATACCCGACTGAATGACTGACACGTCCACGCTGGCCTTGCCGCTGTCTCGCCGCTTGAAGACCGAAACGCAGGCCGCGCATGAAGGGCTCGATGGTCGCATCATGGCGAGCCGGCCATTTGACTCACGCGATCACTACGCGTTGTTCCTCGGCATGCAGCATCAGTTTCATCGCGACATCCAGCCCCTCTATGCTGATCCTCGGCTGGCCGCACTCGTGCCGGATCTGGCATCGCGCTGCAGGCTGTCCATGATTGAAGCGGATCTGGACGATCTCGGCCTTGTGTGCTCGGCGACGCAGCGCGGTGTCGCCGTCAGCGACGATCTGGCGACGCGCTTCGGCTGGCTTTATGTCGCCGAGGGTTCGAACCTCGGGGCGGCGTTTCTGATCAAGGAGGCGGCAAAGCTTGGTCTTGGCAAGGAGTTCGGCGCCCGCCATCTTGCAGCTTCGCCTGAAGGGCGCGGAAAACAGTGGAAGACGTTCCAGGCTGCCCTTGATGGTGCTGAGTTCGACCAAGCCGAGGAAGCGCGCGTCATTTCCGGGGCGGTGGCCGCGTTCAAGCGCGTGCAACAGCTCGCCGAAGATGCGTTTGCGGCGTGATGCACCATCCGGTCGAATTGCCTCCGACTGAGCCGCCTGCATCACATGGCGGTCCGGAAGCGATCGTGCCCGTTGGGAATAAGTGGGCGCGGGGCCTTTATTTCACGGCGGGAATTGTCCTGACGGGGATCGGCATTGTCGGCGCATTCCTGCCGTGGCTGCCGACCACGATCTTCCTGATCATGGCCGCGTGGTGCTTTGGGCGCTCCTCGCCACGCTTCGAGGCCTGGCTGCTGAACCACCAGCAATTCGGACCGCCGTTGCGGGCTTGGCGTAGCTCCGGCGCGATCCCGCGTCGCGCCAAGTATCTGGCTTTCACGGGTATGGCGGCCGGCTATGTCATCTTCTACGTGTCGGCCTCGCCGCGATGGCCCACCGCCCTGGCTGTGGCGGTGGTGCTGCTGTGTTCCGCGCTTTATGTCGGCACGCGGCCGGACGGTGCTTGAGGGCCGCCGGCGTTCGGATCGACCGAATCGTTGTCCGCCGTCCGAACTGCGTGTTTTTCAGCCCATTCGCGCGGTGAGGTGAGTGCTTCCAGGAAGCTTTCCTGCCACGCCTTCACGTCATAGCGGCGGATGCGCTCAAACAGCGCCTTGTGCCGCTCCTTGCGTTCTTCAAGCGGCATGTTGAGCGCCTGAAAATACATCTCGGCCATCTCATCGATGTCGAACGGATTGACCAGCAGCGCTTCCGGCATCTCTTCCGCAGCACCGGCAAAGCGCGACAGCACGAGCACGCCTGGATTTTCAGGGTCCTGCGCGGCGACATATTCCTTGGCCACGAGATTCATGCCGTCGCGCATGGGCGTAACCAAACCGACCTCGCTTGCGCGCAACATAGCAGCCAGCCGATCGCGCGACACCGAGCGGTGGATGTAGCGGATCGGCGTCCAGTCGAAATCCGCGTGTGCGCCGTTGATCATACCCGACAGGCGTTCGAGCTCTTCGCGGATCTCGGCATAGGCCCCGATATCGCCGCGCGATGGCGGCGCGATCTGCAGGAAGGACACCTTCTTGCTCATCTCTGGATAGCGGGTGAGCATCTGCGCAAAGGCCTGGAAGCGCGCCGGGATGCCCTTCGAGTAATCCAGCCGATCCACGCCGATCATCTGCTTGTCGGCAACAAGGTTGTGCTTGAAAGCGTCGATAAAGGCGGCTTCAGCTTTCGACGCCGCCATTTCCNNCATTTCCTGGAAGGAGTCGACGTCGATGCCGATCGGAAAACGCTCTGCCACGCAGGTGCGATCGTGGAAGCGGATCAAGCCGGTCTCGTCGACCTCGGCGCTGGTGAACTCCTCCACGCAGCGTTTGAAGTTGGCGACGTCGGCCGAGGTCTGGAAACCGACCACGTCATATTGCAGCAGGTCTTCGATGAAGCCCGCATGGTTGGGCAAGGCCGCGAGCAGATCCGGACCCGGGAAGGGGATGTGCAGAAAGAAGCCGATCCGCGAATCGCAGCCGAGATTGCGCAGATAGGTGCCGAACGACATGAAATGGTAGTCGTGGATCCAGACGAGATCGTCGGACTTCAGATGTGGCATGAGGGCGTTGGCGAACTGCTCGTTCACCCGCAGATAGCCTTCGTAGTAATCCTGCTGGAAGCGTACGAGATCGGCGCGGTAATGGAACAGCGGCCAGATCACGCTGTTGGCAAAGCCGAGGTAAAAGGCTTCGTAATCAACCGCCTGCATCGGGTTGAGGATGGTCTGGACGCTACCCACCGTGTCGACCGTGGTTGTTCCGTCGCCACTGTCGTCTGTGACGCCATCCCACCCGAACCAGATGCCGCCGCGACCCTTGATGGCTTCCGAAATGGCAACCGCCAGGCCGCCGGTTTGCGCGGGGTTGCTGAGGTTGCCGACGCGGTTCGAAACGACAACGAGCCGGCTCACGCCCGCTTTCCCTTGATGACTTGCATATTTCCCGATGTCCCTTTGCGCGGCGAACTCACGGCAGCATTGCCGTGTTCCACTCGCTGCTGAAACTATAGGGCCGGTGCGGCCGCCGTCCATGTCTGAGACAGCTGACGCAGCCAATCATGGAAATCGTGAAGCGTGCCGACGCGGTGCGTGGCCGAGGTCGTTCCGGCTCCGATCTTGATGCCAATGCCGTTCAGCTTGCTGACGGCGACAAAGCCGTCCTCGTCGGTTACGTCGTCACCAACAAAGATGGGAAGACGTCCTCTAAAGGGCGCTTCGCGCATGAAATCTTCAAGCGCGTCGCCCTTGTTGCGGTGGCTGGCACTGAGTTCGGCAACCATCTTGCCGCGCAGTAGGCGGAATTCCGGGTACTGGCTGGCGATGTCGGTCATCAAGCTCAGCGCTTCGCCTTCCAGTTCGGGGCACATGCGGTAGTGGATCGCCACCGAAGCGGATTTGACTTCGCTCACGAGCCCTTCGTGCTGAGCTGCGAACTCGTCCAGCCGCGCCGCGATCTGCAACACGGCTGCGGCATCGAACTCGGGCCGATAGATCGTGCCTGCGCCGTCGCGGCGTTCCACACCGTGCACGCCGGCTGCCGGCAACACGAGGGGTGCCAGCATCACGTCGAGCTGCGCGATGGAGCGGCCGGATACAACTGCCAGGGCGCCGTCGGTCGCTGCATGGAGAATGCGTACAAACTCGACGATCTCGGGTTCGACGCGCGCGGCATCCGGCTGGTCGACGATGGCCGCAAGCGTGCCGTCGCAGTCGAAGAAGAACGCGGTTTTTGCGGGATCAAGGCTGTCCCGCGGCAAAGTTTCTGTCATGAGGTCCCCGCCTGATGATCGAGCGGCAGCGCCGCATTGCTCCCGATCATCTAGTCGGAATGGCCAATGCGGCAAGCCGCTTCAGGGCTTAAGACGGGCAAGGAAACGCTGTGCGATGGCTTCATACTCACCATCGAAATGGTGCCCGCCTTCGGTTGCAACCACCGTCACGGTCTTGAGCGCGGGATCAGGGCAGGCGGCGTCACCTTCTTCCTTGCCGTAAAGGCAGATGACCCGGTCAGCCGGAAGTGCTGCGATGGCCGGCACGATGTCATAGCCGCTGTCGTCGATACCGAGCCAGCCCGAAACCGTGACCTGGAACGAAGTATGCTGACCGGGCGCCATCAGGGCCAGCACCTCGGTGCGGTCCTGCATCTCCTTGGGCAGCAACGGAAAGGCGAAGGGGATCGTGTCGGCGCCGAAGGAATAGCCGATCAACATGATCGGCAACTCCCTGGTGGGATCGGCCTCGTTGATGATGTTGGCGAGGTCGCGCGACAGTTCGGCCGGGTTCTTCTTGGCCCAGAAGTAATGCAGCGAATCCAGCCCGACGACATGGATGCTCTGCGTGGACAGGTAATCGCCGATCGTCTTGTCGAGATCGCGCCAGCCGCCATCGCCGGAAACGAGGATAGCAAGCGCCTTAGGGGCATCTTCGGAAGGCAGATCGATGGCCGGTAGATCGCCAAAGGGGTGCGCCGTACCGCTGAGCTCGCTTACCGCCTGGACGATCTGCTCGGCGGGATCGTCATCAAGCGCGCTGACCGTGATCGTGTCCTGCGCCTCGGCCTCCGCTTCCACCTGATCGAGATCGGCTTCGGCCACGAAGAGGTGCGCGTCGTTCGGCAATTCGCTGTCGAAGCCGTAAGAGAAGCCGCCCTTGGCGAGGGGCTTAGAGGACGCACCGGGGCAGAAGGGCAGGCGCAGACCCAAGCGGTTGGCGAAGCCGGAGGCGACCGCACCGCCCAGCGTATTCACCGGTGAGTCGGCTATTGTGGCGTAGGCGAAGGTCGCGCCTTCTCCTGATCCGACGATGACCGGCTGGCGGTAGGTTTGCAGGCCAAGCTGGCGCTGGGCCGCTTGTGCGAGGTCGGTGATTTCGCCCACGACATAGAGGCACTTGCCGTCATCGGCGTCGAGCTTGGCGGCGTATTTTGCGAAGTCCACGGCCAGCACGGCATCGTCATTGCCGAGGAGGGCTTGCACGGCCAGGTCATCCCCACCGCTCCAGCCGGCCTTGTCGGAGATGTAGACAACGATCGCCTTCACGCGGCCGGCTGGACGGTAAACTGGGATCTCTTCGAGCCTGCTCGCCGTCAGCTTTGCGACGGGTGCGGGAAGAGGCGTGGCTTGTGCCCAGGCTGAACCGGTGCAACCGCAGAAAAGCGCGAAGACAAGCGTGGCGGCGGTTTTCATCGTTTGAGGATCCTGATCGGATTTCCGGAAATGAGGCTGGTGACGTCAAACAGGACCTGCGGCATGCGCAAGCCGTTGGGCGAAGCGAGATATTGCGGCGTCCAAACCGGATCGAACTTCTGCTTAAAGGCGCGCAGACCCTCGAAGTTGTAGAACTCGTCGCCGCGCCGGTAGATGAAGGTGCCGAGCCGGTTCCAGGTCGAGGCAAGCGGGTGGTCGGCGAGGCCAGCAAGCGGCGCGGCGCCGAGGTTGAACCACTGGTAACCTTCCGCCTTGCCGTAGAGCAGCAGATGGGCGAACAGCGCGTCCATCAAGATCTTCGACACGCCATAACGATAGCGCATGAGGTCGACGGAGAGTTCGGTCTTGTCGCCGCTGCGCCAGAGGTTGGCGAAGGCGACGATGGCGCCTTCCTTTCGGATCACGGCGCAATCGAATTCGGCCATGTAGGTGTCTTCGAAGCGGCCGAGCGAAAAGCCTTTCTCGTGCCCGACCTTGGTGGACAGCCAGGCATCGGAGACCGAGCGCAACTCCTCCATATGCGCTGGCACTTCAGCCTGCGGGATGATGGAGAACTCCAAGCCTTCACGTGTCGCGCGCTTGTAGCCGTAGCGGAAGTCGGCGCGTGCCTGACCATCCAGGGTAAAGGTTGGAAGCTCGACGCGCGCCAATTCACCGATCTTGAGGATGGCGAGGCCGAGATCGAGATAGGTGGTCAGCCATTCCGGCGTCACGCCGTAGAACACCGCACGTCCGCCCGCACGATCCGCAGCCTCGGCGAACCGCCAGACCAAGCGGCGTCCCGAGTCCGGATCGCCCACCGGATCGCCCATCGTGATCCAGCTGCGGCCGGACACGGCATACATCAGGAAGGCTTTCTGGTCTTCAGAAACAAGGAAGGACTTATCGCCAAGAAGCGCGATGCTGGGCTGCGTGTCGCGCGTCGTCTTCAGGATCGGCCATATAGCCGGCGGGATCGCCGTTTCGGTGAGCTTCGGCTGACGTGGGCGGTTGACGACACCATCAACCGCAATCGCTGCTCCGACGATGATCAGCGCGAGCGTTGCGCGCAGGAAGCGGGACGCGTCGCCATCCCAGGCAAACTGCCACCACAGCTCGGAGTCATAATCGACATGGCGGTAGGCCAGGAAGCCGATCAACGTCAGCAAGGCCAGCACGATCGCCATCAGCGCCAGGACGGTCACATTAGGGCGGAAGCTGCGCCAGTCGCCTTTGCGGTAGAACACCGAGCGATAAACGAAGAGGAGGCCGGCGACGGCCGTGAGGATGAGGGCTTCTTCCCAATCCAGGCCCTTCAACAGCGAGAACACGGCGCCGGCGAGCAGAAGGCCGATCGCAACGCTGCGTGCTCTCGCAATGCGGCGGTAAAGGCCGCGTGAGAGGATGATGAGCAACAGGCCGACAAGGCTGGCGAGAAGATGCGAGGCTTCGGCAAAGGGCAGGGGCAGCAGATCGCTCAGGAAGCCCGTGCGATCGCCCTCCGCCGGCAGATTGCCCGACAGGAGGAGCACGACGCCGCCCAGGAACACCATGACAGCAAGGATCGGCGGCACGATACGGCGCGACACCCGGTAGGTCTTGTTTGAAGCCGCCAGCACCGAATGTCGCACGCGGTAGATCTCGAACACCAGCAGCGCAGCTGCAGCCAGCGCCAGCGGCAGTACGTAATAGATCAGGTGGAAAATGATCAGCGCCGCGACGACGTCCGGCCGCGTGCCGGCACCGAGGCCAAGCAGGACAGTCGCTTCCAGAACGCCGATGCCGCCCGGCGCATGGCTGACGATGCCGGCCAGGATGGCGGCCACGAACAACAGCAGGAAGACAGCATAGCCGGGGGCAATATCGGCAGGCAGAAGGACATAGAGTGCGCCTGCCGCCGCGCCGATGTCCACGGCTCCGATCACGATCTGCGCCAATGCTGCTTTGGCAGAAGGTAGCGGCAGCCGCCAGCCGAACAGTGCCAATTCACGCGGCGATCGCGACAGCCAGACGATCGCGCCTACCAGCAGCACAAGGATGGCAGCGCCGAGCAAGCGGTCGGTGCCCGGACCAAAAACATGAAGGAAGGGCAGGCCGGTTCGATCCAGCATCATTGCCGCGCCGAGTACGGCCACGACGCCTGAGGTAAAGGTCAGGAAGGAGATGCCGACGATGCGCCCGACATCCGAGGCATCCAGACCTGCTGCCTGATAGATGCGGTAGCGGACCGGACCGCCGACGATGACGTTGAAGCCGATCGCGTTTGAAATGCCGTAGCCGACCAGACCGGCAAACACCGCAAGCTTCGTCGGGACACTGTCAGGCGCCACGCGGTGCACCGCCATTACGTCGTACATGCCCATCGCAAGGAAGCTGACGAGCGTCAGAGACAAAGCCGGTGCGACGGTGGGCAGGGTGACAGCGGCGAGGGCTGCCTTGATGTCATTGAGGTGGATCTGGCCGCTGATCGCGTGGATAACCAAGGCCGCGATAACCACAAGGCCGGCACCCACCGCAGGACCCAGGATCCGCGGTTCCGCCAGCCGCCCCACGGCCAGGACGAACTTCCCTCGTGCCGGCTGTGGCTCGGCGGCGGCTTCAACTGTCGACATTGGAATTGGACCTGATTGCGGCCTCGGATGCGCGACGCGTTGAGCCGGGATTTAGGCGCGTTTGTGGCGGCGGCGAGTGGACGGCGTTTGATCAGGCTGTGGCAGGGTGAATGGAGGCTTTCGTCAAACTGCCGCATTGCACGCGTAGGATTGCTGCATTGCAACAAAAGATCCACACTGCTGTTGTGGATCTGTCATCCAGACGAGGAGGTCGCCATGAACGACATCATCGCGAGGCTCAATTGGCTACCAGGCTGGGTTGTCGGCATCAGCCTTCTTGTTTTCGCGGCCATTGTCGCCATTTCGCTGCATGGTTTGGTGGTCCGCGCCATACGCGCCCTTCTGCCGGACGATCATGTGTTCGGTCACAAGCTCCTGTCCAAGACCAAGGCGCCGATCCGCTGGGCACTGATCAATTTTGCGGTCGCGGTCGCCTTGCCGTTTGCGCCGTTCGACTGGCACGTGACGGTGATCATCGGCAAACTGCTGACCGCATCCTTCATCTGCTTGGTGGGGCTGGTTGCGATCAGGGCGCTGGACCTAGCGGTTTCGCTGCATTTGCGCCGGTATCGNNGGTATCGCATCGATGTCGAAGACAACCTCCTGGCACGCAAACATCTGACGCAGGCCAACATTCTGCGGCGCGCACTTGTCTTCGTGCTGATCGTCGTTACCGCCGCGGTGGCGCTCATGACGTTCGAATCGGTGCGCCAATATGGCGTGAGCCTACTGGCGGCAGGCGGTGCAGCTGGTGTGATCGTCGGCTTGGCCGCGCAGCCTGTGCTGTCCAACCTTTTTGCCGGCCTGCAGCTCGCCATTACGCAGCCAATCCGTATCGACGATGCGGTGATCGTGGAAGGCGAGTGGGGCACGATCGAGGAAATCACCGCGACCTATGTGGTGGTGAAGATCTGGGATTGGCGGCGGCTCATCGTGCCGCTGCGCTATTTCATCGAGCAGCCGTTTCAGAACTGGACACGCGAAAACGCTTCGCTGATTGGCGTGGTGATGCTCTATCTCGATTACCAGGCGCCGCTCGGCCGCATTCGCGAAAAGCTCACCGAGATCGCGCATGCGTCGCCGCACTGGGACAAGCGCGTCATCAACCTGGCGGTCGTGGAAACAACGGAGAACACGATGCAGGTGCGCGTGCTAGTCAGTGCACGCAACGCGCCGACCGCCTTCGATCTGCGCTGTGAGGTACGCGAGAAGCTGATCGCCTTCATTCAGGAAGAAGCACCCGAAGCCCTGCCGCGTCATCGCAACGATATCAGGCTGCCTGTGCGCCAGCGGCAAACGTCTGTGATTGTTGCAGACCACGGCCGGGAGGAACACGGAGATACCCGCCTGGCCGCGGAATAAAGGGCGCGTCTGATCATGGGAATGAAGCGGGCCGCGTTCAAGGCCGTGAGCCGGCTTCATTGTTCACAGTGGGGTGCCGAACCGTCAAGGAGATCGGTTCTGGTGGAAACAGGCTGAAAGGACCATTTCAACCCCGTGGCCAATTGATGGCCCAATAAGAACAAAGCCTAAGGATATTTGTTATGAATACCAAGATTTTAGCTATTGCTGCCGCCGCTCTCGCAATTTCCGCTGGTGCGGCTTCCGCTCAGGTTGCCAACACGACGCGCCAGAATGGCGCTGCGCCGTTCGATCAGGGCGGTGTCTTCAACCGCGACACCACCAACTCTGCTGCGCCTGCCGTTCATGTTTCGTATGACCGACTGACCACGGCTTCGACCACGAACGAGCCGCGCACGATCCGCTCGGCAACCGACAACCCGACCGGCGTTCCGTCCGACACCCGCAACGAAAGCGGTCTCGGCCTGTTCGATCGCGTTTCGAAGTAATCTGCTTTCGAGCAACGACGATCGCGTAGAGCGATCATCTGATTCAACGGCGGGCATCTCGTGCCCGCCGTTTTTGTTTGTGGGCACGGGTGAGCAGCAGCGTGGAACCCGCACCGTTCAGGCGTGTTCCGCTCATGGAGGTAGCAGCCATGACAACTAATGATCGCAACAACCATAACCTGCGCGAAGCTCAAGCTGAAAAGCTCAAGCCGAGCAGCAGCAATGAAGAGGTCGCAAAGTTTCCGAACACCGGCGATCCGGGAGACAGGCCGAAGGAGCCGTACGGTTTGACCGAGGCTTCCGGCGAGACGTTTGAAAGCGTGCGGACTTCGGAAGGTGTCAATCCGCCTGATGCGGAGCCTGCCGAAGAAGAGTTCATCGACAAGCGTGTTCAACGCAGTCGCACGCTTTAAGAGTGGATAAAGAAGGGCCCCTCTCATCGGATGTGATGGAGGGGCCCTTTCAATTTCGACATAGCGACAATCAGGATTTCAGTGGCGGCTGACTTCCTGCTTGCCGAGGGGCGTTGGCTGCGGGGAGCCGGTTACATCCTCATGCAACTGCGCGCTGCCCTCATTGCCTTCCTGAAGAAGCGCTTCGTTACTGGCCGTGGCGCCGCCTTCCTCGTCGGGAACAAGAGCGTCGGCCTGCGCCGTGCTGGCCAAAGCCGCACCGGTTTCCTCGTTGCCGCCTTGTTGCGCGGCCTGCGAGTCGATCTCGCGTTCGGCACGTTCCCAGTGATCCGAAGAGCGCTGGTCCGGACGACCCTCTTCTTCCCAGATTGCGTGAGCGCGTGCCTTGATCTGTTCTTCCCTGTCCATGATACGCTCCCTGTTCTCCATCCCGTGTATCAGTTGGTTGGATGAAACATGCCGCGCCGGAACAAGGTTCCTGCAGCGCGGCATGGTCTAGCCATCCTCTTGTCAGTTGCTGCCGCTGCCCGGCTCCGCCATCTTGCGATGCTGTTCGGCCAGCACGCCCGAAGGGGTGATGTTGGCCAGGGTGGTTTGCAGCTTGTTCTTCCAGCCGCTGACGATGTCGCCGTCGCCGCGGATCATCGCGTCATAACCCACCCGCGCGACCATGGCCGGGTCGTCCTTCTTGCCTTGGCCGACGGAGGTATCCATCATGTCGGCGCGCTCGAAGAACTCTGTATCCGTCGGCCCGGGCATCAAGCAGGTGACGGTGACCTTGGTTTCTTCCAGCTCGTTGCGGAGTGCGAAGGCGAAGCTGTCCACGAAGGCCTTGGTGGCATTGTAGACGGCCTGGAACGAACCCGGCATGAAGCCGGCGATCGAGCCCGTGAACAGAATCTTGCCCTCGTTGCGCGAGCGCATGTCCTTGCCGATCTTGTGGACCAGATAGATCGTGCCCGTCACGTTGGTGTCGACCACGTGCTGGATCTCGTTGAAGTCCTGATCGAGGAAGCCATGGCCGAGGCCATGACCGGCATTGGCCATCAGCACATCCACCGGGCGGCCGTCGGCCTTTACCAGATCATAGAGGCGGTCGACGCCTTCAAGCGTGGCGAGGTCGGCCTGCAACGTCTTCACGTCGTTGCCGGAGCGGCGGAACTGATCCGCCGCATCTTCGATCTTCGCCTGATCGGCCGCCACGATCAGATCGTAGCCTTCCTCGGCGCAGATCTTGGCGAGTTCGAAGCCGATGCCCGACGAGGCACCGGTGATGACGGCCAGTTTGTTCGTGCCTGCCATTGTTCGTTCCTTACGGCTTGAGAACGACTTTGATGCAGCCGTCCTTCTTGTTGTTGAAGGTGTCGTACAAAGCCGGGCCTTCTTCGAGGCTGGCCGTATGCGTGATGACGAAAGACGGGTCGATCTCGCCCTTTTCGATCCGGCTCATAAGCAGCGGCAGGTAGGACTGCACCGGCGTCTGAGCCATGCGGAAGGTCAGGCCGCGATTGATCGCGGACCCGAATGGGATCTTGTCGAGGAAGCCGCCGTAAACGCCGACAATCGACACCGTGCCGAAATTGCGGGTACAGTGGATGGCCTGGCGCAGCACATGCGGGCGATCGGTGCCCATAAAGGTCGCGACCTTGACGCGATCGATCACGGCATCAAGACCGGAGCTCATCAATGGCTCGGTACCGACGGCGTCGATACAGGCATCCGCTCCGCGACCCTTGGTCAGGTCCATGATGCGCTCGTAGATGTCTTCCTGGCGGAAATCGAGCGTTTCGGCGCCGCCCTTACGCGCCATTTCCAGACGCTCATCGACCGTGTCGATCGCGATCACGCGCTCGGCACCGAGCAGGAAGGCGCTTCGGATCGCCATCTGGCCAACGGGACCGCAGCCCCAGATCGCGATCGTGTCGCCCGGCTGTATATTGCAGAAATCGGCGGCCATGTAGCCGGTAGGGAAGATGTCCGACAGGAACAGCGCCTGTTCGTCCGTCATGCCCTCCGGCACCTTGATCGGGCCGACGTCCGCATAAGGAACGCGGATATACTCGGCCTGGCCACCGGAGTAGCCACCAAGCAGATGGGAATAGCCGAACAGGCCTGCGGGCGAGTTGCCCCAGACTTCCGTTGCCTTCTTGCTGTTGGGGTTCGAGCGCTCACAGCCGGAATAGAAGCCGCGCTTGCAGAAGAAGCATTCGCCGCACGAAATGGTGAAGGGGATGACCACGCGATCACCAACCTTTAAATCACTACGGGCATCCGAGCCGAGCTCCACGACCTCGCCCATGGCTTCGTGGCCGATGATGTCGCAGCTGTGCATCTCGGGGATGACGCCGTTGTAGATGTGCAGATCCGAGCCGCAGATGGCGCAGGACGTCACCTTGATGATTGCGTCACGCGGCTGCTCTATCTTGGGATCCGGCACGCTTTCGCACCGAATGTCATGTTTGCCGTGCCAGGTGAGAGCCTTCATTGGACTTGGATCCTTTAATCGCGCGGTAGGGATCCTTCTAATTCCCAGATGCGATTAGATGTTCCTCCCCAACCCAGCTGTCGCTCAGTTAGGTGGCGGCACTAAAAACAGGGAACATTGTCACTGGATTGTCGTGAAAGGTGACCTATATTTGAATTGTGACTTCCACCGGCGACCGCGGATGTACCGGCGCCAGTGTAGAGGCACAAACAGAAGGTCGGCATATGCCGGCCTTTTTGCTTTTTAGTTCCTTCACTTCGCGCCGAAGCGCGCTGCGTATTCTTTGAAATGTTTTTGGCGCGCGCCTTGTTCTCGCTGCAAATCGCGGCTATAAAGCTCAGATCGATCTTGGTTGACGAACTTTGTTGGCGCTTCGGCGCTCCTGACGAATTTCCCTTCGACATCGGTGATGACTACGTTCGGGGCAAGTGTCCTGGACGAACGCGAACGGGAGAAAACCGTCATGACTATTGGAACCGTAAAGTTCTTCAACACCACCAAGGGTTTTGGTTTCATCGCTCCGGAAGACGGCGGCAACGATGTGTTCGTTCACATCTCGGCTGTTGAGCGCGCAGGTCTGCGCACGCTCGTTGAGGGCCAGAAGGTCAACTTCGAAGCTGTGAACGATCGCCGCACCGGCAAGGTCGCTGCTGACAACCTGTCCGCAGCGTAAAGGAAATCACTTCCGACACCTGACCACGGATGTACTGGCAGGTTTCGTCGAGGTGATTGTGAGGAAGGTCGGGTTCGCCCGGCCTTTTTTGTTTTTGTAGATGGGCTGCCTGTAGCATGGTTGAGGCTGAGTTCTTGCTCGTATTCTCCTGCTCGATCGCAGTGGATTAATCGGCGCTCCGCCCTAGTTTCCTACCTAAGAGACAAAGGGAGAGTTCCATGTCCGATTCCGTTGCCGTCCCGAGAAGCAATGCATCCAAGGCCGACAAGGCCGAGGCGACAACCCGAGCCGCCCAGCAGATCATGTCGGCGGAAGTCGACGCGCGCGAAGCCAAGACCCAGAAGCTGCGCGAAGCTCGCATGGCCAAGGAAGCTGCAGAGGCAAAAATCGCTGCCGCCGATACCAAGCGCAAGCCGAAAACCCGCGCAAAGTCAGCTGCCTCTGCTTCGGCCGCCGCCTAGGCCCTTCGATAAAGGCCTCGATAGGTCTCATCAATCTGCGAGCCGCATTAGAGATGCGGTTCGCGCTTCAGGTCCTGTCGGTCGAATTTTCCCGGTAGAACTCGACGAACATCCGAACCTCTCCGAGCGGATGCACTTCATGTAGCTCCGCCGGTTTCACCACGCCCGGCGTGCCAGGTTCCAGAACCGTCTCGCTTGCCGGCTCCATCACTCGGTAGAGCAGCTTTCCTTCGAGAACGTGGATCAGCGCCCAAGTGCCTGCCTTAGTGCTGTGGTTGCGCTGTAGGGCAGCTGGAAGCGTATCCTGATCGAACTCAGGAGAGCGACTATACGCGACAAGGTCAGGTGGTAATGCGCCCATAATGCGTCCTCGCGGTCTGCGCCTTAGGCCGATACTGACGGACCTGCCCGTACAGGGAAGGGCAAGGCCTTGGGGCCTATGTTGAGGCCAATTTGCAGGCTGTCGGCAATGCGATGTGCACGGTCGATAAACAGAGCGGCAGCCGGCCCGGCACATAGATCCCGCACCGTCGCTTCGAACAGTGCGAGCCAGCGCTGAAAATGCGCTGCTTCCAAATCGAGATTGTGATGAGCGGCATGCGGCCGACCGGCATAGCGGCCGGTTCTAAGTGCGATAGAGGACCAGAAATCCACCAGCTTCCCGAGATGCTCATCCCAACGTCCCGCCAGCCGCGCTTCGAAGATCGGGCCCAACACTTCGTCTGCTCGTACACGACCATAGAAGGTGTGCACCAACGTCTCGACCAGCGCTTCGGAAATATCGTGGGGAAGGGAAGCGTCGTTCATCAAGCGTACCGCTGAGCCTCTGCGATGATCCCAGACCTAGGTGCCAGCGTCGTTGCTGTAAATGCGTCCTTTGGACCCGTCAGCGGGGCCGGCAGGCACCGCTGCTTATGCTGGGCTCATCTCTAAGCGAAGACATTCCAAGGGGTGAGGCGCCAAGAACGATCATCCGCACGACAGGGACCTGCTGAGCGCAATCCGCTTGTGGTAGCTCGCCTGTCGGGTTCATGCGCGATGCGTTGCCAGGTGGTCGATGACTCTGACTGGTTTGCCGGTGAGCAACGATCCAGCCCAGTTGGCCAGAGATGATTCTTCTTGCTGAGAGTTCTGGGTCCGCCGCTCGGCACCGATATCCGGTTCAAAACCCTTCGGCCTGCTGAAGCGCCGTATTACAGCTCAACAATCCTCCAGCGCTATAGGAGGCAGGATCGAACGTGTCTTAGAAGGAAACCAATGAGATCCGTCGCACCACTTCTTACCAGAGCCTGATCCAGGCCGGAGCCCCTCAGGGCAGCTCTGCATCCCGTTTGGGATGAGAGAAGAAGTGGCACGCCCAACGGGAATCGAACCCGTGTTTCCGCCGTGAAAGGGCGGCGTCCTAGACCGCTAGACGATGGGCGCGGGGAACGAGGGGGTGTATAGTCGGCGTTTTCGAAACCGGCAACCCACTCAATGCCGCTTTGAAGAAGTTTTCCCGATTATTTTCTACGGCTGCAGCGCCAGTTCCAATCACGCTCCGGTCCAACGTCGATATGGACCGCATCCGTGTGGCAATATGTGCCCACGCCACCGCGTCCCGGCATGGAGCGGACATAAGATGCGAGCTCGAACTTGCTGACGCCTTCGATCTTCACGTCGGCCGCTGCGCAATACATGTGCAGGGAGTTACGGGCGCCGCGTGCACGCTGGTTGCGCGAGGGATCGCGGTAACCGGAGGTGATTACCGCCTTCTTGCCGTAGTGCTGCTCCACGCTCTTCAGCACGCGCACCAGTGAGGGCTTTNNAAGCAGGCGGTGTCCACATCAGCCGTCTGCTTCAGCAGGCCGTTAGGCGCGAGGCGGGCCATGCCGGCAGCGGACGCGACACGTACAGGCGATTCGTCGCCTTCATGCACGTCCACATCGCTGTCGTCGTTGATGCCCGACTTGCGGGTGATCTCGAACAAGGCGCTGGTGCGCACGCCCGGCAGGCTGCTGCCGCTGTCGTTGCGCACGGAACCAGTTGATTCGGCTGGCGAGATGGATGCGAGCTGTACCTTCGGCTCCGTTTTCGCCTGTGCCGTGCGAGATGTGAGTTCTTTCTGCGCGATCATCGGCGCACGGGCCGCTTCGCGGATGGGTGCAGGCGCGTTGCCGGACTGGTTGGCGCTGAAAAAGCCGGACAGGAAGCCGCGCTTTTCATCCGTCGGCTGAGCCGACGCCATGACAACCGGACGTGCGGGGACAGCAGGGCTGGTGCCGTGCGCGCTACCAACGCGATTTTCGATCGCCGGGCTGGAAGGGGCAGCGGCAACCGTTGAAGCCGCGACCGCAACCGTCTGAGCAGCAGGCTCTGCCGCCGGCGCTTGTTCAGCGGGAACTTCTACCACCTTCGTTTGTTCTTGAACCACGGGCTTCGGCTTGGCCGCTGGCACCGTCAGGGTTGCGGAAGCCAGGCTCGGCACACCATCATTCGTCTGTGCGAAGCCGGCGATAGCCGAGCGCGACAAAGAAGTTTCCTCACCTGCGAACGCGACAGTCGAAGGCATCGCTTCATCTTGGCTCTGCGCTGTGGCGACTGGGGTGGAAGCGGGCTTCGGTGCGGGAGCGGGAGCGGTCGACTGGATGTAGGCATCCTGTTCGCCCGCCAGCGAATTGGTGCGCGCCATCGGCTGATCGACAGACTGGTTAGCTGCCAGACCAAGCGTCGGATCACTTGAAGAGGCGCTACAGGACGCCATTAAGACGGAAAAAAGAAGTGCCGAAACACAACGAATTGGCAGAACAGCCGCGCGTGGCGTCTTAGCTGTCAAAGCGGATTCCTTTCGGTCGATTCCGGCTCGGCATCGGCATGCCCCTGAAACTATCAGCCGATTCCCCTCTCCAGAAGAACCAACCCATGGAAACAAATCCGAGCATCCGGCTATTCACGAAATAAGGCAAGATCATGGTTCAGCAAGAGCAATGTTGCTGAAGATAGATCAACCTTTTCCATGAACGTAAGTACCGGGTGCGGCAGTTAAGACTGGTGTGCTTGTGCCGGGCTTACGGGCCTCGACACGCTCATCATTTTGTTGCTCGATCCAGGCATGCCAATGCGGCCACCAGGAGCCCGTATTCTGCGTCGCACTTGCGACCCAATCGTCGAACGCGCCGACCGGCTTTTCGCCCGTCCAGAACTGGTACTTATTGGCGGCCGGCGGGTTGATGACGCCGGCAATATGGCCTGAACCGGCCATGACGTAATCCACCGGCCCGCCGAAGAACTGCGATCCTTCGAACACCGAGCGCGCCGGCGCGATGTGATCTTCGCGCGCAGCCAGGTTGTAGACGGGGATGGTGATGTCGTGCAGCGACAGGGTTCGGCCATCCAGCTTCATCTCGCCGCGCGACAACCGGTTATCGAGGTAGCAGTTGCGCAGATAGAACGAGTGGTTCGCCGCTGTCATGCGTGTGGAATCCGAGTTCCAGTACAGCAGGTCGAAGNNGATCCTTGCCGCGCAGGTAGTTGTTGACGACGTAGGGCCAGATCAGATCGCCGGCGCGTAGCATGTTGAACGCCGTCGCCATCTTCGAGCCATCCAGAAAGCCGCGCGCGCTCATGGCGTCTTCAACGGCCTTGATCTGTTCGGGATCGACGAAGACCTTCAGGTCACCGGCATGGGTGAAATCCACCTGCGTGGTGAAGAAGGTGGCCGAGCAGATGCGTTCGTCGCCTTCCTGAGCCTGCTGAGCGAGTGCTGCAGCCAGCAGCGTTCCGCCGACGCAATATCCGATCGCGTTGACCTCGCGCTCGCCCGTGGCCTGTTCAACCTGGTCGAGGCCGAGCTGGATGCCGTCGCGAATATAATGCTCCCAGCCGAGCTTGGCGTGGCGCTCGTCCGGGTTGATCCAGGAAATCACAAAGACGGTGTGGCCTTGGCTGATCGCCCAGCGGATGAACGATTTTTGCGGGTTGAGGTCGAGGATGTAGTACTTGTTGATCCAGGGCGGAACAATCAGCAATGGCCGCTTCAGCACCGTGTCGGTCGACGGCGCATACTGGATGATCTCGGCCAGATCGTTGCGCGCGATCACGCTGCCCTCGGTGGTGGCGATGTTCTCGCCGACGTGGAACTGCTTGGCATCGGATTGCCGAAGCTTCAGCCCGCCGCCGCCCGCCGCAATGTCTTCGGCCAGCATGCGCATGCCGCGCACGAGATTTTCGCCGTTGGACGCTACCGTCTCACGGAACAGTTCGGGATTGGTCAGCACGAAGTTTGACGGCGAAATCGCACTGGCGACTTGCTTGACGTAGAAGTTCGCCTTCTGCCGCGTGGCCGGATCGAGATCAACCGCTTG
>DCDI01000177.1:0-15347 GCA_002316345.1 Phyllobacteriaceae bacterium UBA1059 | reverse complement strand
CCTATTCCGTCACCTTGGAGAAGGTCCGCACCATGTCCGACAGCGGTTCGGCTGATGCGGCGGGGAGTTCGCCGCGCTCGCGCGGACCGGCCCAGGCCGCCGCCGCCTTGCCGGCTTCTTCCATCATGCGCGCGAGATTGAGCGCGAAACTATCCGGGTTTTTGATGAGGAACGGCTCGACCGATGCTTTGTTGAAAGTCTTCGATCCGGCTGCACCGCCGGTGCTGCATTCTTCGGTTCGTTCCGGCCTTTCCGTCATGACACCGTGCTCCTCCCGAGCGTGTTCTTGACACATTATCATGGGACGACCATAGCGGTCCAACCAGACCTTGCCCCTGTTAAGGGTGGATGGGGAGATTTCATGACCTTCGGCCGTTCTTTCGCATCCGTTTGTTCCACTTCCGCCATTTCCATGGCTGTGGCCGCGATCACAGCCCTCGGGGTTGCCGGTTGCACGACCCGCGACATGACGAATGCGATGGCGCCGGTTGTTCAACCCGCGGCCTTGCCGCAGCCCGGTTCCACGACCTTGGCACCGTCGAACACGCAGGATGTGGCGCAGGAAAGGGGCGCGCGTGACGCACAGGCGCGCCGTGCCTCGATCAGCGCTCAGTCGGCCGCTCAATCGACAGGCGTGCAGAACACCGGCGCTTTTCCCAACCTGAACCAGCGCCGCGCAGCCGCGAATACACAGCTTACGCCGGAAGAAAGTGCGGCCCTCCTCGCCGATCTTCGCTCCACGCAAGGGCGCGTGAGCCGCACGAATGCCGATGCCGCGCGCAGCGTACCGACGCCCGATGAGCTTCGTCGGATCGGTGCGAGCCATGGCGACAACACGCTGCAGGCCATTTCGGCGGAATCGGCGCAATAGCCTGATTTGCCGCCTTCTTACCTCGACCCTGCGGTGAAATCGGTATAGAGCCGCAAGCATCGCTTTCTGATCGCCCGCGAGATTTGCCATGGAAGAGTTCCACAAGGTTCGGCGGCTGCCGCCTTACGTTTTCGAACAGGTCAATCGACTGAAGGCCGACGCGCGCGCCAAGGGCATCGACATCATCGATCTCGGCATGGGCAATCCCGATCTGCCGACGCCCCAGGCGATCGTTGACAAGCTGGTCGATACTGTGCGCGATCCGCGTACGCATCGCTATTCCTCGTCGCGCGGCATTCCGGGCCTGCGTCGCGCCCAAGCCAATTATTATGCGCGCCGCTTCGGCGTGAAGCTGAACCCGGACACGCAGATCGTCGCGACGCTCGGCTCCAAGGAAGGCTTCGCCAATATGGCGCAGGCGATCACGGCGCCAGGCGATGTCGTGATCTGCCCGAACCCAACCTATCCGATCCACGCCTTCGGCTTCATCATGTCGGGCGGCGTGATCCGCTCAATCCAGGCTGAGCCGGATGCGAGCTTTATTCCGGCGCTGGAACGGGCGGTAAAACATTCGATCCCCAAGCCGATCGCGCTGATCCTCAACTATCCGTCGAACCCAACCGCGCATGTCGCAACGCTCGACTTCTACAAGGACGTCGTTGATTTCGCGAAGAAGAACGATCTGATCCTCCTGTCCGATCTGGCTTACGCGGAGATCTTCTTCGACGGCGCGCCGCCGCCATCGATCCTGCAAGTGCCGGGCGCGATCGATGTCGCCGTCGAGTTCACCTCGATGTCGAAGACCTTTTCCATGCCTGGCTGGCGCATGGGTTTTGCCGTCGGCAATGAACGGCTCATCTCGGCTCTGACGCGTGTGAAGTCCTATCTCGATTACGGTGCTTTTACCCCGATCCAGGTAGCCGCTAGTGCTGCGCTGAACGGCGATGGTTCCGACATTGAGGAAGTGCGCTCCATTTACCGCAAGCGTCGCGATGTGATGGTGGAATCGTTCGGTCGCGCCGGCTTCAATGTTCCGCCACCCGCTGCCACGATGTTTGCCTGGGCGCCGATCCCCGAACAGTATCGTGCCATGGGCTCGCTGGAGTTTTCCAAGCTTCTCATCGAGCATGCCGATGTGGCGGTGGCGCCAGGCATCGGCTTCGGCGAGCATGGCGATGATTATGTGCGTCTTGCCTTGGTGGAGAACGAACACCGCATTCGCCAAGCCGCGCGCAACATCAAGCGCTTCCTGCAGGCGAGCGCCGAAGGCCGTTTTGACAATGTGATACCGCTCAGCGCCCGCCGCTGAGCCCAACTCTATTTCCAGGACGTTTTGATTATGACGGAAGCATTGCGCGTCGGCATCGCTGGCCTCGGTACGGTTGGCGCCTCGGTGGTGCGGGTGCTCGCCGAAAAGGCTGCAGAGCTGCAGCGTCAATGCGGCCGCCCGATCAGCGTGACCGCCGTTTCCGCTCGCAACAAGGACCGCGATCGCGGCGTCGACCTGTCCGGCGCGCAATGGTTCGACGATCCGGTCGCGCTCGCCAAGACCGCGGAGATCGACGTTTTCGTGGAATTGATGGGGGGCGATGAAGGCCCTGCGCGCGATGCGATTAAGGCAGCAATTGACGCCGGCCGCCATGTCGTGACCGCCAACAAGGCTCTGCTCGCCAAGCACGGTGTCGCGTTGGCTGAATCCGCCGAGAAGAAAGGCGTCCTGCTCAACTACGAAGCGGCGGTCGCCGGCGGTATCCCGGTGATCAAGACCATGCGTGAAGCCTTGGCCGGCAACAGCGTGTCGCGTGTGTTCGGCATTCTCAACGGCACATGCAACTACATCCTGACCCGGATGGAAGCCGAAGGCCTGTCCTTCGAAGACTGCCTCGCCGATGCGCAGCGTCTCGGCTATGCCGAAGCCGATCCGACCTTCGACATCGAGGGCAACGACACCGCGCACAAGCTGTCGATCCTGACCAGCCTCGCTTTCGGCTCCAAGATCGCGGCCGACGACATCTATCTCGAAGGTATCAGCAATATAAGCCAGGCCGATATCCGCGCTGCGGCGAGCCTTGGCTATCGCATCAAGCTGCTTGGCGTTGCCGTACGCACCGAAAGCGGCATCGAACAGCGCGTGCATCCGACCATGGTGCCAACCCAATCGGTGATCGCGCAGGTGCATGGCGTCACGAACGCGGTGGCGATCCAGAGCGACATTCTTGGCGACCTGCTTCTGGTAGGTCCGGGCGCTGGTGGCAACGCGACGGCCTCGGCCGTGATCGGCGACATTGCCGATATCGCCAAAAGCCAGCCCGGCTTCCAGCATGGACCGGTGTTTGGTCGTCCGGCCAAGGAACTCAAGCCGTACAAAAAGGCGAAGATGCGCTCACATGCTGGCGGCTATTTCATCCGCTTGACCGTGCATGATCGCACCGGCGTTTTCGCAGCCATTGCCAAGCGGATGGCCGACGCCGACATCTCGCTGGAGTCGATCGTGCAGCAGGCCGACAGCGGCTTGGATGCTGAGGTGAAGACGGTGGTTCTGGTTACGCATGAAACGACAGAAGCGGCTGTGCGTCGTGCCGTCGAGGGCATTACCAAGGACGGCCACCTCACCGACAAGGCGCAGGTTATCCGCATCGAGCGCGCCGAGTAAAAGCCCGTCGACACGATCGCAGTAGCGAACCGGGACCCTCATTCCTATTTGTTCTGCTTCTGCAGAGGCGAGATATCATGCGCGACATCCTGAACGACCTCGAAGGCGGACCGGTCCACAACGATGAGGATCCGGTGAAGCGGGCGCAAAGGCTCACCAAACCGGTGATGCCGAAGCGGTTCTATAAGGACGTTGGTGTTGCGCGGTCGGATGATGGGTGGGCCATTGAACTGGACGGCAAAGCCATCCGCACGCCTGGTCAGCGCATCATCATGTTGCCGACAGAGGCCGCTGCAGCACTTGTTGCCGAAGAGTTTCGGGCTCAGCAGGACGTGGTCAATCTTGCGACCATGCCGGCTTATCGTCTCGTCAACACCGCGGTGGATGGCGTGGCGAACGATCCGCAGGCGGTGATTGAAGACATAATGCGCTTTGCGTCGTCCGACCTGGTGTTTTACCGCGCAGATACGCCGGAAAAGCTGGTGTCGCTTCAGTCCGAGACTTGGGATCCGGTGCTAGATTGGGCACGCGCAACACTTGGCGCTCGCTTCTTCCTGTCAGAAGGCGTGATGCATGTCGAGCAGCCGAAGGAATCGGTGGCAGCGGTCGGCTTTCACTTAAAGCGTGATGCCAATCCATTCCGCTTGGCATCGCTCCATGTCATGACGTCGATCGCCGGCTCGGCTTTGATCGCACTGGCACTGGAGGCCGGTGAACTCAGCTTCGAGGAAGCGTGGACTGCGGCCCATGTCGATGAAGACTGGAATATCGACCAGTGGGGCGAGGATGAGGAAGCACAGGCACGCCGCGCTTTCCGCCGCCGCGACATGGAAGCGGCGCACTCGCTGCTGCAAACTCGGGGATCGAACTAGCCGCGCGCCATGAAGCGCCTTCTTGGCGCTTACGCCTAGTTCTTCTGCGGAACGTCTTCCTGCATTGCCACATCGTGGTACCAGCCGCTTTCCGGCATGATCACCGGAGCGACTGCTTGCGGATGTGACGTCTTATCCCAGCTGCGAGGCCCCTTTGCGCGCGTCGCGCGGCCGCCAACGGGGAACTCGTAGATTACTGCTGAAGCGGTTTGGGAAGTCATCATGGCACTTCCTTCCAAGTCATCGTTGTATTCGAAAAACGGTAAGGGCGAATATAGGGGCTGCAAATGATTTGTGCAACAAAGCCTCTTTTTTAAGCGGCCTCGTGCAGAACTAGCCGGCGAACTTACCGAGCAGCGCTTCAACGGCTTTTCCGGATGCAGGTTCCGCCCATGCGCAGCCTTGTTTGTGCAGAAAAATGATAGCCGACTTCATCCCCGGAGAGATGTCCGCATCCAACTGGCACGCCGCTTGCAAAGCCTGAACTGAAGCCGTCGGTCCCTTCACGGCCGCACCGACGTGGGCGCTTCAGGTCGTGGTTACGAGAGGCCAGAATGACAAAGTACAAGCTCGAATATATTTGGTTGGACGGTTACACTCCGGTCCCGAACCTGCGCGGCAAGACGCAGATCAAGGAGTTCGCCTCCTTCCCGACGCTTGAAGAGCTTCCGCTGTGGGGCTTCGACGGTTCGTCCACGATGCAGGCTGAAGGCCATTCGTCGGACTGCGTGCTAAAGCCGGTCGCCCTTTACGAGGATCCGGCTCGCACGAACGGCGTGCTCGTCATGTGCGAAGTCATGATGCCGGATGGTGTTACCCCGCACGTCTCCAACAAGCGCGCGACCATCCTGGACGATGACGGCGCGTGGTTCGGCTTCGAACAGGAATACTTCTTCTACAAGGACGGTCGTCCGCTCGGTTTTCCGGAGTCCGGCTACCCGGCACCGCAAGGCCCGTATTACACCGGCGTCGGCTTCAAGAATGTCGGCAACGTCGCTCGCGAGATCGTCGAAGAGCATCTCGACCTCTGCCTTGCGGCCGGCATCAATCACGAGGGCATCAATGCCGAAGTGGCCAAGGGTCAATGGGAGTTCCAGATCTTTGGAAAGGGCTCCAAGAAGGCTGCCGACCAGATCTGGATCGCACGCTACCTGCTTCTGCGCCTGACGGAACAGTACGGCATCGACATCGAGTTCCACTGCAAGCCGCTGGGTGATACCGACTGGAACGGCTCGGGCATGCATTGCAACTTCTCGACCACTTACATGCGCGAAGTGGGCGGCAAGGAGTACTTCGAGGCTCTCATGGCGGCTTTCGACAAGAACCTTGATGACCACATCGCGGTCTATGGTCCGGACAACGACAAACGCCTGACCGGCAAGCACGAGACTGCTCCGTGGAACAAGTTCTCCTACGGTGTTGCCGATCGTGGCGCCTCGATCCGCGTGCCGCATTCCTTCGTGAACAATGGCTACAAGGGCTATCTCGAGGACCGTCGCCCGAACTCGCAGGGCGACCCCTACCAGATTGCATCCCAGGTGCTGAAGACGATTGCCGATGTCCCGGTCAAGGGCATCAAGAAGGCTGCTGCTTAAGACTGCTGATAATCCGAAGGGGAACAGCAAAGAGGCTCGGCAGGAAACTGCCGGGCCTTCTTTCTTGCCTGCTGCCCGTATCAACAATGATTGACGGCGTGTCGGTTAGCGCTTGATAGTTTCGTCCTCGTATCTGTTTGGGAGGACATAGCTGTGACTGAACTGTCAGACGCCGACCAACTTGCCACGAAGCGGCGACCTGTCTTCACGGAAGAAAGTGCGGCATACGCGAAAGCCAGGATGGACTTGCTCGCGGACGAGATCGAACTGCGCAGGCACATGACGCGTGTGGCCGAGCAGCGGCGATCGTTGCCGCCGGGGCCGATCATCATGAAGCACTACCGCTTCCTCGATGCCGACGATCGTCAGTTACGTCTTCTTGATCTCTTCGGCCACAAGGATGCGCTCGTCACTTACTTCTGGATGTATGGGCCTGAACGCAAGCGGCCTTGCCCAATGTGCACGAACTGGTTGGGTGGTGTGAACGGCAACGCTGCCGATATCAGACAGAATGTTGCACTGAAGATCATTGGGCGCAGTTCGGTCGAGCGGCAGCAAGCCTTTGCTCATGAGCGCGGTTGGCGCGACTTGGACTTCGTACAGACGATTGGCGATGACTACGCCAACGATCTCGGCTTGATCAATGAAGACGGGAGCGAGAATCCGGCGCTGCTCGTTTTCAAGCGGGACGGCGAGGAGGTGCGGCTCTTTTGGAAAAGCGAGATGACGGCCGAGATGGCTGACCTTGGTCAAGACCCGCGTGATGCGCCCGATATCGCACCACTGTGGTCGATCCTTGATCTGACGCCTAATGGCCGCCGCAGGGATTGGTATCCTAGCTTGAGCTACTGACGACAACAAAAAACCCGCCTTTGCAGGCGGGTTTTTCATGCGAGGGCTGATGGATTAGACCGAGTAGTACATGTCGAACTCGACAGGGTGAGGCGTCATCTCGAAGCGCATTACCTCGGCCATCTTCAGCTCGATGAAAGCGTCGATCTGGTCGTCGTCGAACACGCCGCCAGCCTTCAGGAATCCGCGGTCGCGGTCGAGGTTCTGCAATGCTTCGCGCAGGGAACCGGCTACGGTTGGGATCTTCTTCAGCTCTTTCGGCGGAAGGTCGTAAAGATCCTTGTCCATCGGCTGGCCTGGATGGATCTTGTTCTTGATGCCGTCAAGACCAGCCATCAGCAGCGCAGCAAAGGCGAGGTACGGGTTCGCGCCCGGATCAGGGAAGCGGACTTCTACGCGCTTGGACTTCGGCGACGAGCCGAACGGAATGCGGCATGATGCCGAACGGTTGCGTGCCGAGTAAGCCAGCAGAACCGGCGCTTCATAGCCAGGCACCAGACGCTTGTAGGAATTCGTCAGCGGGTTGGTGAAGGCATTGATCGCCTTGGCGTGCTTGATCACACCGCCAATGAAGAACAGGCAGTTCTCCGACAGGCCGGCATATTCGTTGCCCGCAAAGGTCGGCTTGCCGTCGCGCCAGATCGACATGTGAACGTGCATACCCGAGCCGTTGTCGCCGAATACAGGCTTCGGCATGAAGGTCGCGGTCTTGCCATAAGCGTTGGCGACCTGATGCACGACATACTTGTAGATCTGCATCTTATCGGCGTTGCGAACCAACGTGTCGAACTTTAAGCCGAGTTCGTGCTGGGCAGCGGCCACTTCGTGGTGATGCTTTTCCGTGCGAACACCCATTTCGGTGAGAACGGTCAGCATTTCGGAGCGCATATCCTGCGCGGAGTCGATCGGCGGAACCGGGAAATAGCCACCCTTCACGCGGGGACGGTGACCCATATTGCCGGTCTCGTAATCGGTGTCGTCATTCGACGGCAGCTCGGTCGAGTCCAGCTTGAAGCCGGTATTGTAGGGATCTGCCTTGTACTTCACGTCGTCGAAGATGAAGAACTCGGCTTCAGGACCAACGAAGATCGTGTCGCCCACGCCTTCGGCCTTCATGTAGGCTTCCGCCTTCTTGGCCGTGCCACGCGGATCGCGATTATAGGACTCGCCCGAGACCGGATCGAGGATGTCGCACATCACGACCATGGTCGACTGCGCGAAGAACGGGTCCATGTGGACCGTATCCATGTCCGGCATCAGCACCATGTCGGACTCGTTGATGGCCTTCCAGCCGCCGATTGAGGAGCCGTCGAACATGACGCCGTCGGCAAACATGTCTTCGTCAACTTCCACCACATCCATCGTGACGTGGTGCATCTTGCCCTTCGGATCAGTGAAGCGCAGGTCAACGAACTTAACCTCGTTGTCCTTGATCTGCTTCATGATGTCATTGGCTGTCGTCATGTTGTCTTTCCTGTCTCCGATGGGATGGTTGCAGCCGTCGTTCAGATTGCGTCGATGCCGGTTTCGCCAGTACGAATTCGCACGACTTCTTCGATATTGGAAACGAAAATCTTGCCGTCGCCGATGCGGCCGGTTTGTGCTGCATTGCGGATAGCCTCAACCGCTGCGTCAACAGCCTCGTCATTGAGCACGACTTCGATCTTCACCTTTGGCAGGAAGTCCACGACATATTCGGCGCCCCGGTAAAGCTCGGTATGGCCCTTTTGACGGCCGAAGCCTTTGGCTTCGGTGACGGTGATGCCTTGGAGGCCAACTTCCTGGAGCGCTTCCTTGACCTCGTCCAGCTTGAACGGCTTGATGATGGCTTCGATCTTCTTCATGGCGCCTGCCTCCACTGTACTGACTGCGCGTCGTTTGCCGCTCGCAATGTTGTAAGCAGGAAGCGTGCCAAAGCCTAGCCTTCCCGTTCGCTTCCAACAGGCTTCGCGCGAAGCGGTTCTACACCTAACGTGTAGCGCGAAACGGATGTGCAGGATAACCGTTCTGCAAAGAAGACAAGCAAACCGCTGCGTTTGCGGTGCAGAAAAAGTGAGCAAGATGCCCATTAAAGCAGCATCTTACAATAGCGGAACGGAGTCAGCCGCTTTGCCGCAGGAGGTTCGATGGAAATTCTGACGCCAGCCGAGATGGCGCAAGCAGATCACAATGCGGAACGAGCCGGCGTCCCGACCTGGCAGCTGATGCAGGCGGCCGGTGAGGCCGTCGCTTCCGAGGCTCTGAAGAGGTTTGCCAAGGCAGGTCGGATCGCGGTTCTATGCGGGCCCGGCAACAATGGTGGGGATGGCTATGTTGCTGCGGCCTGCTTGCTTGCGGATAGCGGCTTGCCGGTCGAGGTCTGGCGAAGCGGCAAGCCGCGTGCCGGAAGTGATGCGGCGAGGGCTGCAGGCAAATGGTCAGGCGCTGTTGGTGAGCTGGAAGATTTTTCGCCGCAGCCTGACATGCTGGTCATTGATGCGCTCTACGGTGCTGGTTTGGCGCGCGAGCTCGAAAGCAGCGATCGGCGAGCATTGGAGAGGGTGAGGGCCGCCGGTAGTCAGGTCTTAGCGGTTGATCTGCCGTCCGGTCTATCGGGGCTGAGCGGAGCAGTTTTTGGAGACGCGCTGCAGGCGGATTGTACCGTAACGTTCTTTCGCCCGAAGCCTGGCCATCTGCTTTATCCTGGGCGTAGCTTGTGTGGCGAGCTTGTGCTGGCCGATATCGGAATTACCGCAGGTGTTCTGTCGGACATCGCACCTCAACTGTGGGAGAATGGGCCTGAGGTATGGCTGCATGCCTTGCCGCGTCCGTCTGCAATTGCTCATAAGTATCAGCGTGGTCACGTGGTTGTTTTGTCCGGAAAAATGTCGGCAACTGGGGCAGCACGGCTCTCGGCGGAAGCGGCGGCGCGGGCAGGGGCAGGCGCCGTCACCGTCTTGTCGCCGCCCGATGCGCTGGCTGCTCTTGCCACGCATCTCACTGCAACCATGCTGCATCGCTTCGATGCACCTGACGATGTTCTCACCTTCGCTGAGCAGCGTAAGGTGCAGAGCTTGGTTTGTGGGCCGGGATTTGGCACTGGCGAGAAGCAGATGGCGGTCGTCAGCGCGTTGCTCCAGCAGGGTGAGACGCCGCTGGTGCTTGATGCCGATGCCATTACCTTACTGGCAAAAGACCGGGACGCATTTCTGAAGGCTCGTACGGGTGAGAAGCCGCCTCTGGTTCTCACCCCGCACGAAGGCGAATTCGCGCGTTTGTTTTCAGATCTCGCAGAGGACAAGATGCTGTCCAAGGTGGAACGTGCTCGGATGGCTGCCAAACGCGCGATGGCCGTCGTGATCTACAAAGGCGCCGACACCGTTATTGCCGCACCTGATGGCCGTGCGGTGATCAACACCAATGGCACAGTGTGGCTTGCAACCGCTGGCTCAGGAGATGTGCTTGCCGGCCTTGTCGCCGCACTGCTGGCACAAGGCACGTCACCCTTTGAAGGAGCCTGCGCGGCCGTCTGGATTCACGCCGAAGCAGGCAGGCGGGAGGGCTTCGGCATGACGGCGGAAGATCTGCCTCAAGCGGCCCGCAAGGTTTTGGCGGAACTGATCAGTCGCTAAGCTTCTGCTGAAGCGAAATTGCGGCTTGAGGCGCACGGATCTTCCCTTCGTGAATGAAGTAGACGAAGACGTCGCGCGCCATCTTCTTCGGCTTACGATCCGGCGCGGCCAGGTTCGGGCCGGTCGGTTGTTCACCCCTGGCCCAAGCCTTGGCTCTTTCGGCCCAAGTCTCGATAGCCTGCTCCGGATAGGCAGTCGGGACATCATCCTCGCCCTTTTGCAGGCGCGANNACGTCACATCCGCGATCTCAGGATAATCATGATGGTCTGCGTGACAGATCGCAGCCTTGTACTTCTCTGCCAGGGCAACGAAGGCGGGATCGATGAAACTGGCATTGCGGACTTCGAGCACATGCCGCAGCTTTAGCCCGCCGCTGTCCGACGGCAGCAGCTTCAGAAATGCCTCAAAGTCGTCGGGCTCGAACTTCTTGGTGGGTGCGAACTGCCAGATGATCGGCCCGAGCTTCTCACCGAGTTCATGAACGCCGGTGTCGAAGAACTTCTTCATCGATTCTCCGGCCTCACCGAGCACCTTCTTGTTGGTGACGAAGCGATTGCCCTTTACCGAAAAGACGAAGCCATCCGGCACATCTGCCGCCCATTTCGCGAAGGTCGCCGGCGTTTGTCCGCGATAATAAGTGCCATTGATCTCGATAGTCCGGAGCTGTGACGAGGCGAATTCGAGCTGCCGCTTCTTTGGCAGGTCGTCAGGATAGAACGTGCCTTCCCATGGCTCGAAGGTCCAGCCGCCGATACCCGCCCGGATTGTTCCGCTCTTGCTCATCCTTGCCCCCCGCTTCAGATTATTCTGCAGCTTCAGCCTGGCGTGCGCCGGGCCGGCGCTCCAAAAGCTCCTTGAGGAAGCGACCGGTATAGCTGCGTTCCACCTTCACCACCTCTTCGGGCGTGCCGCTGGCAACCAGCTCACCGCCACCGTCACCGCCTTCAGGACCAAGATCCAGCAGCCAATCGGCAGTCTTGATGACCTCGAGATTGTGCTCGATGACCACGACCGTGTTGCCCTGATCCACCAACTCCTGGAGCAGTTCGAGCAGCTTGGCGACGTCGTGGAAGTGCAGACCGGTCGTTGGCTCGTCCAGGATGTAGAGCGTCTTGCCGGTGGCTTTACGCGACAATTCTTTGGCGAGCTTGATGCGCTGAGCCTCGCCGCCGGAAAGCGTCGTAGCCTGCTGGCCGACCTTGATATAGCCGAGGCCAACCTGCTTCAGTGTTTCCAGCTTGTCGCGCACAACCGGCACAGCAGCGAAGAAGTCGACGCCTTCTTCGACGGTCATGTCCAGCACATCCGCGATCGACTTGCCCTTGAACGTCACGTCGAGGGTCTCGCGATTGTAACGCTTCCCGTGGCAGACATCGCAGGTGACATACACGTCCGGCAGAAAGTGCATCTCGATCTTGATGACACCGTCGCCCTGGCACGCCTCGCAGCGGCCGCCCTTGATGTTGAACGAGAAACGGCCGGGTTGGTAGCCGCGCGCCTTCGCTTCCGGCAGACCCGCGAACCAGTCGCGGATCGGTGTGAAGGCGCCGGTATAGGTCGCAGGGTTGGAACGCGGGGTACGACCGATCGGCGACTGGTCGATGTCGATGACCTTGTCGATGAATTCCAAGCCCTCAATGCGATCGTGCTCGGCCGGAAGCTCGCGCGAGCCCATGACGCGGCGGGACGCAGCCTTGAACAGCGTCTCGATCAGGAAGGTCGATTTACCACCGCCCGAAACACCCGTAACAGCCGTGAAGGTGCCGAGCGGAATCTCACCGGTAACATTGCGCAGGTTGTTGCCACGCGCGCCGATGACCTTGATCGACTTGCCCTTCTTGGCTTTGCGCCGTTCCGCCGGCAGGGCGACTTCCAGCGCGCCAGACAAATATTTGCCGGTCAGAGACTCGTCGCTCGCCATGATGTCGGAAGGCGTGCCCTGTGCGATGATCTGGCCGCCGTGAACGCCGGCGGCCGGCCCAATATCGACGACATAATCGGCTGTGAGGATTGCATCCTCATCATGCTCCACCACGATCACCGTATTGCCGAGATCGCGCAGGTGGCGCAGCGTATCAAGCAAGCGCGCATTGTCGCGCTGATGGAGGCCGATAGAGGGTTCGTCTAGGACGTAAAGCACGCCGGTCAGACCAGAGCCGATCTGCGAGGCCAAGCGAATGCGCTGGCTTTCGCCGCCGGACAGCGTGCCGGAGTTTCGCGCCAAGGTGAGATATTCCAGCCCGACATCGTTGAGGAAGCGAAGCCGCTCGCGAATTTCCTTGAGAATGCGATAGGCGATTTCATTGTGCTTGGTGCTGAGAGACTGCGGCAGGTCTTCGAACCAGCCGACTGCGTTGCGAATGGAAAGCGCCGTTGCTTCGCCGATATGCTTGCCGGCGATCTTCACGGCCAAGGCTTCCGGCTTCAGGCGATAGCCTTTACAAGCCGGGCAGGGGGTTGCCGACATGAAGCGCTCGATCTCCTCGCGCATCCAAGCCGATTCCGTTTCCTTCCAACGGCGCTGAAGGTTCGGGATCACGCCTTCAAAGGTCTTCGTGGTCTTGTAAGCGCGCAGCCCGTCATCATAGCTGAAGGCGACTTGGCGATCGCCAGTACCATGCAGAACGGCATGCTTCGCCTCATCGGAAAGATCGCGCCAACGATCTGCGAGCTTGAAGCCGTATTCCTTTCCAAGTCCTTCCAGCGTCTGGCCGTAGTAAGGCGAACTCGATTTGGCCCAAGGAGCAATCGCGCCTTCCTTGAGGCTGACATGATCCTCGGGAACCACCAAGGCTGGATCGATCGCGCTCTGGCTTCCGAGACCGTCGCAGGTCGGGCAAGCGCCGAACGGGTTGTTGAACGAGAACAAGCGCGGCTCGATCTCGGGAATTGTGAAGCCGGAAACCGGACAGGCAAACTTCTCCGAGAACAAGATGCGTTCATGCGTTTCGTTCTTGGACTTGTTGACGGCGTCAGCGCCGGTCCGCTTACCGTTCAGCGGCTTGTCCGCAAATTCGGCGACGGCTAAACCTTCCGCGAGCCTTAGACAGGTCTCAAGGCTGTCGGCCAGACGTGCCGCGATGTCGCCGCGCACCACAACGCGATCCACCACGACGTCAATGTCGTGCTTGTACTTCTTGTCGAGCGCAGGAGCTTCCGCAATTTCGTAGAACTCGCCGTCGATTTTGACGCGCTGGAAACCTTTCTTCTGAAGCTCGGCAAGCTCCTTCTTGTACTCGCCTTTTCGTCCGCGAACCATTGGCGCCATGATGAAGAGGCGTGAGCCTTCTTCGAGCGCCATCACGCGATCCACCATCTGGCTGACCGTCTGGCTTTCGATCGGAAGGCCGGTGGCGGGCGAGTAAGGAATGCCGACGCGCGCATAAAGCAGGCGCATATAGTCGTAGATTTCGGTGACCGTGCCGACCGTAGAGCGCGGATTGCGGCTGGTAGTCTTCTGCTCGATGGAAATGGCCGGCGACAGGCCTTCGATCANNACTGGCGCGCATAGGCCGACAGGCTCTCGACATAGCGCCGCTGGCCTTCCGCATAGATCGTGTCGAACGCCAGCGAGGACTTGCCGGAACCTGACAGACCGGTCATCACGATCAGGCTGTCACGCGGCAGATCGAGGTCGATGTTCTTGAGATTGTGCTCGCGCGCGCCGCGAATGGAAATGTGCTTGTGGTCGGCCATGCCGCCTCGCAAATAAGATTTGACGGAGGTTGCGCGACGAGGCTCGCACACGCATCCCGCATGTAGGTTCGTGGACCCGTTCTGTCCACGTCTCCACACAGCATTAACCTCTTGCTCCTGTCGCGCAAGCAAAAAGAACAAACAAGGAACTTCGCTCTCTGTGTTTCAGCCGATCACATTTTGCCGGTGTGGTTGACGACTATGCAGGAACGGCGCATCCTCCACTCAGTCGATCGGCAATGCCACAGCGGCGGCTAGAGAAGCGTCAGGCACAAAGCCGGATCGGCATGGAAGCAGGCGAGGAGACAGGCATGACTCCACCGGACTGGAACTGAGGGGCTCTGCTTTATACAGGGTCCCGCCGACGCGAGACTTAAAACGCCATAGCGTACGGCAAACCGAAAATCAGAGACGGCAGTCGGATCGCGGTTGAACCGCATAGCATCCGAAACAGCGTCGGGAGCTCCGTCCCGACCGGAGGCTTAGACCTCATATCAGGCTCCGTGTTCTTCCCCGATGGAAGCGCGGAGCCTTCGTCATTTTAGAGGTATGACACGCATTTTCCACTTGCGAAAAAAGCATTGGCATATAGAACAAAAAGAGAACACCGTTCTTACGGCAGACCGTGGAAAAGCCTGACGCGGCGGGCGACATAGCGCGAAGGCTCCTATAGGGTCGCCAGCGATTTCGGATGAGCACGGAGTAGCATCATGGCGGGTAGCGTCAACAAAGTCATTCTGGTGGGAAACCTCGGGGCTGATCCGGAGATCCGTCGGCTCAATTCCGGCGATGCAGTCGTCAATCTGCGCATTGCGACGTCCGAAACCTGGCGAGACAAGAATTCTGGCGAGCGCAAGGAGAAGACCGAGTGGCACAGCGTTGTGATCTTCAACGATAACCTCGCCAAGGTTGCCGAGCAGTATCTGAAGAAGGGCATGAAAGTGTACCTGGAAGGTTCGCTGCAAACGCGCAAGTGGCAGGACAAGGACGGTCAGGATCGTTACAGCACCGAGGTGGTGCTGCAGAAGTTCCGCGGTGAATTGCAGATGCTGGATGCCCGTGGCGGCGGTGGCGGCGATGTTGGTGAGTATGGCGGCGGCTCGAGCTACGGCAGCGGCGGCGGGGGGAGGGGCGGGGGGGGGCGGGGGGGGGGGGGGGGGGCGGGGCGGGGGGCCCCCCCCCGGCGACCCCCCCCC
>DCDI01000052.1:8023-12596 GCA_002316345.1 Phyllobacteriaceae bacterium UBA1059 | reverse complement strand
TGTCTTTCGTTGCGATGGCCGGCGATCAGGTGGTTGGCTCGGTGCGCCTGACGCCGATCGCGGCCGGCGAGGGCAGGGGGCATATGCTCGGGCCACTCGCCGTGCGTCCGGCCTTCAAGAGTGCCGGCATTGGTCGCACGCTTGTGGCGCTGGCACTGGATGCGGCGCGAGTCGCGCGCTCGCCCCTCGTCATGCTGGTGGGCGATGCGCCTTATTACGGACCGCTGGGCTTCGTGCGGGTGCCGTTCAACCAGGTCGAGATGCCGCGCCCGGTTGATCCGTATAGGCTGCTTGCCTGCGAATTCGTGCCGGGTTCGCTGGCGCGCCTGCGCGGCGCGCTCGACCATGCCGACCGGATCATCAAGCCTGATGTCGCGTCGATTGAACGGCCGGCGGATGACCTTGCTGCCGAGCCTTTGCGCGCGGCAAGCTGATCGGGTTTAGTGGCCTTCGAAGGCAATCAGCGTGTTGACCTGAACGCCCAGCGTTTCCAGCTTCTTGCGGCCGCCGAGCTCGGGCAGGTCGATGACGAAACAGGCGGCGACGATGTCGGCGCCCATCTGCGTCAACAGCTTCACCGCGCCTTCCGCGGTGCCGCCGGTTGCGATCAGGTCGTCCACAAGGATCACGCGCTCTCCGGGCTTCACCGCGTCGCGATGCATTTCCATTTCGTCGACGCCATATTCCAGGCTGTAGGCCACGCGCACGGTTTCATGCGGCAGCTTGCCCTTTTTGCGGATCGGCACGAAGCCCGATGACAGCTGGTGCGCCATTGCGCCGCCCAGGATGAAACCGCGCGCTTCGATGCCGGCGACCTTATCGACCTTCAGACCGGCATAGGGGTGAACCAGTTCATCGATTGCGCGGCGGAACGCACGGGCGTTGCCGAGCAGAGTAGTGATGTCGCGGAACTGCACACCTGGCTTGGGATAATCAGGGATCGTGCGGATCGACTGGTCGAGGAAGTCTTCGAGGGAACTCTTCATGGCTCTACCTTGTGGGGTCGAGGAACAAAAGAAAAGGCGCCTGACGGCGCCCTTTCAGTTTTTGATGGGAGAGCAAGGCTTAGTGCGCCACGCCGGCCCACACCTTGCGCTTGGTCATCCACAGCAGGCCGATGAAGAGCATCAGGAAGATGATGACGCGGAAGCCGATCATCTTGCGCTCGTCCAGGTGCGGCTCGGCAGCCCACATCAGGAAGGCCGACACGTCGCGCGAATACTGGTCGATCGTCTGCGGCGAACCGTCTTCGTAGGTGACCTGATCGGCCGAAATCGGCTGCGGCATGGCCAGCGACTTGCCCGCGATGAAGTACGGGTTGTAATGTGTGCCTTCCGCGACTTCCATGCCTTCCGGCAGGGTTTCTTCGTAGCCCGTCAGCAGCGCATGAATGTAGTCGGGACCACCTTCCGCATACTGCGTGAAGACATCGAACACGAAGCGGGGGAAGCCGCGTTCCACTGTGCGCGCCTTGGCCATCAGCGACAGATCAGGCGGGGCTGCACCGTTGTTGGCAGCGGAAGCCGCTTCGTCGTTAGGGTATGGCGATGGGAAATGATCCGACGGCAAAGCGGCGCGGGTGAACATTTCACCATCCGCATTTGGGCCGTCCGTCACTTCATATTCGGCGGCAAGCGCCCGAACCTGCTCGGCGGAATAGCCGAGGTCTTCGAGGTTGCGGAAGGACACAAGGCGCAACGAATGGCAGGCCGAGCAGACTTCCTTGTAAACCTTTAGGCCGCGCTGCAACTGGCCGTTGTCGTAGCGACCGAGCGGACCCGCGAAGCTCCAATCCAGTTCCGCCGGGCGGTGGATCGGGAAATGCGTTGGGTTCGCTTCGTTATGGGCTTCTTCCTGTGCGAGGGCGGCAGTTGCCATCGTCGCGCCAAGGCAAAGTGCCGCCAGTCCCGAGAGGATCTTTTTCATCATGTCGTCCTTTCGAGTCCTGGGCTCAAGCCTTGGTCTCAGGCGCAGCAGCTGCACCCGCCGGATGTGCCGCGGCACTTCCGTGGTTCTTCGCAAGCACCGCTTCCGTGATCGAGTTCGGCAGGCGACGCGGCGTCTCGATCAGGCCGAGAACCGGCATGATGACGAGGAAGAAGCCGAAGTAGTAGAGCGTCGCGAGCTGAGCCATGACCACGTAAGGCGGTTCTGCCGGGCGCGAGCCGAGCCAGCCAAGCAGGATCGAGTCGACCACGAAGAGCCAGAAGAACAGCTTGTACCAGGGGCGGTAAACGGCCGAACGAACCTTCGACGTGTCAAGCCAGGGCACGAAGAACAGGACTGCGATGGCGCCGAACATGGCGAGCACGCCGCCGAGCTTGGAGTCGATCGGTCCGATATTGAAGGTGATGGCGCGAAGGATCGCGTAGAACGGCAGGAAGTACCATTCCGGAACGATGTGGGCCGGCGTCTTCAGCGGGTTGGCGACGATGTAGTTGTCGGGGTGGCCGAGGAAGTTCGGCAGGTAGAAGACGAAGTAGGCGAAGAGCAGGAAAAACACCACCATGCCGAGCGCGTCCTTGACGGTCGCATACGGCGTGAATGGGATCGTGTCCGTCTTCGACTTCACCTCGATACCAGTCGGGTTGGTCTGACCCGTGACATGCAGCGCCCAGATATGGAGCACGACGACGCCGGCGATCATGAAGGGGATGAGGTAGTGCAGCGAGAAGAAGCGGTTCAGGGTCGGATTGTCGACCGCGAAGCCGCCCAGGAGAAGCTGCTGCACCCATTCGCCGGCCAGCGGAATGGCGGTGAAGAAGCCGGTGATGACGGTTGCGCCCCAGAAGCTCATCTGGCCCCAAGGCAGAACGTAACCCATGAAGCCGGCAGCCATCATCAGAAGGAGGATGATGCAGCCGAGGATCCACAGCAGTTCGCGCGGCGCCTTGTAGGAACCGTAGTAAAGACCGCGGAAAATATGGATGAACACGGCGAAGAAGAACATCGATGCGCCGTTGGAGTGCAGGTACCGCAGGAGCCAGCCCGAATTCACGTCGCGCATGATCTTTTCGACGGAGTCGAAGGCCAGCAGCGTGGAGGCCGTGTAGTGCATGGCCAGCACGACGCCGGTCAGAATCTGGACTACCAGCATGATGCTGAGAATGCCGCCGAACGTGTAGGCGTAGTTCAGGTTGCGTGGCGTCGGATAGGAGATGAAGCTGTCGTGCATTAGCCGCGGTAGCGGCATGCGTGCATCAATCCAGCGTCCAATTCCGGTCGTCGGCGTATAAGTCGAATGTCCACCGCTCATAGTCTGCTTCTCTCGCCTTAACCGATCCGGATCGTAGTGTCCGAGATAAACTCGAACGTCGGAACTGCCAGGTTCTGCGGAGCAGGGCCTTTGCGGATGCGGCCGGCCGTATCATAATGCGAGCCGTGGCACGGGCAGAACCAGCCGCCGAAGTCGCCGGACTGGCCGAGCGGCACGCAGCCAAGATGGGTGCAGGAGCCGACCATGACGATCCAGTTTTCCTTGCCTTCGCCAGCGGAGCGATCGAGGTCGCTCGCCTGAGCATCGGCGGGAAGATTGGCGTTGCGGGCGATCGGGTCCTTGAGGTCGGTCAGGGGAACCTTGTTGGCTTCTTCAAGCTCGGCCGGCGTGCGGTTGCGGATGAAGATCGGCTTGCCGCGCCACTTGGCGGTGATGGACATGCCCGGTTCCACGCTGGAAACGTCCACATCCACGGTGGCGAGTGCCAGTGTGGATGCGTCGGGGCGCATCTGATCGATGAAGGGCCAGGCCACGCTTGCAGCGGCCACGACACCTGCCATACCTGTCGCGATATAAAGGAAATCGCGCCGGGTCGGTTCGGCGGTTTCGTTTGCGCTCACGGAATAGTCCTCCTGACCGTCGAGCCAATGGCTCCGTTGTCTCATCGCCTTGCCGACGTTTCCGCCGGCTGGGACCACCAGATCATGCACGCGCGCCGTGAAGCCGCCACGGAATCCCTGGTAGTTTGCGGCATTTTCTAGGCGTCTGTGAGGGGGTTGTCCATATGGTCGCAGAACGGGTGGGCAGTTTGTCGCAACATTGTTGCAAGTGCCTGCCGAGCCTCACGATTTCAGCGCTGGCTCTACTTGGCGCCCAGCCGGACAAGAACCGCTTGGGGAATGGCGAGGTCGCGGATGACGCCATCATGGCGGCGCATGCCACAAAGCTCGCGCTGGATAAAGAAGCCATGTACGGCATCGGCCGCAGCCTTGAGCAGAGCGTGGCGATCGGGATGATGCGGCCCGGCCTCGGCAAGCTTCGTGAGCGCTTTCGCAGCCTGCGTACCGGCGCGGCCAAGCGATGATGCCTTCTCACCCGCGATCTCCGTGTTCAGCGCATCGAACAGGACATCGCCGGGATGCACGCTGCCAAACTGGGACGGGAGACGAAGGCTCATGATGACCTATTCCGCTGCGAGGCGATCGGCCAGGAAGCCGCCGGACTGGCGCTTCCAAAGCTGGGCGTAAAGGCCATCGCGCGCCACAAGCTGGTCATGCGTGCCTTCTTCCACGATTTTACCGCCGTCCAGCACGACGATGCGATCGAGCGCCGCGATGGTCGACAGGCGGTGCGCGA
>DCDI01000052.1:0-8005 GCA_002316345.1 Phyllobacteriaceae bacterium UBA1059 | reverse complement strand
GGAGTCGAGCGCGGACGTGGCTTCGTCCAGCACCAGGATCGGCGCGTTCTTCAGCATCATGCGGGCGATCGCAATGCGCTGGCGCTGTCCGCCGGACAGCTTCACGCCGCGCTCGCCGACATGGGCGTCATAGCCGGTGCGGCCCCTGGGATCGCGCACGCCGCCAATGAAGTCATGCGCCTTGGCTTGGGTCGCGGCGGCGATGATCTCGTCTTCCGTGGCATCCGGGCGGCCATAAGCGATGTTGTCACGGATCGAGCGGTGCATCAGCATCGGATCCTGGCTGACGACGCCAAATTGCTGGCGCAGCGAGGTCTGTGTCAGGCTGCGGATATCGCGGTTGTCGACGAGGATGCGGCCGGCTTCGACATCGAACAGCCGCAGCGCGAGGTTCACCAGTGTCGTTTTGCCGGCGCCCGATGGGCCGACCAGCGCGACGCGCTCGCCGGGCTGGATGTGAAGGTTGAGGTGGTCGATGACACCGCCAGCCTTGTCATAATGGAAGGAGACATCATCGAAGCGCAGGTCGCCGCTCGCGCGTGGCGCGACGATGGCATCCGGGGCATCCTGGATGCCGGGCTTCACCGAGATCGTGCCGGTGGCATCCTGCACGGTGGCGAAGGAGCGGATCAGGCCGTTGATGTTGAACATCATGTAGCCGGACATCTGGTTGAGCCGGAACACGAGGCCGATGGCCGTTGCAACCTGACCGGTCGAGGCTTCGCCGTTCTGCCAACTATAGACTGCCAGCAGGGCCACACCGGCCATCATGAAGCCGTTGAGGATAGCAATGGCGCCGCGCACGCGGGTGATGCCGCGTGTCATTTGCTTCACGGCGGTAAGATACTGCGCCATGCCTTCGCGCACGAAGCCATGCTCGCGCCCGCCGCTGTCGAACAGTTTCACAGCCATGATGTTGGTGAAGGCGTCCACCAGCCGGCCATTGACCAGCGAGCGTTCATCCGCTGTCTTGCGACCGGCGGCACGTAGCGGCGGCAGGAGAACCCAGGCTGAAGCCAGGTAGCTCGCTAGCCACAGGCCCAGCACCACGCCCAATAGGGGATCGAGCGTCGACAGGATCGTCGCGGCCAGGATCAGGAAGGTGACGAAGCTCCACATCGTCTGCAGCGACGAAGTGATGAAGTCGCCCGTTGCTTCGCCGCCTTGCAGGATCTTGGTAGCGATGCGGCCGGCGAAATCGTTCTGATAGAACTCATAGGGCTGGTCGATCACGCGCCGGAAGGCCTGCCAGCGCACGAGCTGGTAAAAGTTGGGCACCACGACCTGCTGCTCGACCACGGCATTGCCGATCATGATCGCCGCGCGCACGAACAGGACGAGCACGAGGAATGCGAGGAGGTGCGGCCAGTAATCGACGACGAGCGTCGCGGGATTGGCGGTATCGAGGATGTCGATCAGCCAGCCGACCGACCAGTAAAGTGCGGCATCCACCGCGCCTGATAGGCCGCCGGCAATCAGAAGCAGGATGAACGGTCCTTTCGCCTGTTTGGCAAAGAACAGGATGAAGGCCCACGCGTCGCGCGGCAGCACTTCGCGTGGCGTATCGCCGAACGGATTAATGACGTTTTCGGCGCGTTGCCAGGCGCGCTCGCTTAAGGGTCGTTTTTCAGACGGGGAGGGATCGGGGGTCAGCACAGGCTTGATATAGGTTCACTGCTCCATGAGTGACAGCCCGGCCGCTTTATTCTGCTGCCAGATCCTTCGGCCTTTCGGCCTGCGCTCCGATCGCCTCGGCCTCTTCCTGCATCAGGAAGCCGCCGGATTGGCGCTGCCAGAGCTGAGCATAAAGCCCACCCCGGGCCACCAGCTCGTCATGCGAGCCGTCCTCGATCACCCGCCCGCGATCCATCACGATCAGCCGGTCCATGGCCGCGATGGTCGAGAGACGGTGCGCGATGGCGATCACCGTCTTGCCTTCCATCAGGCGATAGAGGTTCTCCTGGATCGCGGCTTCGACTTCCGAGTCCAGTGCCGAGGTCGCTTCGTCGAGGATCAGGATCGGCGCGTCCTTCAGCATGACGCGGGCAATCGCGATGCGCTGGCGCTGGCCGCCGGAAAGCTTGACGCCCCGATCGCCGACATAGGCATCATAGCCCGTACGGCCCTTGTGATCGCGCAAAGCGGCGATGAAGGTTTCGGCGGATGCGCTTTCGGCCGCTCGCTTCACCATCGCATCGTCGGCATCCGGCTGGCCATACAGGATGTTGTCTCGCACGGACCGGTGCAGCAGGGACGTGTCCTGCGTGACCATGCCGATCTGCGCGCGCAAACTGTCCTGCTGAACCCCAGCAATGTCCTGACCGTCGATCAGGATGCGGCCGCTTTCTACGTCGTAGAAACGCAGAAGCAGGTTTACCAGCGTCGACTTGCCAGCGCCCGAGCGGCCGACCACGCCGACCTTTTCGCCCGGACGGATCGTCAGCGAGAGATCGCCGATGATGCCTTTGCCCTTGCCGTAATGGAAGCCGACGCGATCGAAGCTGATCTCGCCCTTGGTCACCGCAAGCGGCTTGGCGCCGGGAACGTCTTCCACCACGCGCGGCAGTGAAATCGACTGAATGCCGTCCTTCACCGTGCCGACATTCTCGAACAGCGCGGACACTTCCCACATGATCCACTGCGACATGCCCCACAGGCGCAGCACGAGGCCCAAGGCCACCGCCACGGCGCCGATCGAGACCAGATCACCCAGCCACAGCCACAGCGCAATGCCGGCAACGGAAGTCAGAAGCAGCGCGTTGAGGATGTAAAGCGAGCCATACAGGCCGGTCACCAACCGCATCGAGCGGTAAACGGTCTGCAGGAAGTCGAACATGCCTTCGCGGGCATAGGACGACTCGCGCTTGGCATGGCTGAACAGCTTGACCGTCTGGATATTGGTGTAGCTGTCGACGACGCGACCGGTCATCAGCGAGCGCGCATCAGCTTGTTCCGCCGCGACCTTGCCGAGGCGTGGCACGAAGAAGAACAGCAGGCCGATATAAGCCGCGAGCCACACGGCCAGCGGGGCGGCCAAGCGCAAATCTGCCGAACCGACGATGAACAGCACGCCCAGGAAGTAAACGATGACGTAGTTCAACACGTCGATCAGCTTGATGACGCATTCGCGCACGGCCAAGGCCGTCTGCATCAGCTTGGTGGCGATGCGGCCGGCGAACTCGTCCTGATAGAAGCTCATCGACTGCTTCAGGAGGTAGCGATGCACCTGCCATCGTATGCGCATGGGATAGTTGCCCATCAGCGTCTGCTGGCTGATCAGTGAATTGAGCACCACCGTCGCGGGCAGGGCGATCAGCACGATCGCGCCCATGCCGATCAGCTTCCAGCCTTCTGTCTGCAAGAAGGTTTCGCGGTTTTGTGCCGACAGCCAGTCAACGATGTTGCCGAGAAAGGCGAACATCCAGACTTCGGCCAGCGCAATCGCGGCCATCAGGATCGCGGCAAGGATGATGAAAGGCCACGAGCCCCTGGTGTAATGCAGGCAGAAGCCAACGAGCGTCTTCGGGGGCTCGACGGGTTCTTCGGTGGGGAAGGGGTTCAGGCGGGATTCGAACCAGCGGAACATGGGATCAATCTCGTAGTACAAAAAACGGTCGCAGGCGGCTGTTGAAGCCGGATGGTCATGACGGAAGCGAGCAAAGCACCTTCAGCCGACGAAAAGCGGGTGAAGGTGGATAAAGACCGAAAAGCAAGAACAACGACATGACGAAACCTCGGAACGGAAAGAACGGTCCGGCGGGGTTCGAGACGCTGCTTGAAAAGTAAAGCCTAAGAGGGTCGCGAAGCCGCCGTCAGGCGCCGATTGGCCGAAACAAGGGCCGGAGAAGGGCGCGCGGGATGTTTACAGTGATCATGTTTTCCATCCTTGTCCCCTCTGGTTCGCGTTGATGTCGGCGGCTTCATAGCCTAGTTGCGCGCAAACGGCCAGTCACGGGAATGGTTTTTTGTCTCAAGGGCAAGCAGCGCCAATCCAATCCGACACGCCATCTTGAACGGACACGCATCATGAGCGACCTGCGCATCGCGCTTTATCAGCCTGAAATTCCTGGCAATACCGGCGCGGTGCTGCGCCTTGGCGCCTGCCTCGGGGTCGCCGTCGACATTATCGAGCCGACCGGCTTCGACATATCCGACAAGAACCTGAAGCGCGCCGGCATGGATTATCTGGAGATGGCGGCGCTGCGCCGGCATACCAACTTCGAAGCGTTTGAAGCATGGCGCAAAGAAGAGGGTCGGCGCCTGCTTTTGCTCACGACCAAGGGTGCAGTGCCCTACACGCAGTTCGCCTTTGCGCCCAACGACATCATCCTGTTCGGACGGGAATCCGCTGGTGTGCCGGACAGCGTGCATGCGCTCGCCGACGCGCGGCTCACCATTCCGATGATGCCGGGCGCGCGCAGCCTCAACTTGTCGGTGTCGGCCGCGATCACTGCCAGCGAGGCCCTGCGCCAGTTTTCCGTTGCAGGATGAAGGAGTTGCGCGCCGTGGCCAACGATCTGATTCAAGCTGTTGACGCAGAGCGTCACGCAACGATCCTCGCGCTTAACAACGATCATGCGCAGGAGCTGTCTCTATTATCGGCCGAGGACCTCGCCCAAATGGTCGCGGGTGCGTTTCATGCACGGCGGATCGGCGACGGCGATGCTTTTTTGCTGACCTTTGATCAGGGCGCGGCTTACACCAGCCCCAACTTCCTGTGGTTCAAGGCGCGCTATTCGCGCTTCGTGTATGTGGATCGCATCGTGGTGTCACCGAAAGCGCGGGGACGCGGGCTCGCGCGGCGGCTTTACGAAGACTTGTTTGCGTGCGCCAAAGAAGCTGGGCACGACAGGATCTGCTGCGAGGTTAACGCGGAGCCGCCAAACCCGGCGTCGGATGCGTTTCATGCGGCGCTTGGCTTCACCGAAGTCGGGCAAGCGGCGATCCATGGTGGCGCGAAGACTGTTCGCTATTTCTGCCGGGGCGTGTAGCGAAGGGGCTTAGCGCCCCTCGCGATACCACATCGCGCCGATCGCCATCAGCAGCAGAGCGAGACCGAAGAAGCCGCCGAACAAGGGCGTGCGGCTGACGGATTGCAGCACGCTGTCGTCAGTGACGCGCAGGCCCATCCAGTCGCGGCCATTGGTTTCGCCATTGGCGCGCACCGGCACGATGTTGGGCAGGCTCAGGCCCGTGACGCCGCTTTCGAGCCGCCGCACGCTGCCGCCGGTTTCGTCCGCCACCGGCTGAAGCCGGTCCGTGGTAGACACGACATCGGCAAACTCCGGCGCGTTGAGCGGCCCGACATGGGCAAGCGCCGTCAGGTCGCCATTGGCAATCTGATAAAGGCCGACCTCATCGGTTTCCAGGCTGCCTGTGAACAGGCCCGGCTGGTTGGAGGTCAGCGGGATCTGCAGCCGCTTGCCAGTAGGGGAGATGACGCTGGCCGGGCCGGGATCGTCGCTCATGGTCTGACGCGTGACGTTCAGCACCATGCCGCGACCGTCGGCGATGAGCCGTTCTTCCTCGAGCTCAGGCTCCTTCATCAGCCAATGCGCGATGCGCCGGTAAAGCGAGACATGCGGGCCACCGCCTTCATAACCGCGCGCCCAGAGCCAGCCCTGGTCGGACAGGAACATGCCGACGCGGCCTTCGCCCTTGCGCTCCAGCACCAGCAAGGGCCGGTCGTCCGCACCCTTCATCACCACTTCGCCCTGCGTGCTGTCGACGCCGATCTGGCGGAACCAGCGGCTCCAGCGCGGCGGTTCCTGTCCTGAGCCTTCCAGCCCACGGGTGACGGGGTGACGCTGGCCGAGATCGGTGAGGCGCGGATAGAAGCCTTCTTCCACGACTTCGCCGGAGGGCAGAGCGGGCAGGGTGGACATCAGCGGCGTGTTGGCGATTGATTGCTGACCGGCATATTCGGGACCTGCCGCGATCAGCAGTGCGCCGCCGTTTTCGACATATTCGGCGATGTAGTCGTAATACAGGATCGGCAGCACGTCGCGGTGCTGGTAACGGTCGAAGATGATCAGATCGAAGTCGTTGATCTTGTCGACGAACAGCTCGCGCGTCGGGAAGGCGATCAGCGACAGCTCGTTGATCGGCGTGCCGTCCTGTTTCTCAGGGGGGCGCAGGATCGTGAAATGTACGAGATCGACGGAAGCGTCGGACTTGAGCAGATTGCGCCAAGTGCGCTCGCCGGCATGCGGCTCGCCGGACACCAGTAGCACACGCAGGTTCTCGCGAATGCCGTCGATCAGCGCGACGGCGCGATTGTTGGTGGTCGTGAGTTCGCCCGCCACGCCTTCCACCGCGAATTCCACGATGTTGCGGCCGGCGGTCGGGATCGTGACTTCGACAGTGGCCGGCTGACCCACGATCGCGCGTTCGGTGGCGACCGGATTGCCGTTAATCGACACGCGCACGTTCACCGCGTCGCCCTGACCGGCTGTGTCGAGCACGCGGTAGGTCATGGGGATCGGCTTGTCGACGAGCCCGAAACGCGGCGCGTTTTCCAGCCGGATACGCCGGTCGCGCTCGCCGTCCTCGCCGGTGATCAGCGCGTGAACCGGGGCTTCAAAGCCAGGATTGGCGTTGGCAGGCACATCATGCACCTGGCCGTCCGTCACCATGATTGCGCCGGCAATTCGTGACGGCGGCACATCGCGGAAGGCGCTGTCGAGCGCGCCGAACAGCTTGGTGTCCGTGCGATCCTCGGCCGACGCTGCCTGACCGGCTTCGATCTCGCGCACTTCGAACTGGTCGAAGCGCGCCAGCCGCGTTTTCAGCTCGGCAAGTGCTGCATCGGTCTGCGCGCTGCGGTCGCGAATGTCCTGGCTCTGGCTGCGGTCCACGACGAGCGCGACGACGCTCTTCAGGGGCTGACGCAGTTCGTCGAGCAGAACCGGGTTTACCAAGGCGAGCGCAAGTGCTGCTAGTGCAGCCAAGCGGAANNGCCGAGCGTGGTCCAGGACAGCAGCGGCTCGAGGGAGAGCGACCAGGTCATCGTGTGCATCTTCGGATCGGTCGCTGACCCCCCTCTGGCCTGCCGGCCATCTCCCCCTCAAGGGGGGCGATGACGCTGGCATTCACGTCTGCGCCAACTCTCGATACCCCGGAACCGAACGTCGGCGCTGCAAGTAAAGAACCGGGATTGAAGCTGCTCCTCGCCCCCCTTGAGGGGGAGATGGCCGGCAGGCCAGAGGGGGGTAATAGCGCCAAGGTTGCTGTCATTGCCCAAGCCTTTCAAGCAAGACCGGCACGTGGACCTGATCCGACTTGTAGTTGCCGGTCAGCATATACATCATGATGTTGGCGCCGCCGCGCAGGGCATATTCGCGCTGCATCGGGTCGCCGGGAACGGTCGGCAGCATCGGCTCGCCACTGGCTNNGTCTATGGCCCAGGCGCCGGCGAGATCGTTGGCGGTGATCATGATCGGCGTGACGCCATCGCCGGTGCGCACCGGGCGGTCATCCGGGTTGGCGGAGGTAGCCGTCGCTTCCACCCAAAGCGGGCTGCCATTGTAGCGGCCGAGGAATTCCGGGACGATGAAGAAGGATTTCGTCAGCACGTGATCTTCCGGCACCGGCTCCAGCGCCGGCACGTTGAGATCGGCCATCNNGCGTCGAAGCCCGCCGAATACTGGTCGCGCGTGTCGAACAACACCGTGCCGCCCTGCTTCATATAGGCGTCGACGCGGGCGATGGCGTCCTCGCTCGGCATGGCGCTGTCGGGATCGATGGGCCAATAGATCAGCGGGTAGAAGGACAGTTCGTCGGTGGCTATGTCGACGCCGGCCGGATCGCCGGGCTCCAGCGCGGTCTTTTCGATCAGGAAGCGGTTCAGCCCCTGAATGCCGGCGCGGCTGATGGAGTCGACAGAAGAGTCACCGGTGACGACATAGGCGATGCGCGTAGTGGAGATCGCCTCGATCGCGGCCTGATCGTCCGGCCGTGTGTCCTGCGCATGAGCGGGCGAGGGTTGCGAGGCGAGGCCGAGTGC
>DCDI01000120.1 GCA_002316345.1 Phyllobacteriaceae bacterium UBA1059 | reverse complement strand
TGGTTGCGGTTCTGGATCGCCGCCGACCAGGCCAGGCGGTCGTTATGGAAATGGGTCTGCGGGTGGCGGTTGTCGGTCTTGCCCGCGTATTCCCCACGAATCCATTCCGGGTGCTGGTCGACTTCCAGGCAACCGGTGAGCAACAAAGGCAGGGCCAGGACCAGGTAGATGGGCTTTTTCATTGCGGGAACCTTTCGCCGCCGTTCTGGGTGTCGCCGATGTCCTGGTTCACGCGCGGCAAATCGCCCTTGGCCTGAATCTCGCCGCCGCGCTTCGGGCGGCCGTAGGCGATCTTCCAGCCCCACAACTCCGGGCCGTAGCCACGGGTTTCCACGCGCTGGCGGTAGATGTCGGCGATCAGGTTGGCTTCGCCGCCGAGCAGCGCCTTGGTGCCGCACATTTCGGCACACGCTGGGAGCTTGCCTTCGGCGATGCGGTTGCGGCCGTATTTCTTGAATTCGGCTTCCGAGGTATCCGGTTCCGGGCCGCCGGCGCAGAAGGTGCACTTGTCCATCTTGCCGCGGTGGTTGAACAAACCGGTGCCGGCGAACTGCGGCGCGCCGAAGGGGCAGGCGTAATAGCAGTAGCCGCAGCCGATGCACTGGTCCTTGCTGTGCAGGACGATGCCGTCCTCGGTGTGGTAGATGCAGTTGGTCGGGCACACGGCCAGGCAAGGCGCGTCGGTGCAGTGCATGCAGGCGATCGACACCGAGCGCTCGCCCGGCACGCCGTCGTTGATGGTCACCACGCGGCGCCGGTTCACGCCCCAGGGCGTTTCGTGTTCGTTCTTGCAGGCGGTAACGCAGCCGTTGCAGTCGATGCAACGCTCGGTATCGCAAATAAATTTCATCCTCGCGGCCATGTCAGCTCCTCTTCCTTATGCGCGTACATCAGGCACGTACCACGCGGCACATCGATACCTTGGTTTCCTGCATCATCGTCACGGCGTCGTAGCCGTAGGTCCAGCCGGTGTTCACCGCCTCGCCACGCACCGTCGGCGCGCCGTCTTCGGGGTAGTGTTTTTCCAGGTCTTCGCCCATCCACCAGCCGCCGAAGTGGAAAGGCATCCAGACCAGGCCGATCGGCACCCGCTCGGTGACCATCGCCATCATCTTCAGGCGGGCGCCGGTCGGGGTTTCGACCCAGACGAATTCGCCGATGCGCGCGCCGATCTGCACCGCATCCTTCGGGTTGATCTCGACGAACATGTTCTGCTGCAGCTCGGCCAGCCACGGGTTCGAGCGGGTTTCCTCGCCGCCGCCCTCGTACTCGACCAGTCGGCCCGAGGTCATGATCAGCGGGAAGTCCTTGCTGAAGTCCATCTGCTGCACCGACTTGTACAGCGTCGGCAGGCGCAGGAAGTTGGCCTTGTCGTCGTAGGTCGGGTACTTGGCCACCAGATCGCGGCGCGGCGACAGCAGCGGCTCGCGGTGGGTCGGGATCGGGTCCGGGAAGTTCCACACGTTCGCGCGGGCGCGGGCATTGCCGAAAGGCGCGCAGCCGTGCGAAATGACCACGCGGATGATGCCGCCGGACAGGTCGGTCTTCCAGTTCTTGCCTTCGGCCATGGCCTGCTCGGCCGGCGTCAGTTCGTTCCACCAGCCCAGCTTTTTCAGGAACACGTGGTCGAATTCCGGGTAGCCGGTGTCGAGCTGGCTGTCCTTGTTGGTCGAGCCGTCGGCCGCGAGCAGGCTTTCTCCATTGTGCTCGACGCCCCAGTTGGCGCGGAACGGCAAACCGCCTTCGGCCACGCTCTTGTTCAGGTCGTACAGGATGGGCGTGCCCGGGTGCTTCATTTCCGGCGTGCCCCAGCACGGCCACGGCAAGCCGTAGTAGTCGCCCTTGCAGGGGCCGTGGTCGGCACGCAGNNTATAGCCGATGGTCCAGCACGAACGGTTGATCTCGCGCAGAATGTCCTCGACCACCGGCTCGTTCTGCACCACCTTGATGTTCTTGCAGAGTTCGTTATGGAAGCCGAGCTTTTTCGCGAACAAGTACATGATCTCGTGGTCGGTCTTGCACTCGAACAGCGGCATGATGACGCGCTCGCGCCACTGGATCGAACGGTTCGACGAGGTGCACGAGCCTTGCGTTTCGAACTGCGAGGCGGCCGGCAGCAGGTAGACGCCGTCGGTGCGGCCGTGCATCGAGGCCGTCATGCTCGGATAGGGGTCGACCACCACCAGCATGTCGAGCTTCTGCATGGCCGCCTTCATGTCGGGCAGGCGGGTCTGGCTGTTCGGCGCGTGGCCCCAGTAGAACACGGCGCGCAAGTTGCTCGGCTGGTCGATGTACTGATTCTGCTCGTTCACCGCGTCGAACCAGCGCGAGACGGTGATGCCGGGCTTTTCCATCAGTTCCTTGGAACCGAAGCGCGACTTGATCCACTCGTAATCGACGCCCCAGACATTCGCGAAGTGCTTCCAGGCGCCTTCGGCCAGGCCGTAGTAGCCGGGCAGCGAGTCGCCGTTCGGGCCGACGTCGGTGGCGCCCTGCACGTTGTCGTGGCCGCGGTAGATGTTCGCGCCGCCGCCGGGGATACCGATGTTGCCGAGCGCTTGCTGCAGGATCGACAATGCGCGCACGTTGGCGGTGCCGACGTGGTGCTGGGTGATGCCCATGCACCAGACCACCGACGAGGGGCGGTTCTTGGCCAGCATTTCGGCCGCCAGGCGCACCGAGGCTTCCGGCACGCCGGTGATGTCCGAGACTTTATCGGGCGTCCATTTCGCCACTTCCTCGCGCACGTCGTCCATGCCGTAGGTGCGGGCGGCGATGTATTCCTTGTCTTCCCAGCCGTTGTTGAAGATGTGCCAGAGCATGCCCCAGACCAGCGGGATGTCGGTGCCCGGGCGCACGCGCACGTAATGGTGGGCGAAGCGCGCGGTGCGCGTGAAGCGCGGGTCGATGACGATCATCTTCGCGCCCAGTTCCTTGGCGTGCAGGAAGTGCAGCATCGAGATCGGGTGGGCCTCGGCCGGGTTCGAGCCGATGAACAGCACTGCCTTGCTGTAGTGCAGGTCGTTGAACGAATTCGTCATCGCCCCGTAGCCGAAGGTCTGGGCCA
>DCDI01000215.1:5353-6986 GCA_002316345.1 Phyllobacteriaceae bacterium UBA1059 | reverse complement strand
GCCCCGCGCTTGATCCCGATTGCCTCGGCCCATATCGACGGCGCGCTTTATCATGGCGATTCCGGCACGCTCTTTGCCGAGCGCCTGGTGGAAGGCGGCGCCAAGGTCAGCGTGCGTGCCACCCTCAATGTCGGCGCGCTCGATCTCACCGGCTCCTGCCGCGTGCGTCTAGCCGATCATCCCCGGGATATGGCGCGGCGCATGATGAGCGCTTATCGCGCGCTCGGCTGCGAACCGAGCTGGACTTGCGCGCCCTACCAGGCCGGCCACCGTCCCGCCTTCGGCACCGATGTCGCCTGGGGCGAATCCAATGCCGTCGTGTTCTGCAACTCCGTTCTCGGCGCCCGCACCAATCGCTACGGCGACTTCCTCGACATTGCCTGTGCCATTGCCGGCCGCGCTCCCGACACCGGACTGCACCGCCCGGAAAACCGCCGTGCCAGCATCATTTTCGATGTCAGCCAGATCGATCCCGGCTTCCTTTCCTCGGACATCGCCTGGCCGATCCTCGGCACCCTTTTCGGCCGCACCGTCGGTTCCGACATCGGGGTCGTCAAAGGCATCGGGAACCATCCCGGCGAGGATGCTCTGAAAGCCTTCGGAGCGGCATCCGCTTCGGCCGGCGCGGTCGGCCTCTTCCACATCGCCGGTGTAACGCCGGAAGCGCCTGACGTCGCCGCCATATTGGCGAACGGGCCTGTTGAGGTCGTTTCAATCGACCAAACTGCGCTGCGAAACACCCAACTTGCGCTCTCGACCACCGCGTCCACCGGCCAGTTGGATGCCGTTGCGATCGGCAGTCCGCACCTCTCCTTCGCCGAAATCCGCACCCTCACCCGCCTCCTGAACGGCCGACGCGTTTGTCTCCCCTTCTACGCCTGCACCGGCCGCCACGTCCTCAAGGAGCTGGAAACGCACGGTTTGCTGGCGGATCTGACTAGCGCCGGCATCACCCTCGTCGCCGACACCTGCGTCGTCGTCACCCCTATTTTAGCCGATCTGCCGAACGGCATCCTCATGACCAACTCCGGCAAATTCGCCCATTACGCACCAGGAAACACTGGATACTCAGTGCTTTACGGCTCCCTCGCCGATTGCGTGGAAAGCGCCGTTTGCGGCCGGCCGACCTTCACCCAGGTCGCCGCATGAGGTTTCAAACCGAGATCCTGGTTCCCGGAAACGCCGGCACCGGCGAAGCCCTTGTCTTTACCCAACCCATCAGCTTCTGGGGCGGCATCGACCCCGCCAGCGGCCGCGTCACCGACGTCCGCCATCCCCAAAACGGCGCCTCCATCGCCGGCCGCGTCCTCTTCCTGCCCGGCACCATTGGCTCCTCCTCAGCCTCCGCCGTTCTGCTCGAACTCGTCCACGCCAACCACGCCCCCGCCGCCCTCATCATGGACGCACCGGATGCCATTTTGCTGCTCGGCCTGCTGGTCGCCAAGGAAATGGCCTGGCCAACGCCGATTGCGGTGCGCTTGCCGGCGGATGAACAAGGTAGGTTTGCTGGGCAGATCGTGAGTGTCGGCGAGGATGGATTACTGACGGTGGTGTGAAGCCGTGCGTCCATCGAGGCTCACTCCGCTCGCACTAGGGATGAGGACCATCGCAGCTTCGTCATCCTCGGGCTTGA
>DCDI01000215.1:0-5339 GCA_002316345.1 Phyllobacteriaceae bacterium UBA1059 | reverse complement strand
CCGAGGATCCATGCCTGAACGCTCCTTTGGAAGAGCCAACGGCACCGGCAAGCGCATTCTCGTTCTTTCACCGTTCCGGCATGGATCCTCGGGTCAAGCCCGAGGATGACGAAGCGGATAGGTCAGGCTCTCGCACACCTCCCTCATCCTGAAGAGCGAGCCTCTAAGGGTTCATCCTGAGGTGCAAGCCCCCGCAATGCACTACACACCAAGCGCTACCTTCGCTGGCGAGCCTCGAAGGACGCACTAAACCCTGTTCGGCAGCACCCGATCCGGCGGGCGATGCCCATCAAGAAACGCCCGGATGTTGATGATGACCTTCTCGCCCATGTCGATGCGGCTTTCTATTGTGGCGGAGGCCATGTGCGGTAGAAGGACGACCTTGCCCTTGTTGGCGAGCTTCACGAGCTTGGGGTTCACCACCGGCTCCTGCTCGAACACGTCGAGCCCCGCACCCGCCAACTTGCCGTCCTGGATCATTCCGATCAGCGCCGCTTCGTCGACGATGTCGCCGCGCGCCGTGTTCACGAGATAGGCCGTCGGCTGCATCAAAGCCAGGCGGCGCGCCGACAGCAGGTGGAAGGTCGCCGGCGTCGAGGGACAGTTGACCGAGATGATGTCCATGCGCGCCAGCATCTGGTCTAGGCTTTCCCAATAGGTCGCCTCCAGCTCGTCTTCCACGGCCGCCGAAACATGCTTGCGATTATGGTAGTGGATCGACAGGCCGAACGCCTTGGCGCGCCTTGCAACAGCCGTACCGATGCGGCCCATGCCGACGATGCCGAGCCGCTTGCCGCCCAAGCGGCGGCCGAGCATCCAGGTCGGCGACCAGCCAGACCATTTGCCTTGGGTATGAAGGATGTTGGCACCTTCCGCCAGCCGGCGCGGCACGGCCATGATCAGCGCCATGGTCATGTCGGCGGTGTCTTCGGTCAGCACGTTGGGCGTGTTCGTGACGGTGATGCCGCGTGCGGCAGCGGCCGCGACATCGACATTGTCGACGCCGTTGCCGTAATTGGCGATGAGCTTGAGGTTGGGGCCGGCCTGCGCGATCACGGCGGCATCGATGCGGTCGCGCACGGTGGGCACCAGCACCTGCGCCTCGCCCACGGCCGCAACCAATTCCGGCTGCGTCATGATGCGATCGTCTTCGTTCAGGCGNNTTTTGCGGCTCGACATGATGGACGCCCCTCCCAAAGCGGGTCTTGTTGAGACCTCTTTAACCAAGACTTGCGACACTTCGAACCGTGCCTTCAGCGTTCTCGGTCCTACCAAGCCGATGAGCGGAAGACAAAGGGAAAAGGCGGCGACAGGCCGCTCGCAAAGTCATCGGGAAATAGACCATGGAAGGCCTTCATCTTCGTTATGCGCTTCTGGCCGCCGTTGTTGCCGCCATTGCGCCCAGCGCTGCCTTCCCCGCCTTTGCACAAGACGAGTCCGTTGCGGCGCCTGATACGGCCCCAGAAGAACCAGCGGCTGCCCCGAGCGAAACGGCTGCGACGCCTGCTGCCCCCCGCCGTGGAAGCGGCCTGCCTTTGCCGCGTTTCGTCAGCCTGAAATCGGGCCGCGTCAATTCCCGCGTCGGTCCGGGCGTGAATTATGCCGTCGACTGGATGTATCTGAAGTCTGGTATGCCGATGGAAATCATCCAGGAATATGACAACTGGCGCCGCGTGCGTGACCCCGATGGTGCCGAAGGCTGGGTCAACCAGTCTCTCCTGTCCGGCCGCCGCACGGCAATCGTCGCACCCTGGCAGCGTGGCAAGCCGGATGCGGTGATTACTGTGATGGATCAGCCCAACAAGGAAGCCAGCGTCGTCGCTCGTGTCGAGCCCGGCGTGATCGGCACGATCAAGACCTGCAACGGGTCCTGGTGCGAAATGACGTTTGCGGGGCGTGAAGGCTGGATCAGCCAGGCGCTGTTGTGGGGCGCGTATCCCGGCGAAACCGTCAAGGACTAACAGAGGCGCGATCGGAACAGTCGCGTCTCAGCCGTTCTAGCGAAGAGCGTCGGCTATCCGCGCTTCGGGCGCAGGCGGATCACCACGTCGACATTGGCGATTTCCATGCCTTCCGGCGGCTGCGGCAGGCGCATGAACTGCACCGGCCCATCCAGAATATCGACGACGCGATTCTCGCCTTCGACATAGAAGTGGTGGTGATCGGACGTGTTCGTGTCGAAATAGGTCTTGGCGCCTTCCACGGCGAGAATGCGCAGCATCCCGGCTTCGGTGAACTGGTGCAGCGCGTTGTAGACGGTCGCCAGCGATACCGGAACGCCCGCAATGCAGGCTTCCTCGTGCAGCTCTTCGGCCGAAAGGTGCCTGTCGCCCTGTGCGAAGATGAGGCTGGCGAGTGCGACGCGCTGACGCGTCGGGCGCAGGCCCGCTTCGCGTACCCGCTTTTCAACCACCTGCCAGTCCAAGGCTGCTTCGCTCATAATGCTCCAAGCATTGTTGATGGGGCACCGTTCTGCGGGCGCATCAATGCCCTATAATCGCCCTGTAGCTTTGAAAAGCATATATTCTGTCGCGGCAAACTGATCAATAGCGGCACGTTGACCCGACCTCGCAAGCGGGCTAATCGCGGACAGCTGCAATTGCTATAGTGAACGCAGCAGACCAGAAACAAGACCGGCATGACCCAGTCGATGCGCCGGAGGGAGACACGAACAGCATGGCCGACCGCAAGACGAGCTTCGACTACGAGGATCTGCTGGCCTGCGCACGCGGCGACCTCTTCGGGCCCGGCAATGCGCAGCTGCCCGCGCCGCCGATGCTGATGTTCGATCGTATCACCGATATCAGCGAAACCGGTGGCGAGTTCGACAAGGGCTATATCCGCGCCGAGTTCGACATCCATCCGGATCTCTGGTTCTTCCCCTGCCACTTTCCCGGCAATCCGATCATGCCCGGCTGTCTCGGCCTGGATGCCATGTGGCAGCTGACCGGCTTTTATCTCGGCTGGCTTGGCGAGCCCGGCAAGGGCATGGCGCTGTCGACCGGCGAAGTGAAGTTCAAGGGCATGGTCACCCCTTCGGTGAAGAAGGTGGAGTATGGCGTCGACTTCAAGCGCGTGATGCGCGGACGCCTGGTGCTGGGCATTGCCGATGGCTGGTTGAAGGCCGATGGCGAACAGATCTACNNAAGGCAACCGATCTGAAGGTCGGCCTGTCCAAGCAAGAAGCCGTCGGCACAGCCGTTTAAGTTGACCGGAACGCCAAAAGCGGAGTTGAAGCCATGAGACGCGTCGTCGTAAGCGGTCTGGGCATCGTATCGTCCATCGGAAACAATGCCGACGAGGTCACCGCCTCGCTGCGCGATGCGAAGTCCGGCATCAGCTTTTCGCAAAGCTTTTCCGATCACGGCTTCAAGTGCCAGGTCTGGGGTTCCCCCGAGATCGACGCGGCCGCCGAGGTGGATCGCCGCGCTGCGCGGTTCCTGTCGCAAGGCGGCATGTGGAACCACATCGCCATGAAGCAGGCGATCGCCGATGCCGGCCTCCAGGAAGGCGAGTTCACCAACGAGCGCACCGGCATCATCATGGGCTCGGGCGGTCCGTCCACGCGCACCATCGTGGAAGCCGCAGAAATCACCGAAAAGAACAACAGCCCTAAGCGCATCGGGCCGTTTGCCGTGCCGAAGGCGATGTCGTCCACGGCATCCGCGACGCTCGCGACCTGGTTCAAGATCCACGGCGTGAACTATTCGATCTCGTCGGCCTGCTCGACCTCGGCGCATTGCATCGGCAATGCTGCGGAGATGATCCAGTGGGGCAAGCAGGACATGATGTTTGCCGGCGGCCACGAGGATCTCGACTGGTCCATGTCGAACCTGTTCGACGCGATGGGTGCGATGTCGTCGAAGTACAACGACCGCGCTTCCGTCGCCTCACGCGCTTATGACGTGGACCGCGACGGTTTCGTAATCGCGGGCGGTGCGGGCGTGCTGGTTCTGGAAGAACTGGAACATGCCAAGGCGCGTGGCGCCAAAATCTATTGCGAGCTCGTCGGCTACGGCGCGACCTCTGATGGCTACGACATGGTCGCGCCATCGGGCGAAGGCGCCATTCGCTGCATGCGGCAGGCATTGTCGACCGTCAACGGCAAGGTCGACTACGTCAACACGCACGGCACCTCGACGCCGGTGGGCGACTCCAAGGAAATGGGTGCGATCCGCGAAGTGTTCGGCTCGGAGATGCCGCACATTTCCTCGACCAAGTCGCTGACCGGCCATTCGCTGGGTGCTGCGGGCGTGCAGGAATCGATCTATTCGATCCTGATGATGCAGAACAACTTCATCGGCAAGAGCGCGCATATCGAAACGCTGGACCCCGAATTCGAAGGCATGCCGGTGGTGCGCGAGCGCATCGACAACGCCGGAATCAACACCGTTTTGTCGAACTCCTTCGGCTTCGGCGGCACCAATGCGACGCTGGTGTTCCAGCGCCTCGCCGACTGATCGGCGGTATACGAGGGACATCATGGACGGTTTGATGAAGGGCAAGCGCGGCCTCGTAATGGGCGTCGCGAACGATCACTCGATTGCCTGGGGCATCGCCCAGAAGCTGTATGAACACGGCGCGGAGTTGGCCTTCACCTATCAGGGGGAAGCCTTCGGTCGTCGCGTCAAGCCGCTGGCCGAAAAGGTCGGTGCGGGCGATCTCACCTTGCCCTGCGACGTGGAAGACAGCGCATCCGTCGATGCAACTATCGCTGCTCTCGAAAAGGCCTGGGGCAAGCTCGACTTCATCGTTCACGCCATCGGCTTCTCCGACAAGAACGAGTTGAAGGGCCTTTACGCCGACACGACCAAGGAGAATTTCATCCGCACGATGGTGATCTCCTGTTATTCGTTCACGGAAGTGGCGCGCAAGGCGGCTGCGATCATGAACGATGGCGGCTCAATGATCACGCTGACCTATGCGGGTTCGGTACGAGTCATGCCGAACTACAACGTCATGGGCGTGGCGAAGGCCGGTCTTGAAGCGTCCGTCCGCTATCTCGCCAATGATTACGGCCCGCGCGGCATTCGCGTGAACGGTCTGTCGGCAGGCCCGGTGCGCACGCTGGCCGGCGCCGGCATTGCCGATGCCCGTCACATGTTCTCGTTCCAGCAGCGCAATGCGCCGCTGCGCCGTCCCGTGACGCTGGAAGAGATCGGCGGTTCGGCTCTCTACCTGCTGTCGGACCTGTCGGGCGGCGTCACCGGTGAAATCCACTACGTGGATTCCGGCTACCACATCGTATCCATGCCGACGCTTTCAGAGCTGAAGCGGACGGACGAGGGCTGAGCCAAACACCGCAGGACAGCGGCGTTTCTTCCATCGTCACGAACAGA
>DCDI01000081.1 GCA_002316345.1 Phyllobacteriaceae bacterium UBA1059 | reverse complement strand
CACGTCCGCCAGAGCCAAGGGCGGCAGGGAGCCCGCAACCGTAAACCCCGAGCCCGGCCGGGATCGGATCAGCCCTTCGGCTGCAAGCCGGTCATAGGCCTCGACGACGGTGGAGGGTGACACCTGCATGGTTTTGGCTAGCGCACGAATAGACGGAAGCTTCTCGCCTGCTGTCAGGCTGCGCGCACCCATGCGGCGGCGGATCTCCTCGATCACCGAGCCAGTGCGGGTTCTTCCTATCGAAGCCGCCAACTGTGTCCTCTCCTGCGCCCATACAGTTCATCGTCACCGTACTGAACTGTCTCTGCCGAAGCCAGTGCGTTCCCGCTACTTCGGAAGCCCTCGAAAGGGTGGTAGGCATCATCATGGAACAGACAACACAAGGCTGGGGTAGCGGCCTCATTGGCGTCATCATCTTCAGCGGCTCCTTGCCGGCGACGCGGGTTGCCGTTAGCGGCTTTACGCCATTGTTCCTGACCTCGGCCCGTGCGGTCATCGCCGCTGTGCTGGCCGGAGCGCTTCTTCTTGCGTTTCGCCAGAAGCGGCCAACGTCACGCGATCTCTTTTCCCTCGCGACGATCGCACTTGGCGTCGTGGTTGGCTTTCCGCTTCTGACGGCGCTTGCGCTTCAACACATCACCTCCGCGCATTCGATCGTCTTCATCGGCCTGCTGCCGCTTGCCACCGCCGTCTTCGGCGTGCTGCGGGGCGGAGAGCGACCGCGTCCGGCGTTCTGGTTGTTCTCAATCCTCGGCGCGGCCTCAGTTGCAGGCTTTGCTCTCAAGCAAAGCGCAAGCGCGTCTTTGACCGGCGATTTCCTGATGATCGGTGCCGTGCTTTTATGCGGCCTCGGCTATGCGGAAGGCGCCACCTTATCGCGCCGTCTCGGCGGCTGGCAGGTCATTTCCTGGGCTCTGATCACCGCCCTTCCCCTTATGGCAATTCTGGCCCTCGCAACCCTGCCGGAAAGCTGGAGCCAGATCGGCGAACCGGCCTGGCTTGGCCTCGCCTATGTATCCGTCTTCAGCATGCTGATCGGCTTCATCTTCTGGTATCGGGGGCTTGCTCTTGGCGGCATTGCGGGCGTCGGTCAGCTGCAGCTGCTGCAGCCCTTCTTCGGTCTCGCTCTGGCTGGCATCCTGCTCGGCGAACCCGTCGCCTGGTCGATGATCGCGGTGACCGCCTTCGTCGTGTTCTGCGTCGCCGGTGCAAAGCGCTTTGCGTAAGCAGACCGACCGCTGATTTTTCCTTCCATGCGGTTGATCCGTTCGGCTTGAGGGGTCAAAAAGGCGCACTCCCCAGAACCGGAATGCGCCTTGGAAAACGTCACCATCATCCTCGTTCTGCTTCTGGCCGTGATCGTCAGCGGCATCCTGTCCAGGGTGGTCCCTATCCCCCTGCCGCGCCCCCTATTTCAGATCGCACTGGGTGCCGTCATTGGTCTGGTCGCGGACTGGCGGGTGACGCTCGATCCCGAACTGTTCTTTCTCCTCTTCCTGCCGCCGCTTCTGTTTCTCGATGGCTGGCGCATCCCGCGCGAAGAATTGTTCAAGGACGGCAAGGCCGTGCTTGGGCTGGCGCTCGGCCTCGTCGTATTCACCGTGCTCGGCATGGGCTTGTTCATCAACTGGATGATCCCGGCCATGCCGCTAGCGATCGCATTCGGGCTTGCGGCGGTGATCTCGCCGACCGATCCGATCGCCGTTTCAGCCATCGCCCAGCGCGTATCGATCCCCAAACGGATGATGCACATCTTGGAAGGTGAGTCGCTGTTGAACGACGCGTCCGGCCTCGTTTGCCTCCGCTTTGCCGTTGCCGCCGCCCTGACCGGCGCCTTTTCGTTGCAGGAAGCGGCGATGAACTTCCTTTGGGTGGCGATCGGCGGTGTTATGGTCGGCGTCGGGCTGACCTGGTGCGTGGCACATGCCAAAAGCTTCGTATCGCACCGCTTCGGCGAGGACTTCGGCTCGCAGATCCTGATCAGCCTGCTGATCCCGTTCGGCTCCTATCTTCTGGCCGAACACCTGCATTGTTCCGGCATCCTGGCCGCGGTTGCCGCCGGCTTGACCATGGGCTTTGTGGAAACCACCGGTGACCTGCAGGCCACCACGCGCATCCGGCGCAACACCGTATGGGACACGATCCAGTTTACGGCCAACGGCATCATCTTTGTGCTTCTTGGCGAGCAGCTACCTGCCATTTTGGATGGCGCGGCCGAAACCGTTCGACTGACGGGCCATCATGAGCCTTGGTGGCTAGCTGTCTATATTCTGGCCATCAATATCGGCCTGGCTCTGCTCAGGTTCTTGTGGGTCATGGTATGGATTCGCATCACGCTCAATCGCGGGGAAGGAAAAGCGCCGACGCCGTCCTGGCGCCTCATCACCGCCATGTCGCTGGCCGGCGTCCGCGGCGCAATCACGCTCGCCGGTGTGTTGACCCTTCCTCTGGTGATGAATGACGGCTCCCCCTTCCCGGCCCGCGACCTCGCGATCTTCCTGGCCATGGGCGTCATCATCGTTTCGCTGATCGCCGCCAGCATCGGCCTGCCGCCGCTTCTGAAAGACTTGAGAATGCCGGAAGAGCATGGCCACGCAGCCGAAGAACATGCCCGCGTGGCGGCAGCGCGCGCGGCGATCACCGCCGTGGAACAGGCGGAGCACGAAATGGCGGAGGGCCGGCACGACGCCGACATCTATGTCGCCGCGGCCGGCCGGATCATGGACTATTACCGCCACCGCATCGAACGCGGCGAAGCGGATGTGGAAGACGCCAAGACGATCCAGCACCGCGAAAAGATCGAGCGCGATCTGGCTCTGGTAGCTCTCCAAGCGGAGCGCCGGGAGATCTACCGCATGGTGCGCCGCCGGCGCCTCGGCAGCGAAGCGGCCCGAAAGCTTGTACGCGAGCTTGATCTGCTCGAAGCGCGCTTCGGCACCTGACGTGCTAGACGCGGTTCAAGGCTGAGACACAAACAAGAACGGCGGCGCCTTCAACAAGCGCCGCCGTTCTTCTTTCCTTGCAAGGCAGACGCTTCGCTCTCAGCCGCCGCTGTTAACGACCGCCGCAGCCGGGGTCATCAGCTCCGGACGCGGGGTGCCCGGCGCGTTTGGCGGCAGCATCGGATAAGGAATCTGCGGCTGTTCGCCGGTCAGCGTGCCCAGGAAGGCGACGATGGCCGTGACATCCTGCTCGTTCAGGTCTTCGCCGAGCTGAGCGCTGCCCATGATCTCGACGGCCTGCGAGAGGTCCCACACCTTGCCCGTATGGAAATAGGGGGCCGTAAGCGCGATGTTGCGCAGCGTCGGTGACCGGAAGACATATTCGTCATCCGCCGTCGCGGTGACGGCAAAGCGGCCCTTGTCGGACTCAGGCAGGATGTCGGCGCCAGGACGTTCCACCACGCCGAACGGGAAGTAATCGGCACCACCGACATTCACGCCGTTGTGGCAGGATACGCAGCCTTTATCGATGAAAAGCCGCATGCCCTGCTTTTCATGATCGGTCATGGCCTGACGATTGCCTTCCAAGTACTGGTCGAAGCGCCCTCCGGGCGTGATCAGCGTTGCCTCGAACACCTCGATCGCGCGCGTCACGTTCTCGAAAGTCACGGCATCCTGCTGGCCAGGGAATGCGGTCTGGAACGCCTCCACATATTCCGGCATGCTTTTCAGCGTCGCCAGCACGCGCTCCGGCGTGGCGTTCATCTCGACGGCTGCCTGGATCGGGCCGCCCGCCTGCGCCTTCAGATCTTCCGCGCGGCCGTCCCAGAACTGCGCGATGTTGAAGAAGGAGTTGAACACGGTCGGCGCGTTGCGTGGACCCTTCTGCCAGCCATGGCCGACCGAGGTCTCAAGCCCATCGACGCCGCCCATGCCGAGATTGTGGCAGGTGTTGCAGCTCAGAAGATGGCTGGACGACAAACGCGGCTCGAAGAACAGCATCTTGCCGAGCTCATACTTCTCGCGCGTGATGGCATTGTTAGCCGGTGCCGGCTGAACGGTCGGCAGCGCCTGGAAGTAGTTGATCGCATCGGCATGCAATGCATCGTCATCAAGCGTAGGCTTTGCAGTCTGATCCTGCGCGAACGCTATCGTTGCGATGATGCTTGCCGCCGCAGCAAGTGCGATGACACGTGGGCTTTTCATGACGGTCTCTCCTGCCTCTGCGCGGACAAGGACAAACTGGCTGCTCAGGGCAAGCATAAAACCTGCACCTTCTACACCACTTTGAGCATCGCTTGACGCGCTTGGTACAACAAGGATGCTATCTTCAAAATCATCGAAGACAAAGAAGTAATTCTTCGGTGCGACAATCCTGCTTCTATATGTAACACTACTGTGAACAAGGATAAGGATGCCGAACAGCAGCGGAGACATGCTTGATTTTAGATCTTTGATTTAGATCAAACAAGAACTTATACGCTCTTCGACTTTGCTGACGCAGAAGCAGCGACCCAGGTAATTTCTGTCGCAATCAACGCGAAAGGAACTATCTTTGGACCATGGAGTCAGGGAAAGCTTGGACATCTTGTCCATGCGCGCGACGGTCACAGAGGCTGCAAGCACAAAGGCGCCTAGAGATCCGTCAGGAGATGCATCATGGCCGAAACGTTTAGTCCCACCACCAATCCTGCTTTGACGGGGATCAGGGGCCGCTGCCCGCAATGCCAGGAAGGCCATCTGTTTCGCGGCTTCCTCAAGCTGGCGCCGCGCTGCGAGATCTGTGGACTGGACTACAGCTTTGCCGATACAGCCGATGGTCCCGCCTTCTTCTCCATGAGTATCGTGTCTGTCCCGGCGTTGGCCTTCGCGCTCTGGTTCCAGTTTTCCTTTGAGCCACCCTGGTGGGCGCATCTCTTGGTCACATTGCCGCTCACGATCATCGGCTGTCTTGCGTTGCTACGCCCGCTGAAAGGCTGGCTGGTGTGTTCGCAGTATTTCCATAAGGCCGAGCAAGGCTCGATCGACCGGCAATGGCATGCCGATGCGGTATCGCGAAGGGCTGAGCAGGCAAAGGACGAAACCAGTCTTTGAAGTCGTGTCGGATGCGCTGACGGCGCTACGCAGACTGCGCAACAAAAAAGCCAGGCAAAAGCCTGGCTCGGATAGGGTCAAAGCAGAAGAAAAGGCGGTGCCCGCGGTCGACCTGGATCGTGGTGCCGCGCGAGCACTACGGCGTCGCGCCCCTCCTGTTGAAGATCGACTGAGGCAAACAACGGGGCGGCAACAGTCCAGCCCTGTGCTTCCCCGTCGGTGAGCGCAGATGAAGCGAGATGGCAGCCTGCCGTGCAGCATGCCGTGACCTTGGCATGGTCGCCGCCGCTGTTGGATGGAGTCGAACCCGGTCCGGTCGCACATAGTGGATTGCCGAACATATCGAGCTGCGGCCCGAGCGGCATGGCAGTCGCCGTCCATACGGAGGCGCCCCATTGCAGAAGAAATACGAGGGCGACCAAAAGCGCGCCCCGGCGCTTTGAACCCATCGATCAGCAAGCCCCGCTTGTCTGATCGTTTAGCATGTTAGCACTGTGTGATGAAGAAGCTGGGCTGCGACATATCGAAACCGGGGGGGACGCGCCCCTCAAAGAAGCGCGATCCCATGTTGATCTTAGAGCTTGACGCTCTTTTCACGTGCCCAAAGACGTAGCTTGCGACAGGACTCGATGAAGGTATCGATCGCCTTGGAGCCTTCCAGCGCAATCAGACCCTCATCGGCATCAGCCTGAACGCCGGCCTTTGCCAGAAGCGGAGCGGCTTCCGGCGTAAACGCGATGAACTTGCAGTGTGCGAAAGCATCGGCAACGAAGTCGCGCGCTGCCACCTCACCCACCAGATGCTCGGCACCCTCAGCCGAAAGAACCAGGGCGACCGCATCGAACAGCACCGACGGGCCACCATCAATCATGTGCTTGCCGGCGATCATCGTGCCGTCAGCAGCCTCCACGCCAGTGACCTTGGGCGCAATGACTTCCATGATCGCGCCTTCCTTCTCGATGGCGCTTTGCAGCGTCTTCAGGAGCTTGGCATCCGCGCCATTGCTGACGAGAACGCCGACCTTGCGCCCCTTGAAGCTTTCCGGTCCGCGCTGGATGATGCTGAGTGCCGGTGACGCCGCAAGATCATCACGCACCGGAACGGCCGAGTCGGCTGGCTTCGGCATGTCCTTGATGCCGAGCTTGTCGGCAACCGCTGCTGCCAATGCTTCGTCCATGTTGAGGAGATGCGCCAGCATCCGCTCGCGGATCGCCGGCGTTTCCACCTTGCTCAACTCGAAGGTCAGCGCCATGGCGATATGCATCTGCTCGTGCACGGTCTGGCTGTTGAAGAACTGACGCGCCTGGCTGTAGTGGTCGGCGAAGCTTTCCGCGCGCAACCTTACCTTCGGACCTTCCTGCGTATCCGCGAAAGTACGGAAGCCGCGCTCCGGGCTTTCGCGCGGACCGGTTCCCCAGGAGTTCGGCTGGTAGTTCACGCGACCTGTGGGGTTGCGCATCGCCATATGGCCGTCCTGCTGGAACGTGTGGAACGGGCATTTCGGCGCATTGATCGGAATATGCGTGAAGTTGGTGCTGCCCAACCGCTTCAGCTGGGTGTCGAGATAGGAGAAGTTTCGGCCCTGCAGCAGCGGATCGTTCGAGAAGTCGATACCCGGCACCACGTTCTGCGTCATGAACGCGACTTGCTCGGTCTCGGCGAAGAAGTTGTCCGGCATGCGATCAAGCACGAGGCGGCCAACCGGGATCGCCGGCAGGATTTCCTCAGGGATGATCTTGGTGGGATCAAGCACGTCGAAGTCGAAGCTGTCGGCAAAATCCTGATCGAACAGCTGCAGGCACAGTTCCCATTCCGGGAAGTTGCCGGACTGGATCGAGTCCCAAAGATCGCGGCGGTGGAAATCCGGGTCCGCACCGTTGATCTTGACGGCTTCGTTCCAGACCACTGACTGCAGGCCGAGCTTCGGCTTCCAGTGGAACTTGACGAAGGTCGACTGGCCCTCGGCATTGACGAGGCGGAAGGTGTGGACGCCAAAGCCTTCCATGAAGCGGAACGAGCGTGGGATGGCCCGATCCGACATGATCCACATGATCATGTGCATCGATTCCGGCGTCAGGCTGATGAAGTCCCAAAAGTTGTCATGCGCGGACTGAGCCTGTGGGAAGCCGCGATCGGGCTCCGGCTTCACCGAATGGATGATGTCGGGGAACTTGATGGCGTCCTGGATAAAGAAAACCGGGATGTTGTTGCCAACCAGATCCCAGTTGCCTTCCTGCGTGTAGAGCTTGACCGCGAAGCCACGAACATCGCGCGCCAAGTCGAAGGAGCCCTTGGAGCCCGCAACGGTCGAAAAGCGCACGAAGGCCGGCGTCTTTTCACCGGCCCGCTGGAACAGGTCGGCCCGGGTGTATTTGGCAAGCGACTCATAGGTCTCGAAATAGCCGTGCGCGCCATAGCCGCGCGCATGCACGACGCGTTCCGGAATGCGTTCATGATCGAAATGGAAGATCTTCTCGCGGAAGTGGAAGTCTTCGATCAGTGTCGGGCCACGCGGGCCGGCCTTCAGCGTATTCTGATCGTCGGAAACGGGCACGCCATGGGCCGTGGTCAGAACCGGCGTGTCGCCCTGCGCCGTTTGATGGAGCTCGCCGCCCTCGCCTCGTTCGAGTGTCAGGTCGTGAACCGTTGTCGTCTTGGTCGAAGTCGTGCGGGAGCTTTTGGCCATGGGTCATTTTCCTTTGGCGAGTGACTGCGGCTAAATGGGTTTTAGCGGCTTCCGTTCCGTGGGTCGTTCAAGCTGAGCAGGCGTTCCGGCTGAATCTCAGCGCGGCATTGCGATGGCTTCGAACTCGTCTGCCAGCTTGTGCAGCGCCTGCCGCATCTCAGCCCCGGACAGCGCTTGGCCATGACCGGTCAGCACAAGGTCCGGTTCCAGCGCAGCAAGCTGTTGCACCGACTGTTTGGCAGCCTGCCAGTCCGGCGTAAAATAGCGGGGCGGTCCGTGGATTTCGGGACGCTGAACGAGGATCTCGTAGGCCGACTCCTGTCCAGTGGTGATGAAGGCGTCGCCGGCGATAATCGTGCGGTCGCTTTCGCGCCAAAGCGAGACGTGCCCAGGCGTGTGGCCGGGCGTATGGATGCAGACCCAGCCGGGCATCGCTGGCACCGAATGGTCCGCAGGCAAGGCGTGCAGGCGTGCGCCGACATCAACCGGGCTCGTCGGGAACAGCGGCGAAAGGAGGGGCATGATCCCGCCGCCTGCCCACACATCCGGTGAGGGGTAGGACAGGGTGCCGTTGAGATAGGGATGTTCGAGTACGTGCGCGTAAACCGGCACGTCCCATTCCCCAGCCAGTTCGAGCAAGGTGCCGACATGATCGAAATGGCCATGCGTCAGCACGATGCACTCGGGACGAGACTCCTCGCCGAAGCGCTTGGCACTGATGTCCTTGATCGAGCCGGCGGAACCCGGAATGCCCGTATCGATCAGAACCCAGGAGGATGGCGTTCCGAAAAACATGACATTGACTAGCGTTTCCCGCTTGAAGGACAGGTCCGGCCTGACCTCCGTGGAGCCATCCGCAGCCTCTTGGCCAACAACATTGCCTGAAGCGATCGGTATCTGTACGGCCAAGCCTGCCTCCCGTTCATATCCACGAGACAAACCTGCGGAAATGGCGGTTGTTCCACACCGATTTTGACGTTCATCTCCTGACGTTTTAGCAAGCGCGAACAAACCAGCGGGGTACGGGTTGGACGGGTTGATCCTCAACCAACCCTGCCCGCAAGTCTGGAAATCGCCTGTGTTCGAACCTGCGCCTGCAACCGACGAGACATTGTATGACTGCCTGATCATCGGCGGCGGGCCGGCAGGTTTGACGGCTGCAACCTATCTCGCGCGCTTTCGACGTAAGGTGCTGATCGTGGATTCCGGCGAAAGCCGCGCGCGCTGGATCCCGCGCACGCATAACTGCCCCGGTTTTCCCGATGGCGTAACCGGACCGGATCTCCTGCGACGCTTGAAAGAGCAGGCGCTGCAATATGGAGCGGAGATTATAACCGGCTTCGTCGAGGCACTGACACCGCAGGACGACGGCATGTTCGTGATCGACACGCCAAACCCCATTCGCGCTCGCAGCGTGCTGCTTGCCACCGGCATTGTCGACACGCTGCCGCAAATGGCTGATGCGGAATCCGCGATGCAGGCGGGGCGCCTTAGGCTCTGTCCGATCTGCGACGGTTATGAAGCGAGCGATGATCGCATCGCCGTGATGGGTGCGGGCATCGACGTTCTGCGCAAGGCATTGTTCATGCGTTCCTTCAGTTCCGACGTCACGATGCTGCTGACAGGTCCCAGCGGCAACTTACCGGCCGAAGCGCTGGAGATGGCAAAGAAGGCCGGCGTCGTTCTGGTTGAATGCAGCGAGGACGCCATTCACGTCGCCCCTGACACAGCGAGCGCCCGCCTCCCCGATGGCCGGCAACTGACGTTCGACACGATCTATCCCGCGATGGGCTGCTCGATCCGCTCCGATCTGGCCGCAAATCTCGGTGCCGACTGCGACGAAACCGGCAGCCTTCTTGTGGACAGCCATCAACGCACAACCGTTCCAGGCCTATATGCCGCCGGCGACGTCGTCCATGAGGTCAACCAACTCGCTGTGGCCTTCGGACATGCGGCAGTGGCTGCGAGCCACATCCATAATTCCCTGGCCAATCGGGATGGCGAGCGCTGGAAGTTTGCCAGCTAGAAGCCCACCAAGTCTATTCGCAGAACCATCGGCAAACACAGGAACAATCGTTCAAGCCATCAGTTCTATGGCCACCAACAAGGAGGGCTAACCGTGGCTAAAGAGAAGACACTCAACGACCTGTTTCACGACACGCTCAAGGACATCTACTACGCCGAGCGGAAGATCCTGAAGACACTGCCGAAGATGGCGCGCGCTGCGCAGTCCGCAGAACTGAAGGCTTCGATCGAGAAGCACAAGGATCAGACCGAAGGCCAGATCGAGCGTCTTCAGCAGGTGTTCGAAATCCTCGGCAAGCGCGCACAGGGCAAGACCTGCGACGCGATCGAGGGTATTATAGCTGAAGGCGAGGAGATCCTGGAGGAGTACAAGGGCACTGCTGCTCTCGATGCCGGCATCATCTCGTCCGCACAGGCCGTCGAGCATTATGAAATCACGCGCTACGGCACGCTGAAGCGCTGGGCCGAAACGCTGGGCATGCAGGATGCCGCTGATCTGATCGATCAGAACCTGCAGGAAGAAAGCCAGACAGACGAAGATCTCAGCACGCTGGCAGACACCGTCAACAAGTCGGCTGCCGGCTGAGGTTCGTTCTCTTGTTTGCAAAGGGGTGGCAGTGCCACCCCTTTTTTGTTCAGCGCCAGATGCCGATGCTGGCGAGCAGCACGACCGCCACGACCGCGATCAAGCCGATATAGATCAGCAGCGGCCGGTTGGACTTCGTATGCGCTGCATCGTCGAACGGGCGCATCGCGCTGCCATGCGTACTGGCATTGGCTCTCGGCAAAGACGAAGGTTGTTGAGCTGCCGCTGCCTCGTCGCTGCCGACAGTCGGCGCACCGCCGGCTTCCGCGTCCGTTTCCATAGGGCTGGCCGCCGGGTCGAAGCCGGCGACCTTCTCACCGGTCTGGCCCTTGTCGATGGCGCCCCGCACCTCGGAAGCCGAAGCGCCATCGAATGTTTGATCGCGTCTTGTATCGCTGCTGGAAGGCATGAGCTGGTCTCCATCAATCTGCCTGAACCTGCACCGCCCCATTCTTGTTCCTGACGCGACCATGCCATGCTGCCAGCTGCGTCAGGCTTCCCAGCTTTCCAGAACTTCTTGAGCCTCGGCGACTTCGATCTGCTGGCCGAAACGCCCGCTATAAAGCGTCAGCAGCGCGTCATGCGATTCATCGGCAGAGCTGCACATTCCGTCGCTGATCACGATCACGCGGTAGCCGCGATCCACCGCGCCAAGCACGGCAGCCAGAACGCAGACATCCGTTTCGCCGCCCGACATCAGGATCGTGTCGACGGAGGTTCCGCGAAGCATCGCGTCGAGCTTGCCTTCCGTCCAGGGCGAATACACCCATTTGTCCACCACACGCGCCGGCGGAACATAGCGCGTGAGCTGAGGCGCCAGATCGATCAAGGCGGGATCGAGCCGGTCCAGCGTCACGCTTTCCCAACGCTGATAATAGCGCTTCCACGTACCGGCAGCGTGTTCGGCATTGGCCATGGGTACGAAGCGCGTGAAGATTGTCTGCTCGGCATGCCCCTCGACAACCCTGCTAATGGTGGGCAACACCTTTTCCATCCAAGGCACGGCCCATGGCGTTCCCGGCCCGAACAACCGCTGCATGTCGATGCAAAGATGAACAGCGTTGGAGCCGACTGGCCCGTAAAGCAGCCCCGAGGGTTTGGAAGGCGCGGGCATGATCAACGCCGCCGCTCAAAGCAGGCGCACGCCACGCAAGCTGGGATTGGTTTGATGGTGTTTGACATAGCCGGCTCCAGATCTTGAGCCGACCCAACCCGTCATCGTCCCGACGTGTTCCCTGAAAAAACGCTTACGCTGGAGCGCTTTGTCTTAAGGGCGACGGACGTCTGGCATGAAGCGACTGCGCGTCGCGGCCAGCCGAATAGATCCGTTCAAGGATGTTGAAGGCAGCCAGCGCTCGACCCTGAGGTAGGTTGTGCAAGGGCGATCCGCCCAAACACGCGGGCCCACCACTCCATTGGTCCCACACGATCCAGTTCCCGTTGGAGTCGCGACAGCAGGCGAACCGTGTTCCTTGTATCTGCGCTGGAGACTTCATCCCACCAACCCGTGTGCCCTTTCGCCGCAACGGGACGAAAGGCGGGCGGTTTCAAATGATGTCCTTTGATGGTTTAGCAGATCTTAAAACAGGAAGTTTGCAGGCGGTCAGCCTTCAGACACCGCGAAGGAACCCTACTCGCCGCCCCGCACATCAGCCGCGAAGCGCTTCTCACGCTTCGGCTTCACCGCCGCAGTGGTGGCGGAATAGGTTGGATGCGCCTTGTAAGCCGCGAGTGCTGCTTCGTCCTCGAACTCGGCATAGACCACGATGTCGATCTTGTTCTCGTAGAGATCGACCCGCAGATTTTCAGTGATCTCGAACACGCGCGAACCCGGGATCGTGCCGAGCGGCGCCAGACCGCGCTTGACCTCGGCCACGCGCTCCGGCCCTTCCGCCGTGAAGAAGACGATGTGGCGTATCAATTCTCTAAAACCCCCTTGGGATGGATGCGGCGCTTATCCCCGCTTCCGCGCGGTTGAGCAAGCGCCGATCCATTTATCCCAAGGTCATCATCCAAGCGTACTCGCCGCCAGAACTTCCGCCAGTGGCTGATGCGGCTGACGCCGGCCACCGGCGATCTCCAGCGACAGAAGGCCGCTTGGGCAGTTGCGGCCATCATCCCAGCCGACATGATTGACCACGGGATATAGGCAGATGCCTTCGACCGGCACGCCGGCCTCGCGGGCTTTCTGCGTTTCATGCAGGATCATGCGCATCCATGATGCCCGGCGATCACCCTCCGTGCCGGTTTCGGCAACGATGATCGGACGGCCATAACGCGAATAGACTTCCGTCAGCACACGCCGGAAACGCTTGTAGCGGGGATCGTGCTCGTCGATCGGGCCGACCGCATGGACCCACTGATTGTCGAAATAATAGTTTACGCCGACAATATCGAGGAAGCGCTCTTCGCCGCCCAGCTGAGGCCAAGAGCGGCCGGCGATCATGTCCCAAGACTGGTACTGCGACTGGTGCCATCCTTGCGCATCGCGCCGATCATGCGACCAAGGTCCGCGCGGCAAGACGTTGATGGCCGGATCGCAATGCACGAAGCGCGCTCGGGGCTCGACATCCAGCACCTCGCGCATGGACGCCACCGAGGCCCGCACCATCTGCGCCTTGAGCTCGAAGCCGCGTCCGCGCGCAAAGGGGTTGAGATAGGCCACATCGCCGCCGCCCCAGGAAAAGAAGGACGGTTCGTTGACCGGACAATAAAACGGCACCTCTCCCGTTTCATCTTTCACCACCCGCGCCGCTGCACGCGAGAAACGCGCGAAACGATCGATGAAAGCAGGTGTCCAGACGTCGAGATCGTCCGGCCAGCCATAATGCAGCAGATCCCAGATCACCTGCGTGCCGGTATCGCGCGCCGCCCGCAGCATCGGCAGGAAACTCGACCAGTCATAGTGGCCGGGGCTTGTTTCGATCAGATGCCAGCGCAAACCATCGCGCACCGTGCGGATGCGATGTTCCGCAAGCTGACGGTAATCGTTCGCCACATTGTCGGCATGGCCGGTCATCGCCGTAAGGTCGAGCCGCGTCCGTTCATGGTCGCCGCGCCGATGCGTCGAACATTCGAACCCGCCTTGCAGGAAGGAGCGGAAGATCGTCGGCTTCGGCGCGGGCACCCGCTCCGCCAGCACGGCATCAAACAAAGCCTGCCACTGCGGGATCACCGCTAATGTGCTGTAGGTCGAACGCACCTTATGCTGCAGCGCCGAACCGAGCGCCTTTCGCAACGCCGGATTGTCGATCAGCCGGCGCATCGCGGCAGCAACCTCGGCCGGGTTCTCATGCCCGACAAAGATGCCGGACACGCCATCCTCGATCTGCTGCATCGAGCCGTTGTCGGCCGTCGCGATGACCGGCAGGCCGGCGGCACCCGCTTCGGCGATCACATGCGGCATCCCCTCGCCGCGCGACAGCCAGGTGAAGATGTCGAGCGAAGCAAGCACGGCCGGAATGTCGTCGCGGTCGCCAAGGAAATGCAACACGCCGTCGAGGCCAAGCTCGTGGCTGCGCCGATGCAGGCGCTCGGCATAGTCCGGCATAAAAGCATCCGGGCCACCAACCACGACAAAGCGCGCCGCTGGATGCGTCTTGTGCACGAGCGCTGCGGCCTCGATGAAATCCTCGACGCGCTTCTTGGCATCCAACCGGCCGACCCAGCCAATCAAGGGCGCACCTTTGGAAACGCCGAACTGCGCGCGCAGCGGCGCGGGCGTCACATCATCGAACTCGACGAGATCCACCATGGACGGGATTTCGAGTGCATGATCAGGCCGGTCCGGCATCTTGGATGCGGCGGCATCGCGGATCGACTGGCACACGCCGACATAGCGCGACGTGAAATGCTTTGGCCCAGCCAGCGCTTCCGAAACCAGCCCGCCATGCTCGATCAAGGGCGGACGATGATCCAGGATCTCCAGCGCCGGATAGATATCGGCGACGTTCTGGCTGGATACGACGATGTCGTAGTTCGGCACCTTGTGCGCGAGATACCAGACTGTATCGTCGAAGGAGAGGTCGTAAGGGACGGTATCGACATCGACGCCGAGCGCTTCCAGCTGCCGATGCGTCTGCTCGGGCATGCCGTCCTTGCGGAAGCAGGCAACCACGTCGATGCGGTAGCGCGCGGGATCGAGCGTGCGGGCGAGAAGCCGGATCTCGGTCTCCTCGCCCCCAACCACCAACCACGCGAAAACGAAGAGGATGCGGATGGGCTCGCCATCCTCTTTGATCGTCATTGCGGGTACTCGAACACGATCTGCAGGAAGTCGGGACGGTTGGCGACGAGATCGCCGAGGAACCGAGGCGCATCATCGATCGGCACGACATGGGTGATCATGTGCTCGGCGATCGCTTTGCCTTGAGCTTGCAACAGCTTAATCGTCTCGTTGGCCAGACGGCGACGGTGCCAGAGATGGTTGAGGCCGCGCGGCACGCGGTTGATCTGAGCGCAGCGCAGGTTGAGGCCGTTGTGGTGGAACTCCTCGCCGAGACGCAGACCGTTCGCGCCATCCTGGTAGAATGCGAGATCGATCACCGTGCCCTGCGGCCGCAGCGCACGCATGGCAAGATGCAGGCTTTCGGAACGGGCGCGTGTCTGGAACACGAAGTCCGCGCCGCGATCCGAGCCACCACCATTGTGCCAGCGCGCCTTGGCATATTGCCAGGCATCTTCCTCGGTCATGGCGGTCAGACCGAGCTTCTCGGCAATCTTGCGCCGGAACTCCGAAGGCTCCGCGACCACCACTTCCGAGGCGCCGACTTGTCTTGCAAACAGCGCCGTCATCAAGCCGACCGTGCCGCCGCCAAACACCAGCACCGGGCGGCCGGCAACGCCCTGGCCAAGCTCAGTGACGTTGTTGCCCAACATCTCGGCATCGGCATGCAGGATGCCGTTGGCCGCGATCGGACCCATCTGCGCGACGAACACGCCGAGCTTCGGGTCGATCTCCTTCGGCATGGCAAACAGCGCATCGTGGAAGGGGTCGGCAGTGTGGCCTGACTTGTGGCCGAAGGTCGTGGGGACAATGTCGCCATTGTTGAAGCCAGAGGTGCGGCTGTCGCTGACGCGGGCCACTTCCATGTAACCGAGGAACGGCAGGGGGTAACGGGCTTCCGGTTCGCCCTGGATGAACACGCCGCGCCCGCCATCCCAGCGCGACTTCAAGTAGGGATTGGTGTTCTTGACGAAGGTCAGCTCCGTGCCGGCCGAAAAGCCGGTGTAAAGCGTATCGAGGCGGACATGGCCGTCAGCTGGCGGACCTTCCTCGTACTGAAAGAAGTAAGCGCGTTCAGGTGCCTCGACGCCGAGCGAGCGGATGGTGCGGTGATCGGACATCTTAGGCTTCCTTAGTGGCGGCGAGGCTGACCGGTTTGCCGGTTTCCGCCGATTGCGCGATGGCCAGCGCCACGCGGTGGGTCTTCAGGGCTTCCTCATAGGAGCAGCGGATACGGTTCTCATCACCGCGCACGGCATCGATGAAGTCGCGATCCTCGTGCCAGACCGGATCGCCATGCGCGCCGCGCACCGGACGACCATGACCCGTATCCACCATGATCTCGCGATCCGTCAGCTCGATCGCCAGGCCGTCGGCAAAGAGGTGCAGGCCGACGCGGTGACCCCAACGCAGCAGGCAGGTGGATGCGAGATTGCCGATCGTGCCGTTGGCGAAGCGCAGGCTGGCCGTGCTCGCGGTCGGCACGTCGAGATCTGGGAAATCCGGCCGCGCCTTATGCGAAGCAAGGCCCGTCACCTCTGTGACTTCGCCGAACAGGAAGCGCGTCAGGTCGATGATATGCGTGGTCTGCTCCACGACCTGCCCGCCCGACATGTCCTTCTTCCACCACCAGGTGGGCGGCGGGGTCTGGTCGAGCCAGTAACCGGAAAACAGCTGCGCAGGATTGTCGGCCAAGAGGTTGCGGGCTTCCTCGACCGTATCGAGGTAACGCCAATGATAGCCGACGCCGGTGATGAGCCCGGCTTCCCTGACCTTGGCCGCGATGTCTTCGCCGGTCTCCAGATCGAGCGCGATCGGCTTTTCAACGAAGAAGGGCAGCTTGCGCGCAATCACGTCCCGCTCGGCCTCGCCATGGGCGAAAGGTGGCACGCAGATGTAGACGGCATCCAGCTCTTCATTGTCGAGCAACGCGCGGTGGTCGGCGTAAGCCTTGCCGCCATGCTCGGCAGCAACCGCTTCAGCGCGGCCGAAATCGGTGTCGGCGAAGGCTGCAAGCGTGACATCTTCGAACTGGCGGAGCACGCCGAGATGGCGCATCGCAATGCCCCCGGCGCCGATAAAGCCGAGACGGGTCTTTTCCATGGAAAACCTATGCAACTTGGAGGGGTAGCAGTGAACGATAAACGGCAACGGTCTCGGCAGCCATGCGGGCCGCCGTGAAGTGATCATGGAAGCGGCTGTGCAGATGCCCGGCAATCGCCTTGCGCTTGGCCGCATCCCTCAGCGCGTCGGTGAGGCAGTCGGCCAGCGAGGCCACGTCGCCGGGTTCAGCCAGCCACGCATGATCCTCGCCTAGTGCCTCGGTCGTGCCACCGATGCGGGTTGCCACAACGGGAACGCCGGCGCTCATGGCTTCCAGTACCACCAGCGGCAGGCCTTCGAACAAGGAGGGCAGGATCACGAGATCGGCCGCGCAAAGTAGGTCGGCCACATCGCGGCGCTCACCCAGGAAGCGCACACGGTCACGCAGGCCAAGCTCATCAACCTGCGCTTCGATCGTCTCGCGCTCCGGCCCATCGCCCACCAGCAGCAGCTGATAAGGAACTGGTACACGGTCGACGAGCATCCGCATCGCATCGAGCAGCACCGCGTGCCCCTTCTGCGGTGTGAACCGCGCGACCGTCAGCAGCAGCACGGCATCCGGCTCGATGCCGAGTTCGCGACGCAGCTCGTCACGAGCGCGGGAGGACTTGCGCTTGTCGATGCCGTTGCGCACCGCGACGATCTTGTCGTGGCTCAGGCCGGCATCGCGATAGCTGGCCGCGGCCGCTTCGGAAACGGTGATGACGCGGCCCACCAGCTCGATCGCTTCGGCATGGCCTCGCTGCTGGTCTTCATCGGTGAGAACAAAAGGTAGATGCTCAGTGCGCACCACCGGCAGCGCCATCTCCCGCGCGGCGCGGCCAAGGCCATGCCCTTCCCAAGCGATGCCGGCATGAACATGCACGAGGGACAGACCTGCATCCCGCAGCCAGTCCGCCACCGCTGCTTCCGGATCGTCCGCCAGCAAGGCCTGTGTTTGCAGGCCCAGCGCCTGCGCGCGCGCCAGAAAAGCCGGTCCGCCACCCTCGTCGGGAAAGGCAAGAACCGGCTCGAAGCTGTCGCGCAAGGCACAGCCCAGCGTCAGCATATGCTCGCCAACCCCTGAGGGAACCAGACTGTCGGTAACAATGCCAATCCGCAGGCGAGTTTTGGCAAATGCCGGTGCGTTCACTGCGCGGTCTCCGCCGCGGTTGCCACATCCACCAGCTTGCGATGGGTTGCCAGCGCCTGGCCCACCACCTGATCCATATTGTAGTAACGATAAGTCCCGAGCCGGCCGACGAAAGTCACATCCCGCTCAGCGCGTGCAAGCGCCTCATATTGCTTGAACAAGGCCTGGTTCTCCGGTCGCGGGATCGGATAATAAGGATCACCCTCCGCACAGGCAAATTCATAGCTGATGCTGGTCTTTGGATGTACCTGCCCTGTCAAATATTTATACTCGGTGACGCGGGTATAAGGCACCTTTTCCTGCGGATAGTTTACCACGGCCACAGGCTGGAACCGCCGCTGGTCGAGCGTTTCATGCTGGAAGCGCAGGCTGCGATAAGGCAGCGCACCGAAACGATGTCCGTAATAAGCGTCGATCGGACCGGTGAAGATCAGCTTCGGCGCAAGTCCTTCGGCACGCAGTTCCTCGAAGTCGACGCCAAGTTCCAGCGTGATGTTGGAATGATCCAGCATCGCCTCGAACATCGCCGTGAAACCGTCGGCCGGCATCGCCTGATAGGTATCGAGGAAGTAGCGATCGTCCGTCGAAGTGCGGGTCGGCACACGCGCCGTCACGGACTTGTCGAGCTCGCTGGGGTCGAGGCCCCATTGCTTGCGCGTGTAGCCTTGGAAGAAGGTCTCGTAGAGATCGGTGCCCACCGCCGAAACAACGACGTCGCGGGATGTACGAATGTCGGCAACGGGTTCCGCGCGGCTCAACAGATACGCTGCCGCCTGCGCTTCGTCGCGCAGATCGAGCCCGTAAAGGCCGTTCAGCGTTGTCCGGTTGATCGGCATCGGCAAGAGCTTGCCGCCGACATCGGCCAGCACGCGATGCTCATACGGGCGCCACCGGGTGAAACGGGAGAGATAGGCAAACACATCTTCCGAATTGGTGTGGAAGATATGCGGGCCGTAGCGATGCACGAGAACGCCGTGCTCGTCATAATGATCATAGGCATTGCCGGCGACATGCGGACGCTTGTCGCAAACGAGAACGCGCTTGTTCGAACCAGCCGCCAAACGCTCAGCCAGAACCGAGCCCGCGAAACCAGCGCCAACGATCAGATAATCATAGGGCTTCGAGCGGTCGGCCCGTCTGATGCGGGGCGCAGACAGATTTGGCGGCGTCGTGCTTCTGTTGTTGTTTGCCACAGCCTCTTCAACGAGGGCTGCCATGCGCGCATAGGTCTCGTCCCACGACATGGTGGCGAGCAGCGCATCGGCTTCAGCCAGCCAGTCAGCACCTCTCGCGGTCAAGGCTTGGCGGCATGCGGCGATGAACTCGGCATGGTTGCGCGCGATCGTCACCGCATCGATGTCGCCGTAATGGCGTTCCACATCGCGGATGGCAGTGGACACGACAGGCTTGCCGCCAGCGAGATATTCCGGCGTCTTGGTTGGCGAAATGAAGCGCGTCGCTTCGTTGATCGCAAACGGCATCAACGCCACGTCCCAACCGGCAAGATAGGCCGGCAGTTCGCCATAGGAGCGCTGCCCGAGATAATGGATGTTCTTGGCGCGCGGCAGATGCGCGGGATCAACCTTCACCACCGGCCCGACCATGACGATCGAGCACTGAGGCAGCGCCTTTGCGAGTTCGGCGATCAGGTCGAGATCGATGCGCTCATCGATCACGCCATAATAACCGAGCCTCGGACCGCTGATGCCAGCCTGATCGCCAGGAGTCGCGATCTTGCCGCCCCGCGCCTGCGCAAAATGGTTGGTGTCGACGCTGGACGGAAACGGATGAATGTTGTCGTGCCGGTCGGCCTTCGCCTCATAGATGCTGTAGCCGCCGGTAAACACGGCGTCGGCACGCTTGATCAAGGCGGCTTCCAGCTCCTTCAAGCGCGGCGGCGCAAAGCGAAAGGCGGACAGCTCATCCATGCAATCATAGATCACGGCAGAAGCTTCGACATGGTCGGCAAAGCCGAACATCATCGGCGTGTAAAACCACAACACCGGCTGCTTGATCTGTGTCAGCGCCAGCAATTCATCCAGCAGCCGCTTCAGCCCGGCCTCGCGCTCGGCCTCGCTCCACCAATGCGGCATGCGCGGGCGGATCGCGGTCACCTTGTCGGCGGGGAAGCGGTGGAATTCGAGATAAGGCAAGGGATGGTCGCAAGGGATCCATTCCTCGAAGATGAAGACGGCGCGCGTGCGCGCGAAGCGCGACATCAGGTGCTGCGGCCGCTGCAGCACGAAATCCCAGCGGAGGTGGGAAAAGCAGATCAGCGGAGGAAGGGCGTTGGACGTTTGCGAATCGGCGTGACGAGATACAGATGCGTCCAAGACAGTGCCCCTTTGATAGCCCCGTCTAACCATAAGATGCGTGCTTTGTTCCAGCCCTTCTTCAACCGATTGTGACAATTGCTGACAGCGCAACCAAGTAAGGATCTCTCAGCAGATTTTCGTGCTACTTTATTCCGGCTTCTATATTAGAATATTAGAAAGTACAGAGCGACTTTGTTCGCTGAGCGGATGAGAGCGCCGCGTGCTTTCGTCCATCTGAACGATGACGGATCTGGACACGGCAGCACAAGCACCATCCTGAAACAGCGCTTGCGACAGGTCGAAGGAAGATCGGCCGATCTTTGCTACAGCCGTGCCGATCACGATCTCGCCCGGCCAGTTCAACTCGGCACGAAAGTCAATCTCCAACCGAGCAATGACGAAGGCGCATCCCTCAGAAGCGAGGCTTCCTGCCTTGTCGTAGAGGATGGCAACACGCCCCGTTTCCAGCAAGGTGGAAAATACGGCATTGTTGACATGGCCTTGTCGATCGGTGTCGCCATAACGCAGCCTGTCCGTGACCTGATGTGGGTAGAAGCCGAGTTCGTCGAGGGGCTCGCTCACCAGACCCTCATCTCAAGGTGGGTCAAAGGGGCTTCCTGATCCACTTGGCAATGACGCCGACGATGCCTTCGCGGAACAGCATGACGCTGATTACGAAGATGCAGCCCTGGATGATCGTGACCCAAGCGCCGAAGCTCGCCAGATAGTTCTGCATCGTGACGATCACCGCAGCACCCACCAGCGGGCCAAACACGGTGCCCATGCCGCCTAGCAGTACCATCAGCACTACCTCGCCCGACATCGTCCAATAAACGTCGGTCAGCGACGCCAATTGGAAAACGATCGCCTTGGTGGCGCCGGCAAGGCCGGCAAAGGTGGCGGACAAAACGAACACGGTCAGCTTGTAGCTGTTGACTCGGTAGCCCAACGAGATGGCACGCGGCTCATTTTCGCGGATCGCCTTGAGCACCTGCCCAAAGGGCGAATGGATGATGCGATAGATCGCCAGCAATCCGCCAAAGGTGATCACCAGCACGACGAAATAGAGCGAGAAATCGGAGCGCATGCTGATCGCACCGAACAGATCGCCGCGCGGCACGTTCTGGATGCCGTCCTCGCCACCCGTAAACGGCGCTTGCAACGCTGCGAAGTAGACCATCTGTGCAAAGGCCAGCGTGACCATGGCAAAATAGATGCCCTGCCGCCGGATCGCCAGCAGGCCGATCACGGCACCCAGCACTGCGGCCGACAGCGTGCCGAGGATAATCGCGACTTCCGGTGTCAGTCCCCACACTCTCGCGGCATGGGCGGACACATAGGCCGCACTGCCAAAGAAGGCGGCATGGCCGAAGGACAGCAAGCCGCCGAAACCCAGCAAAAGGTTGAGCGCACAAGCAAACAGCGCAAAACACATCACCTTCATCAGGAACACCGGATAAAGGAAGAAGGGCGCAGCCAGCGAAAGCAGAAGCAGCAAAGCGAAGATCACGAGGTGGTGGCGCGGCATCGAGCCGCTTGCCTGTTCCACGACGATCGGTGCTTCGTTGGTGTCAGTGATCGCAGTCATCAGGCGGTCCTTCCGAACAGGCCAGCGGGCTTGACCAGGAGCACGATCGCCATGATCACAAAAATCACCACGGACGAGGCTTCAGGGTAAAAGACCCGCGTCAGTCCTTCAATGACGCCGAGACCAAATCCAGTGACGATGGAACCCAAAATCGAGCCCATGCCGCCGATTACGACCACGGCAAAAACGACGATGATCAGGTCGGCACCCATATTGGGGTTCACCGAATAGATCGGTGCCGCCAGCACGCCGGCGAAGGCTGCCAGCGCCACGCCGAAGCCGTAGGTCAGCGTGATCATGCGCGGCACGTTGATACCGAAGGCCCCAACGAGCGTCGGGTTTTCCGTGGCGGCGCGCAAATAGGCGCCGAGCCTTGTTTTCTCGATCACGAACCAGGTGGTGAGGCAGACCACCAGCGAGGCCACAACCACCCAGCCGCGATAATTCGGCAGGAACATGAAGCCGAGATTCTGTCCGCCCGCCAACTGGCTCGGGATCGTATAGGGCAGTCCGGAGATACCATACTGGTTGCGCGCCAAGCCCTGGATGATCAGCGCCAGACCGAAGGTCAGCAACAACCCATAGAGATGGTCGAGGTGGTACAAACGCGAGATCAGCAGCCGCTCGAGGATCACCCCAAGAATCCCGACGCCGATCGGCGCAAGGAGCAGAGCCCACCAGTAGTTCACGCCGAAATAGTTGAGCAACACCCAGGAGGCCAACGCGCCCAGCATGTACTGCGCGCCGTGGGCGAAGTTGATGATGTTCAGCAGGCCGAAGATGATGGCAAGGCCGAGCGACAGAATCGCATAAAAAGCACCATTGATCAGGCCGAGCAGCAACTGCCCGAACAAAGCCTGCGGCGGAATACCCAAAAGCTCGATCATTCAACGATCCTGCGAGGTAAGAAAACGCCGCGCCTTGTGTGTCGACCCGGCGCGGCGAAGGGGTGCGTTTACTTGATCAGGGAGCAGCCGCCCTTGTCGAGCGGACGGAAAGACTGCTCGGCCGGGATCGTGGACACCAGATTATAGAGATCCCACTCGCCCTTGGATTCTTCCGGCTTCTTGACCTGGAACAGGTAGGACTGGTGGATCTTGCGGCCGTCGGCGCGGGTCATGCCCTTGCCAAACAGGATGTCGTCGGTCGGCGTTTCCTTCATCTTGGCCATGACCTTTGTCGCGTCCTTGTCGCCAAGCGCTTCAACTGCCTTCAGATAATGCAAGACGCTGGCATAAACGCCGGCCTGCACCATGGACGGCTTCTTGTTCATCTTCTCTTCGAAGCGCGCCGACCATTCGCGGGTCTGATCGTTCAGATCCCAATAGAAGCTTTCGGTCAGCATCAAACCCTGCGCCGTCTGCAGTCCGAGGGAGTGCACGTCATTGGCGAAAACCAGCAGGCCGGCCAATTGCTGACCGCTTTGCGCCAGACCGAATTCCGACGCCTGCTTCACAGAATTGATCGTGTCGCCGCCGGCATTGGCGAAGGCCACGACCTGCGCACCCGATGACTGCGCCTGCAGCAGATAGGACGAGAAATCCGTGCCCGGGAATGGATGGCGGATCGATCCGACAACCTCGCCGCCGCCTTCCTTCACCACCTCGGTCGCGTCGCGTTCCATGGCCTGACCAAAGGCATAGTCAGCCGTCACGAAGAACCACTTCTTCCCACCATTGGCGACCACGGCGCTCGCCGTGCCATGCGCGAGCTGCCAGCTGTCATAGGTCCAGTGCACCGTATTCGGCGAGCACGCCTTGCCGGTCAGATCCGACGTGCCGCCGCCGGAATTCAGGAAGATCTTGTTCTTCTCGCGCGTGATCTCGGCGACCGCCAGGGCGGCCGATGAGGTCGGCACCTCGAGAATGGCATCGACGCCGTCCTGGTCGTACCATTGGCGCGCGATGTTGGAAGCAATGTCCGGCTTGTTCTGATGATCGGCCGAGATGATCTCGACCTTGATACCCTTGTCAGCGGCCTTGTAGTCCTCAACGGCCATTTGTGCGGCGACCACCGAGCCCTCGCC
>DCDI01000108.1:2185-9720 GCA_002316345.1 Phyllobacteriaceae bacterium UBA1059 | reverse complement strand
GGAATCGGGCATGCGGCCACTATACCCAAAGCCGATGCCGACCCGCGCGCCGAACGCGCGCTCCGCATGCCGCCGCTTAGCTGCGCCGGCGCCGTGCGCACAAGCCAGCCAGGCCGGCCAGCAGCAACAGCCCGGTCGCCGGCTCGGGAACCGCGACCCGATCCTCGAGGATGACCTGGGCCGACCCGCTGGCCCGGTCGAATACGAATTCGTCCATGTGGTACAGCGTCAGGTTGATCGAAGCCGGCGCAAAATCGTCGAAGCGGTCCGGCACGCGCGATCCCGAGAACGCGATGCCGTTCGATGGCGTCATCCGCATGCGTGCCTGCAGCACGTGATCGCTGTCCAGATACGTGCTGGCCGTGATCCACAATTCGCTATCGGTCCAATCCATACCGTCGTAGACCTCGACCCAATCGTGCGACCAGGTCGTCAGCGCCTGGTTCAGACGTTCCGATCCGTTGAATTCAAAGCCCAGCAGGGAGTAATGGCCCCAGGGTGGGGTATCGAATTCCTGTTGCGGTTCCGAGGTGTCGAACGTGAAGCGTCCCGAAAACCGGTCGCCTTGCGCGACCAGGTCCCATAACACCGGTTCCTGATTCGCGCCAACCGGATCGAAGCGGGTAGGGCTGGACAGCACCCCCGAGAAGGAATACGTGACCACCGATGCCTGGGCCATGGCGGTGGAAAAACTCAGGAACAGCGCTAGCAGGATTTTCATTTTTATAATTGAGAAAAAGAAAACACTATAGCTTTTGTATTTACATTTGGTCAATGTTCTTGTGTAGCTGATCAGGCCGATTCAGTCAGCTTGCACTTGAACACCAGGCGAATCGCCGCCTGCCTGCGCTTGAAACGACAGCGCCCGGCGCCAACCCGCGCGGTNNAAAGGGGGGGGGGTCCCCCCCCCCCCCCCCCCGCGCCGCCCCGGGCCCCCACCCGGGGGGGGCCGGCGCCGGGCGGCGCAGGTCGAACCAGAAGGCGTCAATCTTCCTGGAACGCCTCTTCACGCTTCTTGCGCAGCGCCGGCAGCAGCACCACCGCCATCGCCGCCACGGCCAGGCCCAGCATCACGGCGCTGATCGGACGCTCGACGAACACCATCGGGTCGGCGCGCGAGAGCAGCAGGGCGCGGCGCAGGTACTCTTCCATCATCGGGCCGATGATGAAGCCGAGCAGCATCGGCGCCGCTTCCAGTTCCAGCTTGGCGCACAGGTAGCCGAGCAGGCCGAACAGGGCCATCAGGTAGACGTCGAATTCGCTGTTGTTCAGGCTGAACACGCCGATCGCGCAGAACAGCAGGATCGCCGGATACAGCAGCTGGTACGGCACCATGATCATGCGCACCCAGATACCGATCATCGGCAGGTTCAGCACCACCAGGAACAGGTTGCCGATCCACATCGAGACGATCAGGCCCCAGAACAGGCCGGGCTGCTCGGTCATCACGGCCGGACCGGGCTGGATGCCCTGGATGATCATCGCGCCGATCATCAGCGCCATCACCGGGTTCGACGGGATGCCGAGGGTCAGCATCGGGATGAACGAGGTCTGGGCGCCGGCGTTGTTGGCCGCTTCCGGCGCCGCCACGCCTTCGATCGCGCCCTTGCCGAACTGGGCCGAGTTCTTCGAGACTTTCTTTTCCAGCGAGTAGGCGGCGAACGACGCCAGCATGGCGCCGCCGCCCGGCAGGATGCCGAGGATCGAACCGAGGCCGGTGGCGCGCAGCACCGGGGCGATGATGCGCTTGAAGTCGTCTTTCGACAGCATCAGGCCCTTCACCTTCTTCATGACCAGGTCGCGCGACTCATCGTGTTCCAGGTTGCGCACGATCTCGCCGATGCCGAACATGCCCATCGCCACGATCACGAAGTTGATGCCGTCGGCCAGTTGCGGCAGCTCGAAGGTGTAGCGTTCGCTGCCCGAGTTGACGTCGGTACCGACCACGCCCAGCAGCAGGCCGAGCAGCACCATGCCGATGGCTTTGAGCAGCGAGCCGCTGGCCAGCACCACCGAGGCCACCAGGCCCAGCACCATCAGCGAGAAGTATTCGGCGGGGCCGAATTCGAGCGCCATGTCGGCCAGCGGCGGCGCCGCCACGGCCAGCAGAACGGTCGAGACGCAGCCGGCGAAGAACGAGGCGATGGCGGCGGTGGCCAGCGCCTTGCCGGCGTTGCCGTTGCGCGCCATCTGGTAGCCGTCCAGCGCCGTCACCACCGAGGACGATTCGCCCGGCAGGTTGACCAGGATCGCGGTGGTCGAGCCGCCGTACTGGGCGCCGTAGTAGATACCGGCCAGCATGATCAGGGCCGATTCCGGCGGCAGGCCGAAGGTGACCGGCAGCAGCATGGCGATGGTGGCGATCGGGCCCAGGCCCGGCAGCACGCCGACCGCGGTGCCGACGAACACGCCGACCAGGCAATAGAACAGGTTTTGGAGGGTGAAGGCCGTTTCGAGGCCGAGTGCGAGGTTGCTGAAAAGTTCCATGATGTTTTAATTCCCGCCGAGCCAAGGACCGATGAGAGGCATCGGCAAACCGAGCAGCTTGACGAACATGCCCGCCGCAAACAACGCCATCCCGACCGCCAGCGCCAGCGACTTGGCCAGGTTGAACTGGCGGCTGGCGTAGGCGCTGATCATGATCAGGAGGAAGGTGGAGACCAGCAGGCCGGCTTCACGCATCAGGAAGCCGAACAGCAGCACGGCGACCAGCACGATGGTCAGCTCTTTCCAGTACAGGCGGCCGATCGGCTCGCCCTTGCGGAAGAACGAACGCAGGGTGGTCGCGACGCCGATCAGTCCCAGCAGGATGCCGAGCGCGGTCGGGAAGTAGGCCGGGCCCATGCGGCCGGCGGTGCCCATGTCGTAGTCCTGGCCGATGACCACGGCCGCCAGGCCGAAGAGGATGAAGATGATGCCACTCCAAAAATCCTTTGGATGGCGGATGAAAGCTGGCACGTGTGGTCCCCTTTGTTTTTGTTTCGGAATCGCTGACTGCAATGCGGCAGATGCGTGTTGCGGGTGCTGCGTACTTCAACTGCGGTGCTGCTGGCCGTCCGCGCGGCACGTATGCGCCGCGCAGACGACAACACCGGCGCGCCGCGATTGCAGCGTGCCGGCGTGTTGTTTCACGCTGGGTCAGTCGGCGAAGGCGCCGGCTTTCTTGATGATCGGACCCCACAGGTCGATCTGCTGTTTCAGGTGGGTGCGCAGGGCTTCCGGCGTGGCCTGGCTGGTCGGCGACGGTTCGGTGCCGAGGTCGTTGAAGCGCTTGGCGACGTTGGGGTCGCGCAGCGCGGCGCGCAGGGCGTTGGACAGGGTGTCGACGGTGGCTTTCGGCGTGCCTTTCGGCGCATACAGGCCGTGCCAGACGCCGACTTCGAAGTTCGGCAGGCCGGCGTTCGCGAGTACCGGCAAGTTGGGCAGCGACGGCACCGGGGTCTTGCTGGTGACGCCGTAGGCCTTGATCTTGCCGCTCTTGATCTGGCTGGTGGTGTTGGTGGTCTGGTCGCACATGATGTCGACCTGGCCACCGAGCAGATCGGTCATGGCCGGGCCGGTGCCCTTGTACGGGACGGTGACGAGTGAGGTGTCGATGGCGCTCATGAACATCATGCCGCAGAGATGCGAGGCCGCGCCGATGCCGGCATTGGCGACGGTAACGGTGTCCTTGTTGGTCTTGGCGTACTCAACCAAGCTCTTCAAATCGGTCGGCTCGAGGTCCTTGCGAGCCACAAGCGTCATGGGAACTTCTGTCACCAAGCCTATGTAATCAAACGCATTCAGCGTGTCGTAAGAGAGCTTGCGATAGAGCGTGGCGCTGGTTGCCATGCCGATATGGTGCAGCAGAAGCGTATAGCCGTCGGGGTCCGCATCGGCCACGCGACCGGCGCCCAACGTGCCGCCAGCACCACCGACATTCTCGACGATAACCTGCTGGCCAAGGTCTTTCGACATGGCTTCGGCGACCAGGCGGGTCACCGTATCGGTCGGTCCGCCGGCTGCGAAAGGCACGACGACGGTGATGTTGCGATCGGGGAAGGTCTGCGCTTGAACGCTGGCAACAGCGGCGAAAGACAGACCTGCGGCGAGAACTGCCACCAGTTTTTTCACGAAATTCCTCCCGGTTTTACGGGCGGTTCTTCCGATTTCCTCCCGGAATCCCCGCACAATTTCCGTAATCGTTCCCTTTTTTTCCGCTTTTCGCAACCGGTTCCGGTCGTGAAAAGCGGTTCAAGCGGTCCGAAGGAGGATCTTTCCCGTTATCAATTGGTCGTAGACCACGACGCTTCTACTGACCCAACACCACGTTGAAGACTTCGAACGGGGTGGTGACCACGATCGAGGCGGCGGAGGCGACGGTCTGGCCGAGGGCTGAGCCGAAGGTCTCGACCCGACCCGCCGGGTTGCCCGCATTGTCGCCACGCATGCTGCCGTCGGAGCGGAGCTGTTCGCCCAGCATCTGGATCAGCAGCGGATTGTCGGCGAACTTGGCGTGGTTCAATCGATCGGCCGAATGCACTTCGGTGAGATCGGCAACCGTGACGCCGAGCTTGGCAAGCGCGGCATCGTCATCATAGCCACCGACGCGGGGTCGGTTGCCGGCGATGAGGCCGGAGATACGCAAGGCATTATCGTCGCGCGACAGCAGCAGCAGGAATGGCTTCTTCGGCGTGCCGTAGCGGCGCATCTGCGAGCGGAAAACGTCGATGTCGATATCGGGCGAAGCGAGGATGACGTCGCCGAGCTTGCCGTTGAGGGTGCCGTCATTGGTAATGGCAAGCTGGCGCAGCGCTTCCATCGTCAGCCAGGTGCCCATGGAATGGGCAATGATGTCGATGCGGCTCGCACCGGAGTCCGCCAGAACGCGCAGGGTCTGCTCCAGGCTGTCGCGGGCAACCGTCGCGCTGTTGCTGTCATAGACATAATCGAGCGTGCGGCCGGCGGATGCCCAAGTGAAGAGCACCGGCGTACCGGGATATTTAGCGTCGTGAACGATTTGCGTGGTGCGATAAACCGCTTCGTCGAAACTTGTATTGTAGCCGTGGATAAAGACGAGGGCACGACCGCCCTTCTTCTTGATGTCGGCATCAAGGTCGCGGCGGAAGGGTCCATCCTCCTTGTAAAGCGCGATCTGGGTGGGCGTGAAGAAGCGTGCCGGATCCGGCTTGTTGTTGCGGGAACGCTCAATCATGCCAACCTGATGCACGGCCGGAACGGTGACGTCGATGCGCGCGAAGCTGACTCCATCTTCGGCCCGGGAGCCGCTGTAAACATAGGCGGGATCATCGGACTTGGCGCGGGTGGTCGCGATGAAGATGTCATGATCCGCTTCCACCTGTGGGTTCGATGCGGCATCGGCGACGGGCACCAGAGGAAAGGCGCTTCGTCCAGCACAGGCGCCAAGCGTCAGGCTAAGCAAAGTTACTATACACAGCCGTGACAGGGAGGCGGTGGTCGGCATGGTCATTGTCAGCGTCCCCAGAAGCCCGGCGTAAAGATCACCAGCACGGCCAGAATTTCCAATCGCCCAAGCAGCATGGCGAAGCACAGCACCCATTTGGCAGAATCGGGCACGCCCGAATAGTTGCCGGCAGGGCCGATGGCCTCGCCGAGACCTGGACCGACATTGGTCAACGAGCCGAGCGCACCGCTCAGCGAAGTCATGAGATCCAGGCCAGTAGCCGCAAGCAGGATGGTCGTTATCAGCCAGATCATCATGAAGGCGGAGATGAACAGCACGACGGCGCGCTGCATGGCCTCTTCGACAGGCCGGTCGCCGTACCGAACGGGAAGAACCATGTTCGGATAGATCAGGCGCTTCAAGCCGTTCACCAGCAGCTCATACAGGATCAGGAAGCGATAGGCCTTGATGCCGCCGGCTGTCGAGCCCGAGCAGCCGCCGAGAAAGGTGGCGATAAAGGCGCAGGCGACGGCGAACGGACCCCATTGCGAATAATCCACCGACGCAAAGCCGGTCGTCGTGATGATCGACACGAAGTTGAAGGTCGCGTGGGTGATAGCCGCGCCGAAGGGCATGCCGGTTGATACGCGCAGATAGATGGCGACGGCGAGCGCGAACACGATCGTATAGCCGGCGAAAACGCGGATCTGCGGATCGCCGAGCGCCTCGGTGCGCCCGCGCACGGCAAACAGGATGAGGATCGACGAAGGAAGCGCGCCAATGAACATGAAGACGATGGCCGTCCAGAGGATCGTGTAGTTTTCGGCATACATGCCGAACGACACGTCATGGGTCGAAAGCCCGGCGGTCGAGATCGTCGTCATGGCATGGTTCAGCGCGTCGAAGCTGCCCATTCCGCCAGCGGCATAGGCGAAGGCGCAAGCAAGCGTCAGCCCGATATAGATCGCCAGCAACGTGAAGGTGAAGGTCGCCAGCCGCTCGAAAGGCCGGTCCTCGATGTCGGTCGACTCGATGCGGAAATAGGTAATGCCACCGATATTGAGGAAGGGCAGGAGAAACAGGCCGAGCGCGATGACGCCGAGGCCGCCCATCCATTGCAGGAGCGATCGCCACAGGAGAATGCCGGGAGGGGCTTCGTCCAAACCGTTGATGACGGTGCCGCCTGTCGTGGTGATGCCGGACACGGCTTCATACACGGCATCCGAGAAGCTGAGCTCGAGCGACGACATCATGAACGGCACGACGCCGGCCGCAGCCATGGTGAACCACAGCAGATTGACGAGCAGGAAGCCAAAGCGCGGCGACACGATCGGCGGGCGGGCACGGGTCGCCAGCGCCACGCCCATGGATAGACCGCCTGTAAAGAAGGCGGAGAAAACGAAGACCTTCCAGTCTTCGTGACCATAATAAAGATCGACCGCTGCCGGCAGCAGCATCGCCCCGGATAGATACATTCCGAAGATACCGGCAACGTGGAGGGCAGCGCGGACGGCGAGGCTTTGCAATCACATGTCCTAGTGGAGGCGCCGGCCTGGAAAGGGCGAGTGGCGAGAACCCCTCGAATATGCAATAGCGGCCTCCTCGTCCACAGCCGGGTTGCCGTCATGTCCTCGCTCGAAGCCTCTACCGCCTTTGTTGACCGCGTGGCGGAGGCTGCCCACGCCATTCGCGAGATCTTTCCCGAAACACCGTTGCAGGAAAACGACTATCTTTCGCGCAAATACGGGGCGCGGATCTTCCTCAAGCGTGAGGACCTGTCGCCGGTGCGGTCCTACAAGATTCGCGGCGCGCACAACTTCATGCGCCGGTCGCTGCAAGCGGCACCGGACACCAGGAGCTTCGTTTGTGCTTCGGCTGGTAATCACGCGCAGGGCCTGGCATTCGTATGCCGCCATTTCGACAAGCAGGGCGTGATCTTCATGCCGGTGACCACACCGCAGCAGAAGATCGACAAGACAAGGCTGTTCGGCGGCTCCAATGTCGAGATCAAGCTGGTAGGCGACTTCTTCGACGACTGCTATCGCGCGGCCATCGCTTTTGCCTCCGAAACAGGCGCCGTGCTGGTGCCGCCCTTTGATCATCCCGACATCATCGAAGGGCAGGCGACCGT
>DCDI01000108.1:1778-2158 GCA_002316345.1 Phyllobacteriaceae bacterium UBA1059 | reverse complement strand
CGTTGCGCTGGAGATCGCGGCGCAGCTGCCGGAGGACGTGACGGTGGATCGCATGATCATTCCGGTGGGCGGTGGTGGTCTCGCGGCCGGCGTTTCCCACTATTTCGGCGATCTCGACTGGGGAACGCGTTTCACCTTCGTGGAGCCGGTTGGCGCGCCCAGCCTGCGCACGAGCCTTGCCACCGGCAAACGCGAAAGACTGCCGCGCGTCGACAGCTTCGTCGATGGTGCGGCGGTGGCGGAAATCGGCGCGGCGCCCTTCGAGCAACTCAGCAAGTTTTCGCCCGATGATGTTCGTTTGATTCCAGAAAACCGCGTTTGCGCGACCATCGTCGAGATGCTGAACGTGGAAGGCGTCGTGCTGGAACCGGCGGGGGGGC
>DCDI01000108.1:0-1730 GCA_002316345.1 Phyllobacteriaceae bacterium UBA1059 | reverse complement strand
AGCGGCCGGGCGCCTTGCGCGGCTTCCTCGATCTGCTCGGGCCGGAAGACGACGTGGCGCGCTTCGAATACCTGAAGAAGTCGGCACGCAATTTCGGCTCCGTTCTGATCGGCATCGAGACCATCAGGCCCGAGAACTTCATGCGGTTGGAAGTGAACATGGATGCCGCCGGCTTCCAGTACCAGAACATCACCGACAACGACGCGTTGGCCAGCCTGATCATCTAAGGCATTGCCTGTCGGACAATGAAGCCTTGCGTTTGCGGCTGAACGGGCCCATATGCGGGGCGTAGGCGCATGGGCTGGCATTGACCGGCTTTCTCGATCTGAGACTGGTTGCGTCGTCCTGCCTGATCCGGGCTGTTCCGGTGAGGGTTGAGCGTTCCCCTCGAGGGAACACGACAGCGCAACCGAGTGGAGCTTAGGACTCCGCCGCCACGTCGTTCACATCATGTATTTTGTCGCGGGGCTGCGCCCGACGGCACATCGCGGCATGTTGACCGCGCGAAAGATTAGTTTGTCCGATACTCCTGTTTCCACACCGACCACTTCTACCCCGACCATGGCCGACCTCGGCATCACTGGTGCCCTGCTTCAGTCCACGGCCAAGGCCGGCTTCGTAAACCCGAAGCCGATCCAGGTTGTCGCCATCCCGCCGCATCTGGAAGGCCGCGACATCGTTGCCATCGCCCAGACCGGTTCGGGTAAGACGGCTGCCTTCACCCTGCCGATCCTCACCAAAATCATGGCGCTGGGGGCCAAGCGCATTCCGAAGACCGCGCATGCGCTGATCCTTGCGCCGACCCGCGAGCTGGCGGTGCAGATCGAAGAAACCATCAAGGCCGTCACCAAGGGCATGCACATTTCGACGGCGCTGGTTCTGGGCGGTGTTTCCCGCTTCAGCCAGGTCAAGAAGCTGCAGCCGGGTGTCGACGTTCTGATCGCAACGCCGGGCCGTCTGGTTGATCTCGTTCGTGAAGGCGACGTGAAGCTCGCCGAAACGCGCTGGCTCGTGCTGGACGAAGCCGACCGCATGCTCGACATGGGCTTCATCAATGATGTGAAGAAGCTCGCCCGCGCCACGCATCCGAAGCGCCAGACCGCGCTTTATTCCGCGACCATGCCGCAGGAAATCGCGTCGCTGGCCGATACGCTGTTGAACGATCCGATCCGCGTCGAAGTCGCGCCGCAGGGCACGACGGCCAAGGAGATCGTGCAGAGCGTGCACATTGTGCCGCTGAAGCAGAAGCGCGTTTTCCTGTCGAAGCTGCTGGCCGATGAAGCCATGAAGCAGGTGATCGTGTTCTCGCGCACCAAGCATGGTGCGGATCGCGTGACCCGCGACCTCGAGCGCGATGGGTTCAATGCGGCCGTGATCCACGGCAACAAGTCGCAGAATGCACGCCAGAAGGCTCTCAACGGTTTCCGCGACGGCTCTGTGCGCATTCTGGTTGCGACCGATATCGCGGCGCGCGGCATCGACGTGCCGGGCATCAGCCATGTCGTGAACTTCGACCTGCCGGATGAAGCGGAAAGCTATGTGCACCGCATCGGCCGCACCGGTCGTAACGGCGCCGATGGCGTCGCGATCACGCTGTGCGATCCAGCCGAAGCTGCCAAGCTGCGCGCCGTGGAAAAGGTGACCCGCACCAAGCTGACGATCGCCAGCGATCTGTCGGGCGGTGTGGATCTGGATGCACAGGCAGCCATGCCGCAGCCGGCGCGCAACCA
>DCDI01000224.1:2359-2514 GCA_002316345.1 Phyllobacteriaceae bacterium UBA1059 | reverse complement strand
TACCGAACAACAGCTGCTGGACGCCGGCATCGACCCCGGCGTGCGTCCGGAGACGGTGTCGCTCGAACAGTACGTGGCGCTGGCGAACATCCTCAAGCCGGTGCAGTAAGCTTCTTCCCGGCGGCCCGCGCGGCCGCCGCGCCTTCTCTTTCGTA
>DCDI01000224.1:247-2190 GCA_002316345.1 Phyllobacteriaceae bacterium UBA1059 | reverse complement strand
AGGCGCGAGGAGGCCGCATGGCAAGCCATGCAACGACGAGCAACACAGCCCCCGCTTGCCAGGCGCGCCAGCAGCGACTCCGACCTACTGAAATCGGTTCTTAACCGAAGGGAGCCTGAAATGAACGTCCTCAAACACATGGAATCGATCTTCGTCGTCGCCGCACTGCTGGTCGGCGTCAGCACCTACGCCAGCGCCGAGAGCTACAAGGCGCAAGTGCGCGCGGAATCGATGGTGGCGGTGAGCACCGGCAAGATGGCCATCGTGAAGGTCAGCGGCAAGCGCCTGGTGCCGGTTACCAAGCTCGGTTGAGCGGCTGCCCCGGAGGTTGTGAAAAAATGGCCATGGCGGCGTTGCCTCGTCTCGCCGTACGCTCGTACTGTCTTCGACTCGGCGCCTTGCCCTGACCATTTTTTCACAACCTCCTAGGCCGGGGCAAAAAAAAGCCCACCGTTGCGGGTGGGCTTAAATCCAATTCTTTTCTGAGGAGAGTTGGAGGAGACAGGTAGGATTATGCTGCGCTACAACATATAAATCCAATTTTCTTTTGGAATGATCGTCATCAGCGCAGGCTATATCTGTCTCAGGTCGGGTTGGCGACGCAGGTAACGTCGATGTTCGAGACCGGGTCGTCGCGCATCGTGCCAGTGGCATTGGCGACGGTGCAGGTATAGCCCGCGGGATTGGTCTGGACCGTCACGCCATAGGTCTTGCCGTAGGTGACCGCCACCGGGAAGACGTAGGCGATGTCGGCCGGCGGGGTCGCGGCCGGGGTCGGCGCAGGAATCGACACCAGACTGTCGCTGCCGTTGTTCAGCACGAGGGTGCCGGCGCCCAGGCCCTTGACCTTGCCGCCGATGGTCGGCGCCACCAGCTGGCAGACGAAGTCGGCGCTGATGACCGACAGGCGCCCTGCCGTGTCGCTGGTGCGGCTGTTGCTGGCCGGTCCGCAAATCTGGTGCGGCGGCTGCTGGATGGTCACGTTGCCGGACGCATCGGTGACCTGCTTGATGATGACGTCATACACATCGCCATACTCGAGCTTTTCCGGGAAGGCATACGTCACCTCCTTGACCTCGGCGGCCGTATTGGCCGGGTTCGGCTGGACGGATGCCTCCATGCCGTTCGTGGTGAGTACCAGCGGACCATACTGCAGCCCGTAGACGACGCCGCCGATGGTGTACTTCGAGCCGCCGCCACCGCAGGAAGCCAGGGCCGCGGCCATGACCAGCGCCAGGCCCGCGCGGGCCAACACAGTGTTCTTCAAATTCATCTCCTGGAATGCGTTAAGCCGTCAGGCGCAAGTCACGCTGACGTCGATCGTTTTCGGTTCGTCGGCGCTCGGCACCGTGCCGACACCGTTCTGGACGGTACAAGTCTGGCCGCTCGGCTGCTCGTACACGGTCACGCCGTAAGGCTGGCCCCAGCCGGCCCTCAGCATCTCGAAGCTGCCGTTGGCCGTGACATCCTTGCGTACCGAGCCGTTGACCAGCACCAGGGTGCCGCTGCGCAGGCCGCTCACGTTGACGTTCAGGGGCTTCGACTTCAGCGTGCAGACGATCTCGATCGTGTTGATGTTGAAGGTGGCGCGGCCGACGCCGGTCGGCGAAATGACCTCGCACTTCTCGGCATTCTTGGGCGCCTGCTTGACCTCGACCCGGTACGAGGAATCGGCATCGACCAGCTCGGGGAAGTAGAAGGTGGTGGCGCCGGCGGGCACTGCATAGTCGGAGCCGCCGTTATTCGTGACAATCAGGCCTTCCGCCGTGTTGTTGAGAATGCTACCGCCCAGGTAGAACTCACCGTCGCCGCCGCCGCAGGCGGACAGGCTCAACGCGCAAGCCAGCGCGACACCGGCACGCAGGGGGGAACGAATCATAATTTCTCCAAATAAAAGGGAACTGGACAAGACGCGCGACGGCGTCCGTGCCGCGTCGAAGCTG
>DCDI01000224.1:0-239 GCA_002316345.1 Phyllobacteriaceae bacterium UBA1059 | reverse complement strand
AGGCCCGGGCTCATCGCCGTTTGTATCACGGTGTAACGACGGGGCCGCGCACGGCGCGCGTTTGCATTTCGCGGCCGGCCTCGCTATGCTCGGCTCACCCTCTTTTCGCCCCGATGCCGCCTTGAAGCCCGAATTGACGCCTGATTTGAATCCCGACCCGCAGCCCGCCACGACGCCTGCGCGCCGGCCCTGGCCGCGCGCCGTCCTGTTCGACCTGGACGACACCCTGTGGCCGATCG
>DCDI01000037.1 GCA_002316345.1 Phyllobacteriaceae bacterium UBA1059 | reverse complement strand
TTGAAACAATGAAACCGCATCCATTCATGAACAAACGCGCCTTGCTGATTGCCTTCCATTTTCCGCCCCAAGCGGGCAGCAGTGGTATCCAGCGCACACTGAGTTTTTCCAAGCTGCTCGGCAAGCACGGCTGGGAACCCATGGTGCTGTCAGCCCATCCACGCGCCTACAGCAACCAGAACCCGTCTCAACTGTCGGCCATTACGCCGGAGTTGATCGTACGCCGCCCGTTTGCGCTCGACACCAAGCGACACCTGGGCTTCAGGGGCCGCTATATCGAGGCGCTGGCAATGCCGGACCGCTACGTCGCCTGGTGGTTGGGCGCGGTACCCGCCGGCCTGACGATGATCCGCCGCCACAAACCGCAAGTCCTGTGGTCGACCTTCCCAGTCGCCACCGCCCACTTGATCGGTCTCGCTCTGCACAAGCTCACCGGCCTGCCTTGGATCGCCGATTTCCGTGATCCGATGGTGCAGAGCTCCTATCCCACTTCGCCCAGCCACCGCAAGGCTTATGCCTGGATCGAAAGGCAGACCGTCTTGCGCTGCCACACCGCAGTCTTCACCACGCACAGCGCCATGCAGGAGTACCGCCAGCGCTTCCCACACCTGCCGGCCTCCAAATTCCGAGTCATCGAAAACGGCTACGATGAGGACAGCTTCGATATTGACACGATCGTCGCTCCGCAGCAGGCGCCGGCCGCCGCAGGCGCGGCAAGGAGTCTGACACTGCTGCACAGCGGCGTGCTGTACCAGAACGGACGCAATCCGCGCGCTTTCCTCGAAGCCCTGGCGCAACTCAGGCAGGCAAACCGCATCGACAGCGCGCGTCTACGTATCATCCTGCGCGCCCCCGGCGCCATGGCGGCGATCAGTGCCATGATCGACGAGTGTGGCGTCGGAGACATCGTCGAGGTCGCCCCTCCCGTTCCCTACCGTGAGGCGCTGCAGGAAATGCTGGCCGCGGACGGCCTGCTGGTATTCCAGGGGACGCCCTTCAATACCCAGGTGCCGGCTAAGATCTACGAATACTTCCGTGCGCGCAAGCCCATCCTGGCGCTGGTCGATCCGGTCGGTGAAACCGCACATGTCCTGCGCAACGCAGGCTTCGCCGACATCGCCGACATGGACAACGCAGCCAGCATCGCCGGCGCCCTCGACGCTTTCTGCCGCAGTGTCGGCCAGGGCAGCGCCACAGTCGCCAGCGAGGAGCTGATCAAGTCGTCCTCGCGTCAGTCCCGGGCGTACGAGCTGGCGAATATTTTCGATACGGCAGTCAATCAATGCGTTGTTGAGTGAAGGTATATGGCATCTAAAGAACGCGTCGTCACGGGCGTCAAATGGACGTTCGCGTCAACCATGGGCAAGCGCGTCATGGCTCTCGGGGCGAATGTCATTTTGGCGCGGCTACTGGCCCCGGAAGACTTCGGCCTGGTGTNNTATGGCCGGCGTGGTACTCGGTTTCGTCGATCTGTTCCGTGACCTGGGCACTGGCGCAGCCCTGGTGCGCCAGAAGGAAGCCCGTCTAAGCTTGCAGTCGAGCGTATTCTGGCTGAACGTGGCATTCGGCATCATCATGACTCTGTCGATGATCACGCTATCGCCCGTGATCGCCATGCTCTACCGCGAGCCGCGCATCCAGCCGGTGATCATGGTCATGTCGTTTTCATTCCTGCTGTCGTCCATGGCCATCGTTCAGTCGGGCGTCATGACCAGGAAGATGCGCTTCCAGGCGCTGGCCAAGATCGAGCTGTCGGCCTCCGCGCTGTCGTATGCGGTCGGCATCAGCGCCGCCCTGCTCGGCCAGGGAGTCTGGAGCCTGGTCTACCAGGCCATGACCTACACGGCGACGAGCACGACGCTGTTGTGGATCGTCGGCGACTGGCGCCCGCGCATGATGTNNAGGCTGTAGCCCATGATGTTCGTCTGGTCCGAAGTGCGCGGCATCATGGGCTACAGCCTGAACTTGGTTGGTTACAATGTCTTCTATTATTTTGCGCAGAATGTGGACAACCTGCTGATCGGCCGTTTCCTGGGCACCGGCGCGCTGGGCGTGTACGACCTGGCGTTCAAGCTGATGGCCTTCCCGATGCAGGCGATTTCCGCCGTGTTTGGTAAGGTGATGCTGCCCTACTATGCCCAGGCCCAGGACGACCTGCCGCGCTTCCGCCACGTATTCCTGCAGATTGCACGGGCTATCGCTTTCATCACCTTCCCGCTGATGATCGGTCTGTTCGCCACGCGCGAGCATTTTGTGCTGACGGTGTTCGGCGCCGACTGGGCCGGCATGATTCCCCTGCTTGCGATGTTCGCGCCCCTGGCTGCGATCCGCTCGGTCCTTACCACCACTGGTTCGATCTACGTCGCCACCGGCCGCGCCGACCTGCAGCTGCGCTGGGGCGTGGTATCGAACCTGATGGTGTTCGCCGGCCTGGCCATCGGCTTGCAATGGGGCGTCATCGGCGTGGCCACCGGTTTTACGGTCACGTCCTTACTGCTGCTCTACCATAACTTCACGATTCCGTTCCGTTTGGTCGGCTTGAACATGACCATCCTGCTGAGGACGCTGAAACCGACCTTGCTGTGCACTGGACTGATGCTTGCCCTGCTGGTCGTGTTCGACCTCACTGTTGCCGATCTGATCGGACACAGCGCGGCACTTGCCAGCATGGTCTGCCTGGGCGCGACCAGCTACGCAGCGTTGACCTGGATCTTCAACCGTCACATGCTGCAACAGTTCCTGGAAACAGCCAAGCTCAAGAAGCCGGCGACGATCTCTTCCTGAAACACCATTTTCGAGCTTTTACCATGACCATTTTTACCGGCGCATACAGCCTCAATCAGAACGTTCCCCTGCCGACCGCCCTGTTGGATGAATTACGCGGCGCCGTGTCGCGCTCGCCCCTGGATACGCCACAGGAATTTGCCGCCAAGGGTTTTTTTGCACTCAAGGTCGACATCGATGCCTTTGCCGAGCCAGGCAACCGCACCGACGCGGAGGGCAACCTGACCCTGCTGGCCGGCGAACCGCTGCTGCGCGACGGCGAAGGCGACCGCGAATGGAACCGGGCCAAGGATGCCGAACTGCTGCATGCGGATTTCGCGCGCGGCAACCAGGCGGGATTGACGCGTGCCCGTGGTACCTTCTGCGGACTGTATTACGGCACGACCGGACACCGGCTGAACCTGTTCGTTGACAAGATCGGTGTGCGTCCGCTGTATGTCTGGGTGGGTGCACAGTTCGTCGTGNNATTCAGTACCGCCTTGCGCATCCTTGAGGCGGTGCCCTCGGTGCCGAAGAAATTCGACCTGCGCGGCGTGACCGAACTGGTGGCCTTGGGCTATGCGCTGGCCGACCGCACCCCTTACCAAGGCATCAACATGCTGCGCAGCGGCGAAATGATCAGCATTGAGGCTGGAAAGGTAACGCGTGCGCCCTATTGGCACTGGGATGGTCCGCTCGATTTCAGCGTCGATTACGCGCAAGCCGTCGCGCGTTCGTACAAGGAGTTCATCAACGCCATCGAGCGACGTCACCGTAATTCTCCAATCGCGGCGGCCTTCCTGAGTGGCGGTCTGGATTCCCGAGTCATCGTTGGCGGCTTGGCAGCGAATGGCAGCGAGGTGTACACCGTCAACTACGCGCCGGACCGCAGCCAGGACCAGGTATTCGCACAGTTCGTCGCCGATAAGCTCGGCATCAATCACAAGCAGATCGAGACCAACGCCAAGAACGTGGCGCAAGGTTACCGCAAAGATGCCGTGTCTAAATGGCTCGACAAAACATTTTCTGGAAAAACCAACGGCAAGGCCCCGCTGGTCTGGTCTGGCGACGGCGGCAGCGTGGGTCTGGGCAATGTGTACATGACGCCGGAAATCGTCAGCGCGATGGAAAGCGGTGACATTGCGCGAGCCATTACCCTGTTCCACAAAAAGGGGATGCCCTCGACCATCTTCAAGCGTGCGGTTCAGGAGAAATTACGGCGTTTGCCACTTGACGGGATTGCGGAAGAGATTGCGGCCATCGACA
>DCDI01000243.1:410-2740 GCA_002316345.1 Phyllobacteriaceae bacterium UBA1059 | reverse complement strand
ATAGCCTTCAGCGGCATTGCGCAATATCACTCTTACGCGTTTCACCGAGCATGGCTCGCCTACCGCAAAGCCCATCTGAACCGTGCCTTGACCTGTCAGGGGTTCCAACAGGCCGGTAGACGTCACGCTACAGCTTGTGTCAGCAACCGCGCCCGCGAAAAGACCTTCGTTGGTGTTGATGGAATAGTCCAGCAAGACCGGGATAAAGGTGCCTTTTTTTACGGTGGCGCGTTTACCGTTCGGGAATCCCACCTTGGTGATCGTCGAGCCGATGCCGACCTTCTTGAGCGTATCGAGTGAAGGGTCGGCCACAAAGGTATAGTCGACTGGGATATCCTGTCGAAAAATCTCGGTCGATTGGTGATTTTTGAATACCACCGTGAGCCGATCCAGCTTGCCGGGTTCTGTCAGGTAAGCACCACGTGTGATCACGTGTGTTCCAGGCCGCAGGCGTTCCGGCGTGCCGATGTATTGGGATGCAAACGTGTTGTCAAAGATTCTTACCCAGACACCGACGTCGGTAGCGGGTTGGGTAAAGCGGAATTTGATGGTTGCAAGGATGGGCGTTTGTTCAGGCAAGGTACTGCCATCGGCAGGATCGAGTTGGATGGATTCGATCACGATATCGGCAGGCGCTTGCGCTGCCGATTGCGCTGACCGCGCCGACACGAAAAAGATAGCAAAAACACCGATGAGTAGTGCTGCGGCTATCATGACAAGCTTCAAGGTAGCGGTCCGGTCCTTGTAAATAAGACAGCAATGTTAGTCCTTGTTATGTGTTTACGCTACTGCAATATTTATCGATGCTTAATACGACGAGCCGAGAGGCCAGGGTAAATGCTGTCGCTTTTCACTTCGTCGTCCTGGAATCAGCAAGCATTTTCTAACAGACCAAACCAGTTTTTAATCGCAGCGGTGAATGCTGCCGGCTGCTCCAAAGGCACCATGTGCCCGGATTGTTCAATCACTTGCAGTAGTGCTCCGGGAATTGCCCTAGCCAGTTCCTCGGTCTCACGTGCACTGCGCAATGCATCCTGCCCCGCTCCAATCACCAGCGTCGGACACCGCAATTCCGCTGCCGCAATCCCATCNNCAGGGCATCCTGATCGGCCCCGATTACCAGCGTCGGACACGTCAATGTCGCTGCTGCGATGTCATCACGCCGCAATCCCGACTGCACCACCATCGCCTCATAACCGAGCAGCCTTCCCATCTCCCTGATCCGCGCGACCAGTTCCCGGTGCCCGCGCCGATCCGGGTGCAGCGACTGCGCAATCGCTCCCATGCTCAAGCCACGGAAGGTGGAGGGATCGAGCGCCCTGATCGCATCCTGCTTCGCCTTGGCCCGCTCCGGTGTATCGGACTCGAGCGAGCTGGCAACCAGCACCAGCGCCGCTACCCGCTCCGGAAACAGCTCCGCCACCTTGCGCGCGATATAGCCGCCTAGCGAAAAGCCCACTAGCACAAACCGCTCCGGCGCCGCCCGCGCCACGCTGCGCGCAATCTCGTCCGTCGTCGTGCCCGGCCCCAGCGGCAAACGGTGCACCGGCGCCTTCCACTGCAGCAGCGGAACGACCTCATCCCACAGGGTCTCGTCCAGCATGAACCCAGGCAGCAGGACAAGCGGACAGGAAGTCATCGGAATCTTCATCTCATCAACACGGTCAAAGTCTTTTCACTGGCAGCAGCCCAAGCCCGGCCGCCATCCCAAAAACAATCATCGAAAAATTTGATTTTACAACTGCATTTTTCCCGTTTTTCGTTTTCATTTTAGCCACGCATAATGAACTCCATCGCAGCACACACAGGGCGATGCAGCAAAGAAGCAGGCAATACGGGCAGCCGACATATTCGACGGTACAACCGAACGTATCGGCATTATCAACGCAGCAGAACGAGGAGCGAACCATGGTCTCCCTGATCTCTTTCGGCGCCGGCATCCTGGCTGGCGTGCTCTACGGTGTGATCAATGTGCGCTCCCCGGCGCCGCCCGCCATCGCCCTGATCGGCTTGCTGGGCATGCTGGCCGGCGAGCAGATCGTGCCGGTGGCCAAGCGTGTGATCGAGGGCATCCCGCTCACCCGCGCCTGGTTCGCCAGCGAATGCCAGACCAAGATTACCGGCGTGCCAGTCAACGCCAACACCGAAGCCGAAGACACCCGTCAAGGCTGATCGATTTCCAACCCGCCGCGGCCAGGCCCGGCAAACCACAATACCAAAGGAGCACACCATGAACAACGCCAAACTCGAAGTCCTGACCCCGGAAAACTCGCAGCTGATCATCATCGACCACCAGCCGCAGATGGCCTTCGGCGTGCAGTCGATCGACC
>DCDI01000243.1:0-246 GCA_002316345.1 Phyllobacteriaceae bacterium UBA1059 | reverse complement strand
GCCAACGGCCGCAAGAAGGTGATCGTCGCCGGCCTCTGGACCGAAGTGTGCAACACCACCTTTGCCCTGTGCGCCATGCTCGAAGGCGACTACGAAATCTACATGGTGGCCGATGCCTCCGGCGGCACCACGAAGGAAGCCCACGACTTCGCCATGCAGCGCATGGTGCAGGCCGGCGTGGTGCCGGTCACCTGGCAGCAGGTGCTGCTCGAATGGCAGCGCGACTGGGCCCACCGCGACACCTAC
>DCDI01000041.1 GCA_002316345.1 Phyllobacteriaceae bacterium UBA1059 | reverse complement strand
TCGGCGAGCTGAAAGGCGAGGCCGATGGCGGCGCCGAAGCCGTGCAGGCGCTCGCGATCCTCATCGCTGCCGCCACCGAGGATGGCGCCCGCTTCGCAGGCATAGCGGATCAACGCGCCGGTCTTCATGGCTTGCAACGTGATGATGCCGGCTTCATCCGGCGTCGACTTTTCGGCTGCGAGATCAAGCGCCTGACCGCCCACCATGCCGCCGAAGCCGGATGCGCGTGACAGGCCGGAGATCAGGGCGAGGCGCGTGGCGGCGGGCAGAGCGGTGTCGTCGTCGGCCAGGATGTCGAAAGCCAGCGTCAGCAAACCGTCGCCTGCCAGGATCGCGGTGGCCTCGTCAAAGGCTTTATGGACTGTGGGCTGGCCACGGCGCAGATCGTCATCGTCCATGGCCGGCAGGTCGTCATGGACCAGCGAATAGCAATGGACGCATTCGAGTGCGGCGGCGACCCGCAGGGCAGCGGAAGGCGGTGCGTCAAACAAGGAAGCGCTTTCCAGCACAAGGAACGGCCTGAGACGCTTGCCGCCGTTCAACACGCCGTGACGCGCGGCCTGCATGAGGTGCAGCGGGCGCGTGACTTCGCCGGCACGCGGATGATCGCTGAGCAGCCGTCGCAGCTCGGTCTCGACTGTTTGCGCGCTGGCACCCAGCAACTGTTCGAAGGCGGAATTGGCGGATGTGTCCATGTGTCTGCGATGAACGGAACCGAGAGTTCGGTCAAGTGCAGGCATTGCGTGATCGAATGGGTGAAGCGGGCCTTCAATCCTCCAACAATCTGTTCTAGACGAGGGCTTGAGCGGGAGTCGTTGTGTGAGCATACCGGCCGTCGAGCTAGATCAAGAGCCAGTCATGCCACCACCACCAAGGGGACGCGGACCGCTGAGGAGCCCGCCATCGCTGCGGCGGTGGCTTCGGCGCGCGTTTCTCGTGTTGGTGGTTCTGGGACTGATCCCGGTCGTGCTGACCCTGATCTATGCCGTGCCGGGCATACGGCCGATCTCAACCCTGATGCTGCGCGACGCCGTGACCTTCGAGGGGTATGACCGGCGCTGGGTGCCGATCGAAGAGATTGCGCCGGCGCTGCGCTTTTCCGTGATCATGTCGGAAGACGGACAATTCTGCTCGCATCACGGCGTGGATCTGCGCGAGCTGCATGGCGTGATCCAGGATGCGCTGGCGGGCGAGGAAACGCGCGGAGCGTCGACGATCCCCATGCAGACCGTGAAGAACCTTTATCTCTGGAACAGCCGGTCGTTCCTGCGCAAAGCGCTGGAAGCACCGCTGGCGATCTATTTCGACGGGGTGCTGTCCAAAAAGCGGATCCTGGAAATCTACCTCAACATCGTGGAATGGGGTCCCGGCATCTACGGAGCCGAATCCGCGTCGCTTTACCATTTCGGCAAGGCGGCCAAGGATCTGACGCCGCGCGAAGCGGCCTTGCTGGCGGTGGCGCTGCCCAATCCGCTAGGGCGCGATCCGGGCGGGCCGACGCGCAATCTGAGCCGGCTTGCGGACCGGGTGCAGCGGATGGCCGGCAATTCCGGCGGTTATACGGGCTGCGTGCGTTAAGCGCGTTCGGATTTTTTCGCAGGCATGATCTGGCCAAATGTCTATGCGTTGTGTATAGGCACGCCACCTCAACGGAAAACACCGGCCGGCCGCCGTCGCTCACTCGTGGGCTCGCGCGCAAGACATAGCCGGACGATGGAGCTGAAAATGGCCGTACCTAAACGAAAGACCTCGCCGTCCAAGCGCGGCATGCGCCGCTCGGCGGACGCCCTCAAGGCTCCGACCTATGTGGAAGATAAGAATTCCGGCGAAATGCGCCGCCCGCACCATGTCGATCTGAAGACCGGCATGTATCGCGGCCGCCAGGTGCTGGACCCCAAGGAAAGCTAAGCTTTTCTGCAGGATTGCTTTTAAAAGGCTGGCTTAATGCCGGCCTTTTTTGCGTTTGAAGGCGGGTCGCTTTGCGTGTTCCAGAGCGCAATCCGGCTATTTGGCAGCGCAGAACGGGTGCGTTAGCGCGCACAAAGCGCGCCATTCGGCGATATGGCGTTGGAGCAAGAGCGTCGGCGCTCAGCGGTTGAGCGAGTCGAGCTTCTTCTGCATCGCGGCGATTTGATCTTTCAACTCAGAAAGATCGTCGGCGGCTTGTTTGGGCGATGGCTCGGCCGGTTCAGGCTGGGTGGTTGCAGCCGGGAAAGCCGAGAACATGCGCATCGCGTTCTGGAACATTTCCATGTTGCGGCGGGTCTGTTCCTCGATCGCCTTCATGGGCGGCATGGCCATGACGTTCATCGGATTGACGGGCGTCTTGCCGAGCGTGTTCATCTGATCGCGGAACAGTTGCTGCTCCTTGGAGAAGGCTAGCATGGACTGTTCCAGGAAACTCGGCACGATCATCTGCATCTGGTCGCCGTAAAAGGCGATGAGTTGGCGCAAGAAGGCGATCGGCAGCATGGCCTGGCCGTTCTTGTTTTCCAGCTCGAAGATGATCTGCGTCAGCACGGGATGGGTGATGTCGTCCCCGGTCTTGGCGTCCTGCACGGTGAAGTCTTCGCCGCGCTTTACCATTTCGGCGAGGTCTTCCAGCGTGACGTAGGTACTCGTGCCCGTATTGTACAAACGGCGATTGGCGTACTTCTTGATCGTCACCGTTTCGCCTTTTGCGGGCATATATTCGCCTCCCAATGGCCCACGACACTGCGGGGCTGGCAACTGTTTGCTGGCTCTGAGAGGAGACTATGCGCAAATCGAGGGCAATTGAAAGAGAATTGTGCAGCGCATGGTTCCAAGTTTGTGCAGTGCAACGTTCAAGTACGCGCGCAGAAACGACGCGGCTTTTCCGCGACTCTTAAGTAACCGCACGAGACGACTGGACCTTTGTCTCTTCTTGGACCAATAATCGGAAGTCATCGGGAGGAGATAACATGGCCAGAACGGCTTTGGTGACGGGAGGAACGCGCGGCATAGGGGCCGCAATATCAATCGCCCTGCGTGAGGCTGGCTATTCAGTGGCCGCAAATTATTGCGGAAACGATGAAGCGGCGTCGCGCTTCGAGGCTGAAACCGGAATTCCGGTCTTCAAATGGTCAGTCGCCAATTACGAAGCCTGTGTCGCTGGGCTGGCAAAGGTCGAGGCACAACTCGGCCCGGTCGAGATCCTCGTCAACAATGCGGGCATCACGCGAGACGGCATGTTTCATCGCATTACGCCCGAGCAGTGGCGCGAGGTGATCGACACCAATCTCAGCGGCGTCTTCAACATGACGCATCCAGTATGGCCGGGCATGCGGGAGCGGGGCTTTGGGCGGGTGATCATCATATCCTCCATTAACGGCCAGAAGGGGCAGATGGGGCAGGTGAACTATGCCGCCGCCAAGGCCGGCGATCTCGGTTTCACACGCGCTTTGTCGCTTGAAGGCGCACGGGCGGGAATTACCGTCAACGCCATCACCCCCGGCTATATCGCCACCGACATGGTCATGGCGGTGGCTGAAAAGGTGCGCGAGGGGATCATCGCGCAGATCCCGGTCGGGCGGCTGGGCGAAGTGTCGGAGATCGCGCGTTGCGTGCTGTTTCTGGCCTCCGACGATGCCGGCTTCATCACCGGCGCGACGCTGGCGGCCAATGGCGGGCAATATATGAGCTAGGCGATCATCGCGTTTGTTCCAAATCGGGACGGATGATTAACAATCCACTTTGGCGCTTTGTGCGAAGCGTGTGGATTGGCTGTGCATAACGGTGTGGATGGCGCTGTCAGCCACCAGATCTAGCCGTGAACAAAGCAGGAAAAGTGCTGAAGTAGCGATTCGTCGCCGGTTCGTTCCCGATCCGCTCTGAAGTTTTACAAGAGCGATGATTGGTCGGAGCGGTGCGGCTAAGCTTTGTTTCAGGGAGTTTAGCAAAGTCTTGCAGCGCGCACCTTACCTGGGGTGCGGGGCGTAGTTGATCGACGGTTGGGGTCACGCTGTTAACGATTACCGGCTGTTCTGAAGCAATCGGTGAGTTCGGTCGATCAGCATGTTGATCCTGACAAAGCCAACGCCACTATTACTAGCGGTGAACAAAGATCGAATTGGGTGGCGTGAGCGATTCGTCAGCGATTCGTTCGGGCGCCGTTCCAGGTATTAACGCCGGCCGCGTCAGCTGAATGTGTTTCGGACCTGTGATCCCCGCACAAGACCCTCTATATCAGGGGCTTCGGCGTGTGCGACATGCTCTTGCCGCGCCTGCACTTGCCGCCTTTGCCGGAGACGACTTTTTCCGCATGACAGCATCTTCCTTCCGGCCCCCGGCGCCGCTTGTTTTATCCGGGCGCGATGTGACCGCCGTTCTCGGACCCACCAATACTGGCAAGACNNGCGCATGGTTGCGCATTCGAGCGGCTTGATCGGCCTGCCACTGCGGCTGCTCGCTCGCGAGGTTTATGCCCGCGTTTGCGAGAAGGTGGGCGCCGACAAGGTCTCGCTGATTACCGGCGAGGAAAAGATCAAGCCGCCGAACGCGCGCTATTCAGTTTGCACTGTGGAAGCAATGCCGCGCCAAACGGATGCGGCCTTCGTGGCGATCGACGAAGTGCAGCTGGCGGGCGATCTCGAGCGCGGCCACATCTTTACCGACCGCATCCTGCATCTTCGCGGCCGCGAAGAAACGCTGCTGCTTGGCGCCGGCACGATGCGCGGCATTCTGGAGCGATTGCTGCGCGGGATTTCGGTGGTGTCGCGGCCGCGCATGTCGCATCTCGCTTATGCCGGCTCCAAGAAGATCACGCGCCTGCCGCGCCGATCGGCGATCGTGGCGTTTTCCGCCGATGACGTTTACGCCATTGCCGAGCTGATCCGGCGTCAGCGCGGTGGAGCCGCCGTGGTGCTGGGCGCGCTAAGCCCTCGCACACGCAATGCGCAGGTCGAGCTTTATCAGTCGGGTGACGTCGATTACCTGATCGCCACGGACGCGATCGGCATGGGGCTCAACCTCGATGTCGATCATGTCTNNCTTCAGTATCGCAACCTGACGCCAGGCGAGATCGGCCAGATTGCCGGCCGCGCCGGCCGCCATCTGCGCGACGGCACGTTCGGCGTGACGGGACAATGCGATAATTTCACCGACGAAATGGTGGAACGCGTCGAGTCGCATGCCTTCGACCCCGTGAAGGTTCTGCAATGGCGCAATGCCGAGCTCGACTTTGCATCGCTGGAAGGTTTGCAGCATTCGATCGACTGTATTGCCCCGGTTGAAGGTCTGACGCGCGCGCTGCCGGCCGTGGATG
>DCDI01000217.1 GCA_002316345.1 Phyllobacteriaceae bacterium UBA1059 | reverse complement strand
TGCGACACCGGCAGGTGCTTGTCGAGGAAGCCGAAGATGGCTTCGTAATACGCGATCTGGCTGACCTGGCGATACAGGCTGTGTCCTTCCTCGTCCAGGGCCAGCCACGCGACCTGTTTGCGATTGGCCTCGAGCGCGTCGCGCATCCGCTTGCCGTGGGCGATCGGTACCCGCTCGTCGTCCTTGCCGTGTATGAGCAGGACCGGCGACTGGATACTGGCCGCATGCTTGAGCGGCGAGACCGCATCGAAGCGTTCGGCGTCGAGCGCCCTGTCGCCGATCTGGCGCTTGCGCATCTGGCGCACTGCCTTGTTGAAGGTGACATCGGTCCAGTCGGAGAACAGGTCGCCGATGTCGGTCTCGCCCGCGAAGCTGATCCCGCAGCGATACAGGTCCGGCGTCTTCACCAGTCCCCACAGGGCGGAGTAGCCGCCGTAGCTCGCGCCGACGATGCAGATGCGCTGCGGATCGGCGATGCCCTGGCTGACCAGGTAACGCACGCCGTCCGTGATATCGTCCTGCATGGACTTGCCCCACTCGCGGAACCCCGCTTCCTCGAACTGGCGGCCAAAACCGCTCGATCCCCTGAACTGGGGCTGGAAGACCAGGTAGCCGCGGTCGGCGAACAACTGGACGTCGCGGTCCCATTCCCAGTGGTCGCGTGCGATCGGCCCGCCATGGATCAGCACGATCATGGGCGCCGGCGTCGCGGCGCCGGCAGGGCGCGTCAGGTAGGCGGGAATCGTCAGGCCATCGGCAGCCTTGTACGACATGATTTCCATCGGACGCATCCGTGCGCGGTCGACAGTGGCCCTGGCCTTGCCGACCATGACCAGCGCCTTTTTGGCGATATCGAAGTAGTACCACGTGCCCGGATCGACGTCGGCATAGGAATGGACCAGCACCGCGCGGCGCGGGTCGCCCGAGATCACATTGACCCGCTTCGGCAGCAGGACGTCGATCTGCTTCTGCATGCCGGCCCAGGCCGGATCGAACCAGACCTGCTCGCGCATCATCCCGCCGGTGACGACGGAATCGAAGGCTGTCTTGTCGATGCCCTTGAACCACAGGATGTCCTGCGTCGGATGGCCCGCCAGCAGTTCGGTCTGGCGCCGTTCGACGGTATCGTAGTGGAACAGCGCGCGGGTGTCGCGCCCGGCGCGCGAACCGATCACCAGCGTATTCAGCTCGTCGGGAACGTAGACCGGCACCCAGTAATCGTCGTCGACACCGAATTCGGCCAGCTTGGTCCAGGTGTTCTTGTCCGCCGGCTTGTACCAGTTGGCGACCGTCGTGGCCTCCTTGAACAGGCTGGAATTCATCACGGTGACCGCGCGCAGCGTGCCTGCCTTGTCGAATGCGAGGTGGATGGGCTTGCCGTCCGGATGCCAGAGTTTCGTGCACTGCGCCGTGCGTGCCTTGCAGCGTGCCATCAGGTGGTTACGCTCGTCCTTCATGACGAGCACGTCGCCGGTCGCGCCCCCGGCACCGAAACGGCCGATGATCGTCTCGCCCAGCGTATGCAGCTTCTTGCCCTCCAGGTCCATCGACTNNTCGTAGCCATAATCGACGGCCAGCACATCGTTGTCGGCCCAGGTCACGTTGTAGGGCGCCTTCAGGTAGCTCCAGTAGCCTTTTGAATACCTGCCGCCCTCACGCAGCTTCTTCAGGGCGAGCGTTTCGGTATCGATCAGGATCAGGACGTAATTCGTGCCGCCGAAGAGAATGGCCGCGATGTGGCGCCCGTCGGGGGACAGGCTGGCCATGGTCATGCCCGAGGCGTCGGTCATGTCTTCCAGCGTCAGCGGCTGTGCGCGTGCCGCCGTCGACAGGAGCGAAATGCAGAGTACCAAGATGGAGGCGAGAACTCTCAAGCGACCCTCGTCAAATCATTGTTCGTTGCGTTGGGTCGGCGTTCCGATCACCTCGACCGAGCCGCGCCGCACCGCGCGTGGGACCCGGATCGGCGACAGGTAGACCTGGTTCTGGCTCATGGCGACGTATACGCGGTAGCGGTGCAGGAAATCGGCGCCCAGTACCATGATCTCGCCGGAGTGCGGCAAGTCCATCAGCCGCAGGTCGAAGTCCTTTACCTCAAGGGCCCCGATCGAGATGCTCGATACCGGGACTTTCCATACCGGCTGCTCGGGCCCATGGCCTGGCAAAGGATCTTCGCGCATCGCGCCGGGCGAGCTGGCCGACAAGCCCAGCCTTTCCGCTGCGGCCCGTGGCATATAGGAATGCGGGGTGGCGGTCGACAGCAGGGCCGACACGGTCTTGCCGCCGACCTGCACGTTGAACAGGATGCGCGGATCGCGTTTCAGCACGTCCCATGTGCTGAGGACGCTGATCGCCTGCGGATCCCAGTAAGCGAGGTGATCGCGGAAACAGCCTTTCGGCTTGAACAACTTGATATAGCCGGCATCCAGGGCGATCTCGATATCGGTTTGCAGCAGCGTGCCGGCGCCGATCCTCACCCCGAAGGTATCGTCCATGAAATCCTGCACCCTGTAGGTGACATCTTTTTTCTTCGCAGTGCCGAAAGAAAAATCGTCGAGCATGGCATACGACACCTCGCGCACCAGGTAGTTGCCGGTCGGGTTGCGAGCGTCTTCGGGAGCCATGGTGCTCGTCGAACTGCGTACCGCAATGCCGAGCTTGTTCAAGGTCTTCTTGTTGAGGACGACCGCTNNCGGCCTGCCATTGATCACCGCCTCGCTGATCGGACGCATGTCGTCGGTCCATTTGAGGGGCAAGGTCGCCAGCTCGCCCATATCGCAGCCGGAAGGCGGCGTTTGCGCGATTGCCGGATTGACGAGCGCAATGCTCGCGCAGGCAGTGTACCGTAACAGGGAAACAAAGAAAGCGCGGGAGAGCGGGATCATGGAATCGACGTCGGCTATAAAAATTGCATTATAGATACGAAATCGCGTGCGCGGCGAGCCTTATCTGAAAAGAGATTTTTTGAGACAGGCGTTTCTATTCGATTGTGTGGAAATGGATGTGGCAAGCGCCGAGAAAAACAAAAAGCCCCGACCAG
>DCDI01000188.1:6932-41433 GCA_002316345.1 Phyllobacteriaceae bacterium UBA1059 | reverse complement strand
TCATCTTACCGCACTGTCGCCCGGCAAGAACAACCTCGCCGGCATCCGGCCGCTCAAGCAAGCCGGCCGTATGCAAGAGAGTCGACTTCCCCGCTCCAGAGGGCGCCACGAGCGCGACCATCTCACCGCGATGGAGCACGAACTCCGCACCGTTGAGGATGGTAAGCTTCTTTTCGCCCTGTACGTAATGACGCTCGACGCGCTTGAGCGCGAGTACGACTTCAGCAGCCATTATTCGTACCTCAGGGCCTCGACCGGGTCGAGCCGAGCAGCGCGCCAAGCCGGGAACAGCGTTGCCAAGAAAGACAGAACAAGCGCCATGGCGACCACCGAAACGGTCTCACGCATGTTCATCTCAGCCGGCAGCTGCGACAGGAAGTAAAGCTCGGGGTTGAATAAGGTCGTTCCCGAAAGCCAAGAGAAGAAGGCGCGGATACGCTCCACGTTGAGGCAAACCACGACGCCGAGGATGACGCCGGCGATTGTACCGGTCACGCCGATTGCCGAGCCCGTCATCAGGAAGATGCGCATCACAGCGCCGCGGCTGGCACCCATGGTTCGCAGGATCGCGATGTCGCGGCCTTTATCCTTCACCAGCATGATCAGGCCGGAAATGATGTTAAGCGCCGCCACCAGCACGATCAGCGTCAGGATCATGAACATAACGTTGCGCTCGACTTCGAGTGCCGAGAAGAAGGTCTGGTTGCGCAGCCGCCAATCGGTCAGCACGAGCTGACGCTGTGCGGCATCCTCGATCGGCACTTTCAGTGCATCGACATTGTCGGGATTGTCGACATAGATCTCGATGGTCTGCGCCAGACCCTCGACATTGAAGTAGAGCTGCGCTTCCGACAGGGGCATGAAGATGATGGACGCATCGTATTCCGACATGCCGACCTCGAAGATGGCCTTGATCGGATAGGTCTTCTGGCGCGCTGTCACGCCGAAGGGCGTCACGTCACCTTCAGGCGAAATCAGCTGCAGCCCATCACCCAGACTGACGCCCAGGCTCTCTGCCATGCGGGTGCCGATAGCGATACCTTCCCCGGTGTCAAAACCTTCCAGCGTACCCTGCTTGATGTTGCTGGCGACAAGCTGAACCTTTGCGAGATCTTCGCCGCGAATGCCGCGCACCAGCGCGCCGGTGCCGGCACCCACCTTGCCGGAAGCCAGCACCTGGCCCTCGACCAGAGGCAGCGCGTATTTTACGCCGCCGACGCCCTCGATCCGGCGGGCGACCTCTGAATAATCATCCAGCGGGCGATCGATCGGCTGCATGATGAGGTGGCCGTTGACGCCAAGGATGCGGCTCATCAACTCCGTGCGAAAGCCATTCATCACCGCCATGACGATGATCAGCGTCGCAACGCCCAGCATGATGCCGGCAAAGGAGAAGGAAGCGATCACCGAGATGAAGGCTTCCTTGCGCCGGGCACGCAGATAGCGCCAGGCGACCATGCGCTCGAACACCGAAAAGGGTCCGGCACCAGCCGGCAAAGGGTTGGCTGCCGGCGCGGGTTGCTTGCTCAAGCCTTTGTCTCCAGGGACGCTTTCAATTCAGCAATCGTCTTCACGTCGCGTTCGCCTGTCGCACGACGCTTTACCTCAACGGTGCCTTCAGCCACGCCGCGCGGTCCAACGATGACCTGCCGGGGAATGCCGATGAGATCGGCCGTCGCGAACTTTCCGCCGGCGCGCTGATCAGTGTCGTCAACAAGCACGTCGAACCCAGCCGCTTCATGGGCAGTTTCCAGCTCGGCGCAAACGCGGTCACATTCCGAGTCGCCAGCCTTCATGTTGATGATCACGACATCAAACGGCGCAACGCCTTCGGGCCAGATGATGCCGTTCTCGTCGTGGCTGGCTTCGATGATCGCCGCGATCAGGCGCGACGGGCCGATGCCGTAGGAACCCATCGAGACGAAGTGATCCTTGCCGTCCGGTCCCTGAACCTTGGCGCCCATCGGCTCTGAATATTTCTGACCGAAGTGGAAGATGTGGCCAACCTCGATGCCGCGAGCGGCCAGCTGCTCGCCAGCGGGCACGGCATTCCAGGCCTCTTCATCATGCATTTCGTCGGTCGCGGCATATGGCGTCGTCCAGTCCTGCACGATACTTGCGATCGCCGCGTCATCCGAGAAGTCCGTGTCGGCGCCGGGGACGGCCATGCCGAGATAATCCCGATGGCAGAACACACCACTTTCGCCGGTGTCCGCCAGGATAATGAACTCGTGGCTGAGATCACCGCCGATTGGGCCAGTATCGGCCTTCATTGGAATCGCCTTCATGCCAACCCGGGAGAAGGTGCGCAGATAGGCAACGAACATCCGGTAATAGGCGGCCTTCGCGCTCTCGAAATCCATGTCGAAGGAGTAAGCGTCCTTCATCAGAAATTCGCGCGAGCGCATGACGCCGAAGCGCGGCCGCACCTCGTCGCGATACTTCCACTGAATATGGTAGAGGTTGAGCGGCAGGTCCTTGTAGGAACGGACATAGGACCGGAAGATGTCGGTGACCATTTCCTCATTGGTCGGCCCGTAAAGCATGTCGCGGTCGTGGCGATCCTTGATGCGCAGCATTTCCTTGCCGTAGGCATCGTAGCGACCGCTTTCGCGCCAAAGGTCAGCCGACTGGACCGTCGGCATCATGATTTCCAGAGCGCCGGCACGGTTCTGTTCTTCGCGGATGATGGCGCAGACCTTGTCCAGCACGCGCTTGCCGAGCGGCAGCCAGGTGAAACTGCCCTGCCCTTGCTGGCGGATCATGCCGGCGCGCAGCATCAAGCGATGCGACACGATCTCCGCCTCGCGCGGCGTTTCCTTAAGGATGGGAAGGAAGTAGCGCGACAGACGCATGGTGAAATCCGTGAAATAGGTGCGGCCGGAATCGGCACGTATGGGCTGTAACTCGGCTCGCTTCATAGCCATTTCATGGCAGCTTGGAAACCCGAGCAAGGCCCTGCGGTTCAAAGCGGAAAGCTTGAAGCCAGCTGCGCAGTTTTTGTGCAATGCAGCACAAGCTGTAGGCGTTCGTGTAAGATTCTTCGTGACAACTTTATGTCAGACAGTTAAGGTCAATCGTACAACAGCGGGAATGAAGAAAAACATTTCATTCTCCGAACGCGGTCAAGTCTTGGGAGGATGCGATCTAGGCGCGGTCACTCGCAGCCGCCGGAATACGGAAATGATCGGACGCGTATCTTGGATGCAGGGCTCAATGCCCTGCATTTTTTTTTGCCTATAATGATGTCAGAAGGTTAGCGGGCGAGGTTCTGGGGAACCATCAACGGGATATCGTCAAAGCTATAGCCCAGACCGTGCGTTAGCCAATAGAAGCCGCCGACGATGATGGATGCGACGAGCGTCGTGCCAATAATGGCCCTCAACATATGCGGCCCACGCGGCGCACTGGCTGGCGTGCCCAAAGTCACCGCATTATCGTCATCTTGGGTGCGCACGCCAAAAGGCAGTACGGCAAACAGGGTCAGCCACCACACCACGAAGTAGATTGCGACAAACGAGATCCAGCTCATCAGGATCTTTCCTTAAATCTGTTCAAGCTCGACCAGCGTGCCTTGGAAATCCTTGGGATGCAGGAACAGGACTGGCTTCCCATGAGCACCAGTCTTCGGCTCCCCGTCGCCGAGGATCCGCATACCTGACGCTTTTAGCTGATCGCGCGCTGCGATGATGTCGGCAACTTCATAGCAAACATGATGCATGCCGCCTGCGGGATTCTTTTGTAGAAATCCGGCGATCGAAGAGTTCTCACCCAAGGGTTCAAGAAGCTCGATCTTCGTATTGCCGACGTCGATGAAGACAACCGTGACGCCGTGCTCAGGGAGAGCGTGAGGCTCGGTCACCTTGGCGCCCAGCGTGTTGCGATAGACTGCCGACGCCGCGTCAAGATCCGGCACAGCTATAGCGACATGATTGAGACGTCCGAGCATCCTGTCCTCCCTTGGCGGCCCTCAGCGTGTGACGAAGACCGTCACAATCGGTTTCTTGCCCCATACTTCGTTGGCGGAAGAACGGACCGCGCGACGCACGGCTTCCGAAACCAGGTCCAAGTCCTTGCGACGCTGACGTGGGATGCTGTCGAAAGCGCCAATCGCGGCATCGAGCAGAACTTCCTCGAACTCGTCACCACGACCATTGGACTCAGGCAGACCGATCGCCACGAGATCCGGATCGCCAGCCAGTTCATAACGATCATCAAGCACGACATTCACGGCCACATGGCCGGCGAAGGAAAGCTTACGGCGATCGCGCACGCCTGTCGCGACTTCGTCGCCGATCAACCGACCGTCTTTCAGCACACGACCAATCGGAACCTGGTCGATGATCTTCGACGGACCGGGCGCCAGACGAACCATGTCACCATTGCGAACTTTCGGAACATCGGTCACGCCGCAGTCACGGGCCAATTGCGCATGGCCCATGAGGTGGGCAGCCTCGCCATGCACGGGGACCGCGATCTGCGGCTTTACCCATTCATACATCCGGCGCAACTCGCTGCGACGTGGATGCCCGGAGACGTGAACCAGCGCATCACTGTCTTCGACAATCCGCACGCCCTGCTCGATCAACAGATTCTTGGTTTCAAGGATCGGCTTTTCGTTGCCGGGAATGGTTCGCGACGAGTAGATCACGATATCACCCGGCGAGAGCGCGACGTTGCGGAACTCATCACGTGCAAGCTTGGCGAGAGCAGCCCGCGGCTCACCCTGGCTGCCGGTGCACAGGATCACAACCTTGTCGCGGGGAATGTAGCCATAGTCTTCTTCGCCAATGAAAGGCGGAAGGCCTTCGAGGTAGCCGAGGTCGGATGCAACATCGATAACGCGCTTCAAGGAGCGACCGAGCACCAGAACCTGGCGATCGGTCGCAAGCGCTGCTTCCGCAACCGACTTGATGCGGCCAACATTGGACGAGAAGGTCGTGATCGCCACGCGACCGGGCGCCTTCTCGATGACGCCGCGAATGCCCTCACCCACCGCTTCTTCAGACGGCGACTCCCCCTCACGCAGCGCATTGGTCGAATCGCAGATCAGCGCTGCGACGCCCTTCTGGCCAAGTTCGCGGAAGCGGTTCTCGTCGATCAGCGGCGGCAGGGTCGGTGCGGGATCGATCTTCCAATCGCCCGTGTGGATGACGGTGCCGACCGGAGTGGTGATCGCGAGCGATACCGGCTCGGGAATAGAGTGCGTGACGCCGATCGCCTCGATCGAGAACGGGCCAACCTCGAAGGTCGAACCGGCCTTGTAAATCTCCACCGGGACCTTCAGCGACTTGGCTTCGGCCGCGCGCTTGGCTTCCAGCAAACCGGCGCTGAACGGCGTCATCCAGACCGGCGCTTTCAAGCGCGGCCAAAGATCAAGCAGTGCACCGTAGTGATCTTCATGCGCATGCGTAATGATAATGCCGCGCAGGTCGTCAAGCCGCTCCTCGATGAAGCGTATATCGGGCAGAACGAGATCGACACCGGGCAAGTCCGGACCAGGAAAGGTCACGCCGACATCGATGACGATCCATTCGCGCGCATTCGGCGGTCCAAAGCCATAAAGCGCGAAGTTCATGCCGATTTCGCCGACGCCTCCAAGAGGCACAAAGACCAGTTCCGCGTTGTTCTCGTCAGCCAATGTCTATCCTTTATGAAGCAGACGCCGAAGCGACAGCCCCGAAATGTACGCCCCCCGCCGCAATTTGCGTCAGGCTGCCGTCGTTCAGACGGATTACGAAGCGGCAATCCTCATCGATCGTTTCGAATGTGCCGCGCAGAACCGCGCCGTCAAGCCGCACAGCCACATCGCCGCCTAGGCCAGCCGCGCGATCCAGCCAGCGATCGCGGATGGCGGACAAGCCGCGTCCTTCGTCCCACAGAGCAACATTGCTCGCCCATGCACCACTTAAAGACGTGAAAAGGGCTTCAGCGGACAGATCGGAGCCCAATGCCTGCAGCGATGTTGCGGGATAAGGGAGGTCGCTCGGATGAGCGACGACATTGACGCCGATACCTACCGCGACGGCAAAGCGCCCGTTTGGCAGAAAGGTCGATTCGAGCAGGATGCCGGCCAGCTTTGCGCCATCGGCCAAGACATCGTTCGGCCACTTCAAGGCGAAGCGGCTGCCGTCCTTCGTTCCACCAGCATCAGCAGCGACTGACAGACTGGCGCCGGGTATGGCTGCTTGCAGGGCATCAGATAGCGACAGGCCGGCAACAAAGCCGAGCGTCGCGGCGCGTTTGGGATCATGGCTGCCTACGATCAGGAGCGTCGCCGCTAAATTTCCGACGGGCGTTTCCCAAGCGCGTCCGCGGCGACCACGTCCACTCTCCTGCTTTAGCGCGCAAATCCAGAGATTGCCCGCGTCACCACCCGTCGCACGCTCCAGCGCAAGGGCGTTCGTGGAACCGACCGTATGATGGCCCTCCACGCGATACCCTTGCTTCAATGCCTCCGACGCGAGTTGAAACACCATCCCTTAGAAGAAGGACTTGGCTGCGGCCTGCGCCATGTTGCCCAGCGGGCCGCCGATCAACACGTAAAGCAGCGTAAAGGCAGCTGAAACAGCGAGAACGAGACGCAACTCGCCGGCAACCGGAACGAAACTCCCGACGGGCTCATCGAACCACATGATCTTGATGAGGCGCAGGTAGTAATAAGCACCTACCACCGAAGCCAGAACGCCGATCACCGATAGAGCGTAAAGACCCGAGTTGATGGCAGCCAGGAAGACGTACCACTTGGCCCAGAAACCGGCGAGCGGCGGGATACCAGCCAAGGAGAACATCATGATGGTCAGCACCAGCGCCATCAGCGGGTGGGTCGTGGACAGGCCAGCAAGATCGTCGATGTTCTCGACGTTGCCTTCCTTGCGACGCATCGCCAGGATGACGGCGAAAGTGCCGAGCGTCATGGCGAGATAGATCGTCATGTAAAGAACGACGCCGCGGACACCCGTCTCGGAATTTGCAGCCAGACCGACAAGCGCGAAGCCCATATGGCCGATCGAGGAATAGGCCATGAGGCGCTTGATGTTGCGCTGCCCGATAGCCGCGAACGAGCCGAGCAGCATGGAGGCGATCGAGATGAAGACGATGATCTGCTGCCAGTCCGGCGCGATCGGCGCGAAGGCTTCCATGGTCACCCGCACGGTCAGCGCCATTGCGGCCATCTTCGGACCTGCTGCCATGAAGGCCGTGATCGGCGTCGGCGCGCCTTCATAAACGTCCGGTGTCCACATATGGAAAGGCACAGCAGAGATCTTGAACGCCAAGCCGGCGAGGACGAACACCAGACCGAACACCAGGCCAAGCTGACGCTCCGAACCCGTCAGAGCCGCCGCGATCTCATTGAAGCCGGTGTGGCCGGTGTAACCGTAGACCAGCGAAATGCCGTAAAGCAGCATGCCGGAGGAAAGCGCACCAAGCACGAAGTACTTGAGGCCGGCTTCCGTGGAACGCAGGCTGTCGCGGTTGAAAGCGGCCAAAACGTAGATCGCCAGGGATTGCAGCTCGAGGCCGAGATAAAGGCCAAGCATGTCGTTGGCGGTGATCATCAGCATCATGCCGAGCGTGCACAACACGATCAGCACAGGGAATTCGAACTTGTCGAAGCGCTCGTCCTTGGCAAAGCCGACAGACATGAACAGCGTCACCGCCGAACCGATCAGTGCCAGGCTCTTCATGAAGCGACCGAACGCGTCCTGAACGATGGCACCGCCGAAGGCAACGCCGTCACGCCCGAAGAACCACATCCACAGCAATGCAGCCACCAGAACGGCGACGCTAAGCCCGGTCACGAGCCTGTTGGCTCGCCGTTCTCCGCTGAATACGCCGATCATCAGAAGCAGTACCCCGCCGACGGCGAGGATCAGTTCCGGGCCAAGCAGCGAAAGGCTTGTGGAAAGAGCCGTAGTCATTGCTGCGGACGTCCTTACTTCGCGAGCGAGGCGGTATCAGCCGCGCCCGTCGCCTGAGAAATATGAGAGATCAATGCGTCCACCGAGGCGGTCGTCACGTCGAAGACCGGAGCCGGATATACGCCGAAGAAGATGGTAAGCACCACCAAAGGATAGATCACGGCCTTTTCGCGCGTCGACAGGTCCAGCATCGACTTCAGGCTTTCCTTGGTCAAAGCGCCGAAGATGATGCGACGGTAGAGCCAGAGCGCATAAGCCGCCGACAGGATGACGCCCGTTGCCGCGAAGAAGGCGACCCAGGTGTTGGAGCGGAAAGCGCCCATCATGGTCAGGAACTCACCGACGAAGCCGCTGGTGCCCGGCAGGCCGACATTGCCCATGGTGAAGATCAGGAACACGACGGCATAGTTCGGCATGTTGTGAACCAGACCGCCATAGGCCGAGATTTCACGGGTATGCAGACGATCGTAAACAACACCGACGCACAGGAACAGCGCACCGGAAACGAGGCCGTGGGACAGCATCTGGAAGATCGCGCCCTGCACGCCCTCGGCGTTCATCGCAAAGATGCCCATCGTCACGAAGCCCATATGCGCCACGGACGAATAGGCGATCAGCTTCTTCATGTCCTCCTGCATCAAAGCGACCAGCGAGGTGTAGATGATCGCTACGACCGAAAGCGTGAACACGAAGGGCGCGAAGTAGTCGGATGCGTCCGGGAACATGGGCAGGGAGAAGCGCAGGAAGCCATAGCCGCCCATCTTCAGCAGGATGCCTGCCAAGAGCACGGAACCAGCAGTCGGCGCTTCGACGTGCGCATCGGGCAACCAGGTATGAACCGGCCACATCGGCATCTTAACTGCGAAAGACGCGAAGAAGGCAATCCATAGCCAATACTGCATGCTCTCGGGGAAATCATGCGTCATCAGAGTCGGGATGTCGGTTGTGCCCGCCTGCCAGAACATGGCCATCACGGCGAGCAGCATCAGCACCGAGCCGAGCAACGTATAAAGGAAGAACTTGAAGCTCGCATAGACGCGGCGCTTGCCGCCCCAAACACCGATGATGATGAACATCGGGATCAGGCTTGCTTCGAAGAACACGTAGAACAACACGATGTCGAGTGCACAGAACACGCCGATGACCATCGTTTCCAGGATCAGAAACGCGATCATGTATTCCTTGACGCGCTTCTCGATCGAAACCCAGCTTGCGGCAATGCAGAGCGGCATGAGGAAGGTCGTCAGGATCACGAACAGCATGGAAATGCCGTCAACGCCCATGTGGTAGGAAATGCCGGAGTCCAGCCAGTCCGTCTTTTCCACCATCTGGAAGCCGGCCTGGCTGTTGTCGAAGCCGATCCAGATCAAAAGCGACAGGACGAAGGTGAACACCGTCGTCAGCAGGGCGACGTTGCGGATGTTGCGTCGTGCGCTCGCACCGTCGTCACGGATCAGGAAGATCAGGAACGCGCCAACGAGCGGGAGGAACGTGACCGTCGAAAGGATTGGCCAGTCAGTCATCAGAAGCTGTTCCCCAGCATCATCCAGGTGACCAGCGCGGCGATGCCGATCAGCATTACAAAGGCATAGTGGTAGAGGTAGCCGGTCTGCAGACGCACCACGCCGCGGGTGACATCGGTGACCCGCGCAGCGATGCCATCCGGTCCAAGACCATCAATGACGCGGCCATCACCCTGCTTCCACAGGAAGCGGCCGATCCGCATGGCGGGACGCACGAACAGGAAATCGTAGAGTTCGTCGAAGTACCACTTGTTGAGCAGGAACTGGTACAGGCCATGGTGCTGAGCAGCCAAGCGCTTCGGCGTTTCCGGCGAACGGATATAGAACTGGTAGGCCAGCAGGAAGCCGACGAGCATCGCAATGAACGGCGACAGCTTCACCCACAGCGGCACATGGTGGAAGTGCTCGAGGATCTCGTTTTCAGGCAGGGTGAACAAAGCGCCCTTCCAGAATTCATTATACTCGTGGCCAACGAAGTAGCCTTCGAACAGCACACCGGCGAGCAAGGCACCAACCGCCAGGATGAAGAGTGGCACGAGCATGACCGGCGGCGATTCATGCACATGGTGCATCACGTCAGCCGAAGCGCGTGGCTTGCCGTGGAAAGTCATGAAAATCAAACGCCAGGAATAGAAGCTGGTGAACACAGCTGCGATAACCAGCATGATAAAGGCATAGCCCGTGACCGGATTATGGGCGGCGAACGACCCTTCGATGATCGCGTCCTTCGAGAAGAAGCCGGCCGTACCTATCATCGTGGTCGGGATGCCGACGCCAGTAAGCGCGATCGTGCCGATCACCATCATCCAGTAGGTGGTCGGGATCAGCTTACGCAGGCCGCCCATTCGGCGCATGTCCTGCTCGTCCGACACGGCGTGGATCACCGAGCCCGAACCCAGGAACAACAGCGCCTTGAAGAAGGCATGCGTGAAGAGGTGGAAAACGGCGGCCCCATAGAAGCCGGTTCCGAGTGCAACAAACATGTAACCGAGCTGCGAGCAGGTCGAGTAGGCGATCACGCGCTTGATGTCGTTCTGCACGAGACCGACGGTTGCAGCAAAGATGGCCGTTGTTGCGCCGATGAAGGTCACGACGGTCAACGCAGTATGGCTGTGTTCGAACACAGGCGACATGCGCGCCAGCATGAACACGCCGGCCGTCACCATAGTTGCCGCGTGGATCAGCGCCGACACAGGTGTCGGGCCTTCCATGGCATCCGGAAGCCAAGTGTGCAGCGGCACCTGGGCAGACTTACCCATCGCTCCAAGGAAAAGGAGCAAGCAGACGATGGTCAGCGCCGAAGCAGGAGCCAGTGCGTAGCCGAGGAAATTGAGGGCGACCTGCCCTTCCGTGGCAGCGCCTTCAGCCGGGATGAAGGTCGCGGCATTGGCGAAGATCGTGTCGAAGTTGACGGAGCCGAACAGAACGAACAAGCCGAAGATGCCAAGCAGGAATCCAAAGTCACCAACGCGGTTGACGATGAACGCCTTCATGGCCGCAGCGCTGGCCGACGGCTTCTTATACCAGAAGCCGATCAGCAGGTACGATGCCAAGCCGACGCCTTCCCAGCCAAAGAACATCTGGATCAGATTGTCCGACGTTACCAGCATCAGCATGGCGAAGGTGAAGAGCGACAAATAGGCGAAGAAGCGTGGCCGATGCGGATCGTGGTGCATATAGCCGATTGAATAGATGTGCACCAAAGCGGACACCGTGTTCACCACGATCAGCATGACGGCGGTCAGCGTGTCGATGCGCAGCGCCCAGGACACGTCGATGCCGCCGGCCTGGATGAAGCGCAAAACCGGAACGGTGAAGGCTTCGGTGTGACCGAGAGCGACCGTGAAGAAGGCGATCCACGACAGAACCGCTGACACGACCAGGAAGCCGGACGTTACGAACTCGGACGCCTTTGCCCCGATCGACCGGCCAAACAGGCCGGCAATCAGAAAGCCGAGGAGCGGGAGAAAAACAATGGCCTGATACATGGCGCTGCCGTCAGCCCCTCATCGCATTAACGTCTTCAACCGCGATGGAGCCGCGATTGCGATAGAAGACCACAAGGATCGCAAGACCGATGGCCGCTTCAGCCGCCGCCACCGTCAGGACGAACAGGGCGAACACCTGCCCCACCAGATCGCCGAGCACGCTCGAAAAGGCGACGAAGTTCAGGTTGACGGCGAGCAGGATCAGCTCGACCGACATCAGGATGACGATGATGTTCTTGCGGTTCAGAAAGATGCCGAACACGCCGAGCGTGAACAGAACGGCCGAAACGGTCAGGAAGTGGGAAATGCCTACTTGCATGGTCAGATACCCTTACCCGTCTCGACCTTCTTGATCTCAATGGCGGTTGCCGGCGTGCGAGCCACCTGAGCCGCGACCGACTGACGGCGCACATTCGGCTTGTGGCGCAGCGTCAGAACGATCGCGCCGATCATGGCAACCAGCAGGATCAAGCCGGCGATTTGGAAGTAGTGGACGTAATGCGTGTAAAGGATGTCACCCAGCGCGGCCGTGTTGCTGCGTACCGCCAGATCCGGCGTCGGCATGGTCGCGTTTGCAGCGAGCTCCGGCGTGAAGGCATAACCACCCGCAACGACGATCAACTCTGCTGCCAGCACGATCCCGACCAGCGCTCCGATCGGTGCATATTGCAGAGATCCGCTCTTCAACGCTGCGAAGTCGACGTCGAGCATCATCACGACGAACAGGAAGAGCACCGCCACTGCGCCGACATAAACGACCAGCAGAATCATCGCCAGGAACTCGGCGCCCGTCAGAAGGAAGAGGCCGGCCGCGTTGAAGAAGGTGAGGATCAGGAAAAGAACCGAATGAACGGGATTCTTCGCCGCGATCACCATGAAGGCAGACGCCACGACGACGAACGCGAAAAGATAGAAAAAGGCCGCCTCTATACCGGTCAGCATGGGTATCCTCGGTTCTCGGCGCCGTGTTCTTGAAACACGACTTGCAGGCAACCTACCCCCTCGGGCGGATGCCAGCTCCTCTTAATTTGCGTTCCGCGAAAGGGAAAGAAACAATCGCGGTTTGGCTATTCCAGGCTGTGAAGACGCGACCTGCGTCTTCACTCGATATCAGCGATACGGCGCGTCGAGCTGGATGTTGCGCGCAAGTTCGCGCTCCCAGCGGTCGCCGTTGGCCAGCAGCTTGTCCTTGTCGTAGTAAAGTTCTTCGCGGGTTTCGGTCGCGAACTCAAAGTTCGGCCCTTCCACGATCGCATCCACCGGGCAGGCTTCCTGGCAGAAACCGCAATAGATGCACTTCACCATGTCGATGTCGTAGCGCACGGTGCGGCGCGTGCCATCGTTGCGGCGCGGGCCGGCCTCGATCGTGNNGCTTCGCACAGCTTGCAGGCGATGCAGCGTTCTTCGCCGTTGGGATAACGCCGCAAAGCGTGCTCGCCACGGAAGCGCGGGCTTACCGGCCCTTTTTCGTGCGGGTAGTTAATCGTATGCTTGGGTGCAAAGAACTGCCGCATCGAAAGGCCGAACGCCTTTACGAATTCGATCAACAGCAGAGACTTTGCGGCCTGGGCCAAGGCGGACATCATCAGTCTCCAAACAAGGCAGGCGCGATGAACCAGCCCGCAACAGGAAGAACAATCAGTTGAATCAAGGCACTTACGTGCAATGCCTTGCGTGTTTCATCCAGATCGACGCGACGGCTGAGCGCAAAGCTGAACGCCGCAAAACCAAGCGCGATCACAAAGCCTACCAAAGCGCCGATCACGGGCAGCGACATCACGCCAGCCCCGTGATCTTGAGAAAGGCCGCTGTGATCACGACCATTGCGAGCGATATGGGCAGGAAGATCTTCCAACCCAGGCGCATCAGCTGGTCATAGCGGTAGCGCGGAACGAATGCCTTTACCATCGCGAACATGAAGAAGACGAAGCAGAGCTTCAGTACGAACCAGATCACACCTGGCACCCAGGTAAAGGGCGCGAAGTCGAAAGGCGGCAGCCATCCACCAAGGAAGAGGATGGTGGTGAGCGCGCACATCAAGACGATCGCGACATACTCGCCGAGGAAGAAGAGCAGGAACGGCGTCGAGGAATATTCGATCATGTGACCGGCGACGAGTTCCGACTCGGCTTCAACCAGATCGAACGGCGGGCGGTTGGTTTCAGCCAGTGCCGAAATGAAGAAGATGATGAACATCGGGAACAGCGCCAACCAGTTCCAGTCCAGGAACGTGTTGGGGAGCCCCAGCATCGTGCCGAGCCCGGTATGCTGCGACAGAACGATGTCCGTAAGGTTCAGCGAGCCGACAGTCAGCAGGACGGTGACAATCACGAAGCCGATCGAGACTTCGTAGGACACCATCTGTGCTGCCGAACGCAGCGCGCCGAGGAACGGGTACTTCGAGTTCGATGCCCAGCCGCCCATGATCACGCCGTAGACTTCGAGCGAGGTGATCGCGAAGATATAAAGAACGCCGACATTGATACTGGCGACAGCCCAGCCCTCGTTGACCGGGATTACGGCCCAGGCAGCAATAGCAAGAACGGCGGATACCATAGGGGCAAGGAGGAAGACCGCCTTGTTGGCGCCGGACGGAATAACCGGCTCCTTGAAGACGAACTTCAACAGATCGGCGAAGGCCTGCAGCGTACCCCAGGGACCAACCACGTTCGGGCCGCGGCGCAGCTGAACGGCGGCCCAGATCTTGCGGTCGGCATAAAGCAGGTAGGCGACGCCCACGAGCAGGATCACCACCAGAACCAGCGACTGGATCAGGATGAGAAGCGGCGGCCAGACATAGACCCAGAAGAAGGAAGTTTCCATCGCCATCTCTTATTCCGCTGCCTGCTGGAAGCCGCTCTGCGCAAGCGAAGAGCATTCGGCCATGACAGCAGAGGCACGGGCAATCGGGTTGGTGAGGTAGAAGTCCTTCACCGGAGAAACGAAAGCGCCACGATCAAACGAGCCACCCAGGTCGGCCAAGGCCGAGAGACCTGCCGTATCAGCTGGTACGATCTCATCGACTTCCGCAAAGTGCGGGAACTCGGCAACGAGCTTGGCGCGGAGCTGAGCCAGAGAGTCAAACGGCAGCTTCTTGCCGAGTACGTCGGACAGAGCGCGCAGGATGGCCCAGTCCTCCTTGGCTTCGCCCGGCGCAAAGCCAGCGCGATTAGCCAACTGAACGCGGCCTTCGGTGTTCACGAACAGACCGGACTTTTCCGTATAGGTCGCGCCAGGAAGAATGACGTCCGCGCGGTGGGCGCCGGCATCGCCATGGCTGCCGATATAGACGGTAAAGGTGTCCGCACCGATCTGGTTCATGTCGAACTCATCGGCACCCAGCAGGAAGAGCACGTCGAGCGCACCCATCATCTGGGCAACCGACTTGCCGTTCGAGCCCGGCACGAAGCCGATATCGAGACCGCCGACGCGCCCTGCCGCCGTATGAAGCACCGCAAAGCCGTTCCAGCCTTCAGCAACGGCGCCGACCGACTGGGCGAGCTTTGCTGCAGCCGAGAGAACAGCCGAACCATCGGCACGCGCCAAAGCGCCCTGCCCTACGATGACCAGCGGACGCTCGGCCTTGTTCAGGACATCGAGGAAGTCGAGCTTGCCATCCGACAGCTGGGTCAGCGTGTCCGTGCCGGCACCGAGCATCTCGTAGTCGTAACGCAGATCGCCCATGTCGCCGATCACGCCGATCGGCATACCCTTCTGACGCCAGGCCTTGCGAATGCGCGCATTCAGCACCGATGCTTCAAAGCGCGGGTTGGCGCCGATGATCAGAACCGCGTCGGCCTGTTCAATGCCATCGATGGTCGGGTTGAAGATGTAGCTTGCGCGACCATGCGCCGGATCGAGCGTAGAACCATCCTGGCGGCAGTCGATGTTGGTTGAGCCGAGCGAGCCCATCAGGCTCTTCAGCGCGTACATCTCTTCAACCGTGGCAAGATCGCCGGCGATCGCGCCGATGCGGTCACCTGCCTGGCCGGCCACAGCCGTCTTCACGGCTGCAAAGGCTTCGGCCCAGTTGGCTGGCTGCAAGCGGCCGTTGCGGCGGATGTAGGGACGATCGAGGCGCTGCGTGCGCAGGCCATCCCACACGAAGCGAGTCTTGTCGGAGATCCACTCCTCATTCACTTCGTCATTCACGCGCGGCATGATGCGCATGACTTCGCGGCCTCGCGTATCGACACGGATGGCCGAACCGACGGCATCCATCACGTCGATCGACTCAGTCTTCGACAGTTCCCACGGACGCGCCTGGAAGGCGTAGGGGCGCGAGGTCAGTGCGCCGACCGGGCAGAGATCGATGACATTGCCCTGCAATTCGGACGTCATCGCCTGTTCAAGGTAGGTCGTGATCTCGGCATCTTCGCCGCGGCCAATCAGGCCGAGTTCGGAGATGCCGGCAACTTCAGTGGTGAAGCGGACGCAACGCGTGCAGTGGATGCAGCGCGTCATGATCGTCTTCACGAGCGGGCCGATATATTTGTCTTCAACCGCGCGCTTGTTCTCGCCATAACGCGAAGCATCGACGCCGAAGGCCATGGCCTGGTCCTGCAGATCGCACTCGCCGCCCTGATCGCAGATCGGGCAATCCAGCGGGTGGTTGATCAGCAGGAATTCCATCACGCCTTCGCGGGCCTTCTTGACCATCGGCGTGTTGGTAAACATTTCCGGCACTTCGCCGTTCGGACCCGGGCGCAGATCCTTGACGCCCATGGCGCAAGAGGCCTGCGGCTTGGGCGGTCCGCCCTTCACCTCGACCAGGCACATGCGGCAGTTTCCAGCGATCGACAACCGCTCATGGAAACAGAAACGCGGCACCTCGGCACCCGCCTCCTCCGCTGCCTGAAGCAGCGTGTAGTGGTCGGGTACCTCTATTTCTTTCCCGTCGACCTTGAGCTTCGCCATGATCTGCCAATTCCCTTGGATCGTGGACGAGGTGCCCGCCGATCCATCCTACCTAGTTACCTGCCGCAAGCCGCGAGGCTTGTGCGATCCAGTTGTCCCGACCAATACGGTCCTCAATGCCGAGGCTCTGTTCCAAGCCGGCAACGTCATCATCGTTCAACGCGGCGACTTGCGCATAAGTCGCAATGCCGCGCTTGTTCAGCACCTGCTCCAGCTTCGGACCGATGCCGCTGATCTTCTTGAGATCATCCGAGATCTTCGGTTCCGCCGCACCATTTTGGTGGGATGCAGGCTCAGCAGCGGCATTTGATTCAGCATCCTGAGCCGGCTTCTGCGCCTGTTCCATCAGCCGTGCAACCGAGCCCATCCATAGGCCCATCGCCTGCGTCATCATGCTCATGCCGAGCATCGAAGCAGCCGTCATGCTTGCAGCCGACTTCGCGGCGAGGTCTAGGACCTCTCCGGAAGACTGGCCGAACATGGCGCCTTGCTTCGTCATCTTGCCCCTTACTCCGCAGCAACCAGCACTGGCTGGACGCGATGCGCGTTGTAGGAGAACTCGTCGATCCGGCGTTCGATTTCCGGCCGGAAGTTGCGGATCAAGCCCTGGATCGGCCAAGCAGCAGCGTCGCCGAGCGCGCAGATCGTATGGCCTTCCACCTGCTTGGTCACGTCGAGCAGCATGTCGATCTCGCGCTTCTGCGCTTCGCCACGCACCAAGCGTTCCATAACGCGCCACATCCAGCCGGTGCCCTCGCGGCATGGCGTGCACTGGCCACAGCTCTCATGCTTGAAGAAGTAGGACAAGCGCGCGATCGCCTTAACGATATCGGTCGACTTGTCCATGACGATCACGGCTGCCGTGCCGAAGGAAGACTTGCGTTCGCGCAGACCGTCGAAGTCCATCGGGCAATCGATGATGTCTTCCGCCTTCACGACCGGGCAGGAAGCGCCGCCGGGAATGACCGCCAGCAAATTGTCCCAACCGCCGCGAATGCCGCCGCCGTGCTTCTCCACAAGCTCGCGGAAAGAAATGCCCATTTCCTCTTCGACCGTACAGGGCGTGTTGACGTGCCCAACCAGCATGAACAGCTTCGTGCCGACATTGTTCGGCCGACCGATAGACGAAAACCAGCCGGCGCCGCGGCGCAGGATGGTCGGCGCAACGGCAATCGATTCGACATTGTTGACGGTCGTTGGGCAGCCATACAGGCCCATATTCGCCGGGAATGGCGGCTTTAGGCGCGGCTGGCCCTTCTTGCCTTCCAGGCTCTCGAGCAAGGCCGTTTCCTCGCCGCAGATGTAAGCACCTGCACCGTGGTGAACGTAGATCTCGAAATCGTAGCCGTTCTTGTTGTTCTTGCCGATGAAGCCCATCTCATAGGCTTCATTGATCGCGCGCTGCAGCGCTTCGCGCTCGCGGATGAACTCGCCGCGCACATAGATGTAAGCGGCCGTTGCGCCCATCGCAAAGCCGGCAATCAGGCAACCTTCCACGAGGGTATGCGGATCATGGCGCAGGATCTCACGATCCTTGCAGGTTCCTGGCTCAGACTCGTCGGCATTGACCACGAGGTAGGATGGACGGCCTTCCGTGTTCTTGGGCATGAAGGACCACTTCAAACCCGTCGGGAAGCCGGCGCCGCCGCGACCGCGCAGGCCGGATGCCTTCATTTCGTTGATGATCCAGTCGCGACCCTTCGCGATGATCTCGTCCGTTCCGTCCCACAATCCACGCGCCATTGCGCCCTGGATGGACTGGTCGAAACGGCCATAGATATTGGTGAAGATGCGGTCTTTATCTGCGAGCATCAGCTTGCCTCACCGTCTTTGCTGCCCGGCTTGCCTGCAGCGTCAGCATCCGGATTACCGGCCTGATCCTTACCGGCACTCGTTGCACTTGCGTCGGAAGCAGCTTCACCCTTGGCGTCAGCGCCAACCGGCTCGCCCTTGTGCAGTTCGGGAGCCTTGAGCCCCTGGTCGCCTTCCTTGTCAGCGCCGCTCTGGCGTTGCTTTGCTTCCCCTTCAACCGAAGGCTCAGCCTTGTTTGCTTCAGCAACGTTGCCGGCTGGCGCCTCGACGCTCTCTGCGCTTTCGGCAGCAGGGCTCGCCTTTTCAGGCGATGGCGACTTGATAGCCGGGTTGGTTTCAGGAGCGTCCGTCTTCGGACGCGCGGCCTGCGAGGGAGGCGTCGCCGTTTCGCCGGTCGCCGTTGCAGCGTCCGCCGACCAGGCCTGCTTGCGCTTTTCACGCCACTCGCGGGCATTGTCCTGGATCGCCTGCTCGTCGGTCAACGAGGTGAAGCCGGAAGCCGGTGCGGAATAGAAGCGATCCGTCTGCGGACCGGGTTGCGGCGGATTGCCGGCCTCGAACTCGTCGATGATCTCAGCGAGACGCTCTGGCGTCAGGTCTTCATAAGTGTCCTTGAACACCATGACCATGGGCGCGTTTACGCAAGCACCGAGGCACTCAACCTCTTCCCAGGAAAGCGTGCCGCTTTCATTGGTGTGGAACTGGTCGTGGTGGATCTTGGAGCGGCAGACATCCATCAGTTCGCCTGCGCCGCGCACCATGCAAGGTGTCGTTCCGCAAACCTGAACGTGGGCTTTCGTGCCAACCGGCTTCAGCTGATATTGCGTGTAGAAGGTCGCCACTTCGAGAACGCGAATATAGGGCATACCCAGCATATCGGCGATCGTCTCGATGGCGGCTTTCGAAACCCAGCCTTCCTGTTCCTGCGCGCGCATGAGCAGCGGGATCACGGCCGACTGCTGCCGGCCCTCCGGGTATTTTGCAATAGCGAGGTCAGCCCAAGCAGCGTTTTCTGCGTTGAAGGCGAAGCTGGCTGGTTGAACGGTGGGCTCTGCAAGGCGACGAACGGACATTTTAGCGGTCGACCTCACCAAACACGATATCGAGCGAACCCAGTACGGCGCTCACGTCGGCCAGAAGATGGCCCCTGCACATGAAATCCATTGCCGAAAGATGCGCAAAACCCGGTGCGCGCAATTTGCAGCGATACGGCTTGTTGGTGCCATCCGACACGAGGTACACGCCGAACTCGCCCTTCGGCGCTTCAACGGCTGCATAGACCTCGCCCGCAGGCACCTTGTAGCCCTCGGTATAAAGCTTGAAGTGATGGATCAGCGCTTCCATCGAGCGCTTCATCGCAGCACGCTTAGGCGGCACGACCTTGCCATCGATGTTCGATACCGGCCCGACCCTCTCGGCTCCGAGAAGACGATCGATGCACTGACGCATGATGCGCGCCGACTGGCGCATCTCTTCCATGCGGATAAGATAACGGTCGAAGTTGTCGCCGTTCTTGCCGATCGGAATGTCGAATTCCATCTCGGAATAGCACTCGTAGGGCTGCGACTTGCGCAGATCCCAGGCTGCACCCGAGCCGCGCACCATCACACCCGAGAAGCCGCGTTCCCAAGCCTCGTCGAGGCTCACGATGCCGATGTCGACATTGCGTTGCTTGAAGATGCGGTTGCCCGTCATCAGGCTATCGAGATCGTCCAGCGTCTTGAGGAAAGGATCGAGCCACTTGCCCATATCCTCGATGATCTGATCGGGAATGTCCTGATGCACGCCGCCAGGACGGAAATAGGCTGCGTGCATACGCGAGCCAGAAATCCGCTCGTAGAAGGTGTTCATCTTCTCGCGCTCGACGAAGCCCCACAGCGGCGGGGTCAAGGCGCCAATATCGAGTGCCTGCGTCGTAACGTTGAGGATGTGCGACATGCAGCGGCTGAGTTCGCAGCAAAGCACGCGGATCAGCTGACCCCGCTTCGGAACCTCGATGCCCAGCAGCCGCTCAACGGCCAACGCAAAAGCGTGCTCCTGGCTCATCGGCGCGCAGTAATCGAGGCGGTCGAAGTAAGGGACGGCCTGCAGATAGGTCTTCGCCTCGATCAGCTTTTCGGTACCGCGATGCAGCAGGCCGATATGCGGATCGACGCGATCCACCACTTCGCCATCGAGCTCCAGCACAAGGCGCAAAACGCCGTGGGCCGCCGGATGCTGCGGGCCGAAGTTGATGTTGAAATTGCGGACGGATGTTTCGGGCATTTTAGCGCCTTAGTTCGCCTTCGACTTTTCGTCGCCGGGCAGCACGTAATCAGTACCTTCCCACGGAGACAGGAAGTCGAAGTTGCGGAATTCCTGCTTCAGATCGACGGGCTCATAAACCACCCGCTTGACCTCGTCGTCGTAGCGCACTTCGACGAAGCCGGTCAGCGGAAAGTCCTTGCGCAGCGGGTGCCCCTCGAAACCGTAATCGGTCAGAATGCGGCGCAGATCCGGGTGACCGGAGAAGAGGATGCCGTAAAGGTCGTAGGTCTCGCGCTCATACCAGTCCGCGCCCGGGAAAACGCTGATGATGGACGGAACCGGCGTATCCTCGTCGGTCAGAACCTTGACGCGAATGCGTTGGTTCTGGCGAGGCGACAGGAAGTGGTAGACGACATCGAAGCGTTGCGGACGCGCCGGATAATCGGCTCCGCAGACATCGAGGATCGAAATGAACTGGCACTGGGCGTCGCGCTTCAGGAAGGTCACGACTTCCACGATGGCCGAAGCCGGCACCGTGATCGTCAGTTCGCCATAAACGACGACGGCATTTTCCAGCCGGTTGCCGAGCTTTTCGCCGAGATAGGCAGCAAGATCGTTGAGAGCTTCGCTCATGGCCTCACCGCTCGATCGTGCCGGTACGGCGGATCTTCTTCTGGAGAAGAAGGATGCCGTAGAGAAGCGCTTCCGCGGTAGGCGGGCAGCCGGGCACATAGATATCCACCGGCACGATGCGATCGCAACCACGCACAACGGAATAGGAATAGTGATAATAGCCACCGCCGTTGGCGCAGGAGCCCATCGAGATGACGTAGCGCGGCTCCGGCATCTGGTCGTAGACCTTGCGCAAAGCGGGCGCCATCTTGTTGGTCAGCGTACCGGACACGATCATGATGTCCGATTGGCGCGGTGATGCGCGCGGTGCAACGCCGAAGCGCTCGCTGTCATAGCGCGGCATGGAGGTGTGGATCATCTCCACGGCACAGCAGGCCAGACCGAAGGTCATGAACATCAGCGAGCCCGAACGGGCCCAGGTGATCAGCGCCTCGGACGAGGTGAGGATGAAGCCCTTGTCGGCGAGTTCGTCGTTGATCTCGCCGAAAAACGGATCATTCGCACCAACCGGCTTGCCGGTGTTAGGATCGATGATGCCGCGCGGCTGTGGTGCTACGAGCGTTCCCTGAGGGGTCACGGAGATCGGGCTCAATCCCATTCGAGCGCTCCCTTCTTCCATTCATAGATGAAGCCGAGCGTCAGCACGCCGAGGAACACCATCATCGACCAGAAGCCGAACATGCCGATCTGGCCAAAGGACACTGCCCAAGGGAAGAGGAACGCGACTTCGAGATCGAAGATGATGAAGAGGATCGCCACCAGATAGAAGCGGACGTCGAACTTCATGCGTGCATCGTCGAACGCATTGAAGCCGCACTCGTAAGCCGACAATTTCTCGGGATCGGGATTGCGGTAAGCAACCAGAAAGGGAGCGACCGTGAGCGCGACGCCAACCAATATGGAGACGCCGAGGAAAATCACGACCGGCAGATAGGAACTCAGTAGGGTGTCCATATACAGACCTTGGCTAGCCCAACGCTTCTTATCTATGGCGCAGCAGCTTCAAGACAAAGCGGATGCGACACAATGGGATAAGCGGCGGCATTGCTGCAACGCGGCGTGACTATCCCTTCCGCAGCCTGCTTGCAAGCCAATTAGGCGCGACGTGGCGTCAATGTGGCAAGGAAGCTGCCATAACCTATGTCAATGTTAATCATAAGCTTTTCAAAGGATCGCGGCGCATGCCAGCCACACGGCTGCCAGGATGCTCGAAAGATTTCCCCAAATTCCACCAACCTGCCCTGCGACACGCCAAACACACAGGAAGATGAAGAGGTTATAAGGAAGGGGCAGGAGAAACACCGCGAAGCCGATCCAGGCTGACGCGCCTGAACCCAGCACGATCAAGGACGCGATGGTNNCACGTTCAGCAGCGTACCGAGAATCAGCATGTCGCGGATGATGAGCACGCGCAGAGGAATTGCGCCCTCCCATCGTTGCAAGACATGGCGCTTCAAACGACGCATCGACTCGGAGCTCTCGGCATGACGCTTCTGCCGTTAACGGCGAATCGTCGAGCTGTCGCCTTTAATCCTCGTCAGAGGCAGACGGCGTGAAACGGTTAGGGCAGCGAAAGAACACCATTTTCTTCGAAGCCTGCCGGGATTAGGTTGGTTTCGCTGGCGAGGCTAATCCGCATAGCCAAGATTGCGCTGATGTCATCATGTCAAGGATGTGCCCATGCCGCCCCTTTTCCTCAATCGCCGCTCCTTTCTTGCTGGTACATCCTTTCTCTTGGCCTCGACTGCAATGCCGGCCATCAGCTTTGCCCAGGAAGCGCAAAATGGCGGCCGGCTGATCGTTGCCGCAGATTCTGAGCCGCGCAATCTGAACCCGGCGATCGTAGCCTCAAACGGCGTCTTCTTCATTGCTTCCAAGGTGATAGAGCCTTTGGTGGAGGCGTCATTCGAAGGCAAGGACGGGCTTGCTCCGCGTTTGGCAACGTCTTGGGAAGGGTCGGATGATGGGTTGAGCGTGACGTTCAAGCTGCGCGAGGGCGTGAAGTGGCATGATGGATTCCCCTTCACCTCGGCGGACGTCGCCTTCTCCGCCCTGCAGGTCTGGAAGCCGCTGCAGAACCTCGGCCGCACGATCTTCAAGGACCTAGACTCGGTGGAGACACCGGACGCGACGACCGCAATCCTTAAGTTCGCCAAGCCGACACCGTTCCAGCTCATCCGCAATGCGCTGCCGGTGGTTTCCAGCGTGGTACCCAAGCACATCTATGAGACCGGCGACATCGCAAACAATCCGGCCAACGTGCAGCTGATTGGCACCGGCCCGTTCAAATTCGCGGAGTACAAGCCGGGCGAGTATTACCGGCTGGCTCGGAACGACGATTATTGGGGCGAGAACGCGCCGCATCTCGACGAGATCATCTATCGCGTTCTGCCCGATCGTGGCGCGGCGGCGAGTGCTCTGGAAGCTGAAGAGATCCAGTTGGCTGCCTTCTCGATGGTGCCGCTCGCCGATCTCGACCGCATCAGCAAGGTCGAAGGCATCGAGGTGATCTCCAAGGGCTATGAAGCGTTGACCTATCAGTTGGTGGTGGAAATCAACCATCGCCGCAAAGAGCTTGCCGATGTGAAGGTGCGTCAGGCGATCGCGCATGCCATCGATCGCGACTTCGTGGTGAAAACGATCTTCCTCGGCTATGCGGAAGCCGCTACCGGACCCGTGCCTAAGAACGATCCTCAGTTCTACACGGCTGATGTTCCGACTTACGCGTTCGATGTCGCCAGAGCCAATGCCCTGCTGGATGAAGCCGGTTACGCTAAGGGCACTGATGGTACGCGGTTCAGCCTAAAGCTGCTGCCGGCGCCTTACTTCAACGAGACACGTCAGTTTGGCGACTACCTGCGTCAGGCGCTCGCTGCAGTCGGCATCAAAGCCGAGCTCGTCAACAACGATGCCGCTACGCATCAGAAGGCGGTTTACACCGACCATGCCTTCGATCTGGCGATTGCACCGCCCGTATTCCGTGGTGATCCGGCAATTTCGACAACCATCCTGGTGCAAAGCGGCATTCCGGACGGCGTGCCTTTCTCCAACCAGGGCGGCTACAAGAATGCCGAGCTTGATGCGCTGGTCGACAAGGCGGCGAGCGAGTTGAATGAGACGAAGCGCACCGCGCTGTACAACGACTTCCAGAAGCTTGTTGCGACGGACCTGCCGCTCATTAACGTCGCGGAATGGGGCTTCATCACGGTGTCGCGTTCCACCGTCAAGAACGTGTCCAACAATCCCCGTTGGGCCGTGTCGAACTGGGCCGATACCTGGGTCGAAGCTTGACATCGATTTGCTCTGTTCGGGATAGCGCCCGTTGAACGCTTTGGACGCGACATGAAAAGGGCTCTGCGCCTGATCCGCAGGCGGCTGATCGCCAGCATACCAGTACTGGCGATCGTTGTTCTCGGCACTTTCTTCCTGCTTGAAGCCGCACCGGGCGATGCAGTGGATGCTTATGCAACGTCCCTTGGCGGCGATGCCGGGCTCAGCGCTGACTTGCGCGCGCAGTGGGGTCTCGACCAATCGATCTGGGCGCGGCTCGGCGCTTATCTCTATGCCCTCGCCCATCTCGACCTTGGCCGCTCCGTGATCTTCTCCCGTCCCAACCTTGAAGTGATCATCGAGCGCCTGCCAAATACGCTGCTGCTGATGGGTTCTGCCACCGCCCTCTCCTTCGGGCTGGGCTCGCTGCTGGGCATCTGGGCCGGAGCGAAACCGGGCAGTCCCAGCGATCGTGTGCTGTCGATCGGTTCCCTTGCCCTTTATGCCGTGCCGGGGTTCTGGCTTGGCCTCGTGCTAATCGTGATCTTCTCGGTGCAGCTGCGCTGGCTGCCGCTCAGCGGGATCGAGACGATCGCCTCCAGCAAACAGGGTCTCGCCCGTGCCGGCGACATCGCCGTTCACCTGATTCTGCCGGTCGGCGCGCTGGGCCTNNGTGATCTATCTCGCTTTGTACCTGCGCATGATGCGGGCCGGCATGACTGAAGTCTGGCGAACCGACTATGTACTTGCCGCGCGCGCTCGGGGCATTCCGCGCCGACGTATCGTCTTGCGCCATGTAGCACGAAACGCCCTGACGCCTTTGGTGACCATGCTCGGCGTGCAGTCTGCGGCGATGCTTGGCGGTAGCGTCGTGATCGAGAGCGTGTTTTCCATTCCCGGCCTCGGGCGTCTGGCGCAGGAAGCGGTCGCGGGACGCGATACGCCGCTGCTTCTCGGCATCATCCTGATCAGCGCCGTGGTCGTGATCCTCATCAATCTCGTCGTCGATCTTGCCTACGCCCTGCTCGATCCGCGGGTTGGTGCAAGCGAGGCGCAGTCATGACGCTGCTCCGCACGCCCACAGCCCTGCTCGGCATTGCAATCCTAGCTGTGCTGGCGCTCGTCGCCCTCTTGGCACCGCTACTCTTTCCTGCAGACCCTCTCTCAATTGCCGGACCTGCCTTGTTGCGACCCTTCCAGGACGCCAGCCTGCCGCTTGGAACAGACCGGCTTGGTCGTGATGTTCTGGCTGAACTCGTGCACGGGGCACGGACATCGCTGCTTGTTGGCCTCGCCGCTGCCGCGACCTCGATCGTAATTGGGTCCGTGGTCGGCACACTCGCCGGCTTCCTGGGCGGCATCCTCGATGAAGTCCTGATGCGCGTCGCCGACGCCTTCCAGACCGTACCCGGCTTTCTGCTGGCGCTTGCCTTCGTCAGCGTCGTGGGACCGTCGCTGCCAGTCGTCGTGTTCGCGATTGCACTTGGCGCATGGACCGGACCAGCGCGCGTGGCGCGCGCGGAAGTGCTTTCCATCCGCGAGCGCGATTATGTTGCCGGTGCGCGCGCTATCGGGATGCACCCCCTCAAGATCGCTTTCCGCGAGGTGTTGCCCAATGCACTTCCCGCCGTTCTGGCCCTGTCCTCGGTCATCGTCGCCGCTGCGGTTCTCACCGAGGCTGCCCTGTCCTTCCTCGGCCTGGGCGATCCAAATCGCATCACCTGGGGCGGCATGATTGCGGAAGGCCGGACGGTCCTGCGATCCGCACCTTACCTGTCGATTATCCCCGGCATCGCACTCGTGCTCACCGTGCTCGGCGTTTATCTGGCTGGTGAAGGCGTCGTTGAAGCCAGTGCGGCACGGAAGGTGCGCGCATGACCGTTCTTGCTCACCTCCAGGGTTTCGGCGTCGGCTATTCGCGCAAGCGCCAGGCAACGCCCGCTTTGGCCGACATCGACCTTGATCTTTTTGCTGGAGAGAAGCTCGCCATCATTGGGGAAAGCGGGTCCGGCAAGAGCACCATCGCCCTGGCTCTTGCTGGCCTTCTGGCACCTGAGGCGCGGGTGCAAGGCACGATCGAACGGCCGGGTTATTCCGATCGTCCGAGACCCGGCCGCGACATCGGCTTCGTCTTCCAAGACCCTGGCGGCAGCCTCAATCCCGTTGTGACCGTTGGCAGCACAATCGTGGAAGTGGCTCAGGTTAATCTGGGTTTAGACCGAGGTGCCGCGATCCAAGCAGCGCATGAGCTCATTGCACGCGTGCGCCTGCCCGATCCCGAACGCATTGCGCGCTCTTACCCGCATCAGCTATCCGGCGGACAACGCCAGCGCGTGGCGATCGCAGCAGCCATTGCAGGCCGTCCTTCGCTTCTGATTGCCGACGAAGCGACCAGCGCGCTCGACACGATCGTTCAAGCGGAGATCGTTGCGCTGATCCGCTCGCTTGTGGACACTGACGGCATGACGCTCATCTTCATCAGCCACGACATCGCCCTTGCGGCATCCTTGGCCGATCGCATTGCCGTCTTCCGTTCAGGGCGGCTTGTCGAAGTCGGCGAAACCCAAACGATCATCCAGCAACCCACAGACGCCTATACGAAGCAGCTGCTCGAAGCGCATCTGGCGGTGGAGGCCTGATGCCGCTGCTTGAAGTGTCCGGCCTTTCGAAACGCTATCGTCGCGGCGACGCGTTCGTTTCGGCGGCCGACGATGTCACCTTCTCCATCGAACCTGCTGAAACCTTTGCGATGGTGGGACCATCCGGCAGCGGCAAGTCGACGATTGCGCGTTTGGTGTCACGCCTGATCGAGCCGGATGCCGGCACGATCCTGTTTGAGGGAACAGACCTGCGCGCCCTTAAACCATCTGCCTTGCGCGCGATGCGAGGCCGGCTGCAAATCGTGTTTCAGGATCCGCTTGCCGCCTTCAACCCGCACGCCACGGTCGGGCGCGTGATCGAGGATCCGCTGAAGATCCACACACGCTTCAGCCGCGGCGAACGACGCTCCCGCGTCGCAAGCCTGCTGGAGCGGGTGCGCCTCGATCCCGCCCTCGCCTCCCGGCCGATCCACGAAATCTCGGGCGGGCAGCGGCAAAGGGTGGCGATCGCCCGGGCGCTCGCAAGTTCTCCAACTCTGATCGTCCTGGATGAAGCCGTTTCCGCACTCGACGTTTCCGTGCGCGCCGAGATCCTGCAGCTGCTGAAGCGCATCCAGCGCGAAACGCGTGTCGCCTACCTCTTCATCACGCACGACCTCGGCGTCGTTCGTGCCATGGCGGATCGCGTCGCAGTTCTAGACGGCGGTCGTATCGTGGAAATCGGCCTCGCCTCAGAGGTCGTCAGCAACCCGCAATCCGAAATCGGAAAGGCGCTCGTCGCAGCGGCGCCGCGCCTGCCGCGCAGCTGAGCCGTCGAGAAGAAAGAAAAACAGGTGCAGCACAGACGGGATNNGGGATAGAGGCTCGTCTACCAATACGTTGATGTCAGAACGGGAAATCGGAAAAATCGTCCTGTTCCCCAGTACCGTCGTGTCCGATTGACATGCGCTGCACCTGCAAAGCCATAATGCGCAAACACTGCAGCAGTTCCCACTCGTCAAACGCCACTGGCCGCGAGAGAGCATCGGGTTGCCGCTCTAGCGAAACATGCTAGATCAAAACCTCTGTTTCATGTGTTTGGTTAAGGAGGCAGCGCGATGACGTTTCCAGACCGCTTACGCGCCGGCTACGACTCCTTCTTGCAAGGGCGCTTCGTCGGCGAGCAATCCCGCTACCAGTCGCTGGCTGAAGCCGGACAGAAGCCGGAAATCCTGATGTTCGGTTGCATCGATTCGCGCGTGTCGCCAGAGGTCATCTTCGACGCCGCCCCCGGCGAAATGCTGGTTGTGCGCAACGTCGCCAATATCGTGCCGCCCTATGAGCCGGACCGCGAGTTCCAGCATGGCACCAGTGCCGCGCTTGAGTNNTTGTGCTTGGCCATGCCAGCTGCGGCGGCATTCGGGCCTTTGCCGACGAGCAGGAACCGTTGTCACCCGGTGACTTCATTGGACGCTGGATGTCTCAGATCCAGCCGGCCGCTGAAAGCCTCGAGCCACGCGACCATTCCGACCCCGACTATCTGCGGCGTCTTGAACTCGCGGCGGTTGAACTCAGCCTGCGTAACCTGATGACCTTTCCTTGCGTGCGCATCCTTGTTGAACGCGGCAAATTGCAGATCCACGGTGCCTATTTCGCCGTCGCAACTGGCCGTCTCCTGATCCGCGACTCGGAAACAGGCGAGTTCAAGCCAGCCGCGGAAGGCGGTGCCCTGAACAGCCTCAACGCAGCAGAATAGCCGTCCCAGGGCTGGATGGCTGCTGCGGCGCGCAAGACGCCCGGCTTCAGCTAAGTCCGTAGCGCTGAGGCGCCATCCGGCCAAGCCACAAGCGGCCGCCCACTCGTCAGATCAGACACAAGGTCAGAGACGAGCCCGGCTGCGCCCTTCTCGACCGATATCGCCATCTGAGCACCGTCTTCTGTGAAGGCTTGGTTCAGCGCTTGCACCTGCGGGAGCGCGCTCAATCTCGCATGAAGAAGCGGCGCATCACTGAACGTGCAGGCGAAGGTCCCAATTACAGTCTCGATGAACGGCGCTGTTTCCGCCTCGCGCAAACAGATGGCGGCTGTCCCGCCGTAAGCGCGCATCAGACCGCCGCTTCCAAGAAGAATGCCGCCGAACCAACGCGTAACAACGATCGCAACGCGATCGATCGCCTGCCCATCCAGTGCTTGCAGAATCGGCTTTCCAGCCGTGCCGGTTGGTTCGCCGTCATCATTGAAACGATAGGCCTGATCCACGCGCCATGCCCAGCAGTTGTGGTTGGCGGACGGGTCGGAATGCGCCGCAATGAACGCACGCGCTTCGGCTTCATCGGCAACCGAACCCGCAGTGGCCACGAAGCGGCTCTTCTTCACGATCTGCTCGCGCATGATGGTCTTGAGGATCAAACGCGTCGCCATACGAGCCTGCCAAATCTATACCAAGAGCGAATAGACTATCGCCTTCTGCTCGTAGCTTTGCCAACCCGCTCGAGAGAGTATGATCGAGCATCCAGGCATCAGGAGATTTGTGTCTGTGCTAATAAAGCTTGGCGCACCCGACGGGATCGGGATCGAAGCTGCCGATGTCGACGACCTCGTGGCCCAGTTCACGCAAAAAGGGTGCAACCTCCTGCTTGAGGTGAAATCCCGCGTGGTCGCTTCCAATGACAATGCGCATGTGAGTGTCCTTCATTCCAGATTTCATGTGGCTGCCGGCCACTTCGATCAGCCGAACGCTGCGCGGCGGCGGAAATCCGCGCCGATCTCGAAGTGACGGGCAAGCAGATCGTCCGCCTTCGGCGCATCGCGTGCGACAACGGCGTCATAGATCTTGCGATGGTGGTCGATCAGGAAGCTCTCGATCCCNNACCTGTTCGGGGTCGTTGATGGTTTCGATGATGACATGCAGGCGTTCGGCCAGCCTGTCGAAATCGCCTTGGCCCGCGCGGCGACAAGCCAGCCGGATGGCATGATGCTCGATCGCTACACGCGCCTCCATAATGTCGTCGATGACATCGGCCTGTTGAGCCAAGGCGAAGGTGAAGAATTCGCCGAGCGTCGATACATCCGGTTTCTTTACGATCGTCCCAACGCCATGGCGGATCTCTACCGCGCCAATCATCGCCAGCGCGCGCAAGGCTTCCCTCAAAACAGGGCGACCTACGCCGAGCAGGGTTGCAAGCTCGCGCTCTGGCAAAAGGCAGTCACCAGTCTTCAGATCGCCCGAAAGCAACTGCTCGCGGAGGAAGGATACGACCTTCTCGTAGCCGCCCTTGTTCTCAACAATTTCACGCCGTACTAGCATACGAAGAGCTCTTACCGTGGTAAGACCACTGGTAACACGTTTGGTTCAAACGTCAAGCGGGGTTTAAGGTACGTTAAAGCAGAAGCTTTCCGACAGACGCGCCAGAACCGGATCTCGCTCATGGGTGACATGCGAATATTGCCCGGTGTTTTTTTGGCTTCCGCTTTTGTGATGCGCGCCCTCGAAGCCGACCGTCTGCTTTCGGCCAAAGACTTCCGGGCCAAGTGCAGCAGTTCTCGCGCCCGGTCTGAAGCAGTTCAATTTAGTTCGAGATGATGCCTGTCTTGATACTCAGTTTTCCGCATCAACTAAATGATCGATCGAGGCAGCCTGGCTCTCAGGCGCTCAGTCCAGCAGCCCTGGCGCGTTCTTTAGGACATGCGCCCAGATCGCGTAGCCGGCTGGATTCATATGGATGAGGTCTGGCAAGAAGCCGAGACACAAGGCTACTCCTATCGGCGGATGGCGAGCGGCGCCTTGCACGATGCGGCTAAGGTGGCGAGAATCGCTCCAACAGCGATGATCTTCGTGCCATGTCGGGACGGCATCAGCCACAATGTCAGGGGATATACGTCGTCCGAACAGCTAGCGGCCGGCACAAATGTGCTCTTGCATGAACTCTTGAATTTGGCCGGATATTAGAATAAGCAAGCAGCCATCCAAGTATCTAATGGTCTTAACAAGTAAATCGTTCAAAGATAAAAGGTTGAACATCGTTGCTTTGAAGCTAACCGGAACTTCGGTTATGCTCCATCTCTCAAGAGGCTGATCCTCAGCGCAGCGGTCGGAAGGGTACGAATTCCGACAATGCTGATTTTGAATCGTTGCAAGAGAACGGGTCTCGCGGACGGCGATGAAATCGTTCCTAAACTTGCCTTGTCGCCATTTTGCCGTAGGTTGCACAGCCCATCGTTTTGATGTCGCGTAGGATCAAGGAGGCAGGAAGTCGCGCCAGGCGGATCAGCTTACGACTGAGTTTTTCAAGGCACCGGTCTGTCGCAACTGCGGGGTGCCGCTGACCAGTCTCTATTGCGGTGCCTGCGGGCAAAAGCAGGCAGAGCGGTTTGGTTCATCCCATTTGCGCAAGGAAGCCTGGGAAAAGATCCGCTGGTTCGAAGGCGATATGCTGAAGGCCACGCTCAAGGTCGCACTTCGGCCTGGTACTGTGGCGCGCGAATTTGTGCTGGGCAAACGCCAAAGCCATACGCATCCGCTGAAGCTGCTGCTGGCTGCGATCGTGCTTCTTCTGATCGTCATTGCACAAACAGATTATCTGGGATCAAGCGACCAGACGCTGAGCAAGGCGATCGAACTCGTTCAAGCCTATTCCAAGTGGTCATTCTCGCTTGGCATCGTGGCGATCCTGATCGCGTCCAACGTGACGTTCTGGAGCCGCGGTGGCTTCAACGTCGTCGAACACCTGGTTCTGGCGACCTATACGCATTTCGTCATCATCTGCGCCAACATCATCAACCTCTCTCCACTGTTGATCCGCAGCAGTCCCGAACTTGTTCAGCAGCACCGCCACTATACGGGCATCTATATGGACTGGGTGGAGGCGGGCATTGTTTTCCTTTCTTTCGGCCAATTCTTCGCCATTGATTGGAAGCGTCAATGGTGGTGGCCCGCAATTGGAGCGGCCATCTTCTACATGACCAAGGAAGGGCTGCTTTATCTTTATGCGCGTGCCGTGATCCGCATCGTTCTCGCGCAACTCACCTAAACAAATGGCCCTGGCAGTTCTGAGGAAGGACAAATCCCCTATGAAAACTGTGCTCGCCGGCGCAACTCTCATTGCAACCACCGCCCTTTGTCCTGTCGCTCATGCTGCAGGCGGCGCAAGTCTCTGGCCGACAAAGCAAGACAAAGCGATTTGCGATCCCATCTTCGAAAAGTTGGAGAACAAGGAACGCGGTCAAATGGTTGCGCAGGCAGACACCACAACGGAAAAGCCGACGGCGCAAAGCGAGCCACAGGATCAGAAGCCCGATGAAGCCGAACTAGCAACGCAACTGAGTGCCATGCTGCAGGCCTGTTCCTACGACGGAAAGGCGGTTCAGGTCGATCCACGCAGCCTGAGAGAAGGTGGCGAACCGGCGGGGAGCGAAGCAGTCGAGACGATTATGCGCTTCACCGGTCTGCCTCAGAACTTCCGCATCATGGAAAGCGAGGTGCCGAATGCTGCGGCGATGATCGTGCTTGGACCAGATGGAGTGCCGCAGCGCGTGATCGCTTACAACAAGCGCTTCATGGAACAGGTGCGTGACGCCACGCAAAACAATGACTGGTCGCCGCTTTCCATTATGGCGCATGAGATCGGGCACCATCTCTCCGGCCACACCCTGGTTCCGGGAGGGAGCCAGCCGCCGATCGAACTGGAAGCCGACAAGTTCTCCGGCTTCGTGCTCTACAAGATGGGTGCGGCGCTGAACGATGCGCAGAAGGCTGTTGCAACGCTCGTCCCCGACGCAGACGGCCCGACGCATCCTGGCCGGGCAAAGCGCATGAGCGCCGTTAAAGCGGGTTGGCTAGACTCCTGCGAACAGCAGGATGGTGACTGCAAGAGCGGCGCGCCAGTCGCAACAGCAACGACGTCGAAGTTAAAAACGGAAGGCAGTCTAGCGCAGGTTGAACCGGCTCCCGCTCAATCGGCCCCTGCATCTGCGCCGCAGCAGCCGCAAAGGGCCATGATAGACGGCGTATCTGCGCCGATGCCGAAGATCCCGGGTCCGGCCGACATCATCATGCCGGATGAAAGCAAGCGCATTCAGCAGGCCGACGCCAAGCGGACCGTGCAGATCGATCGCCTTCCGAAACTCGACGCCGGAGCAACCCCCGGCAAGTTCGATCGCTTCATCTATGACGAGGTCGGTATTTTCAGTCCGACGATCCGCGACAGGCTATCCAAGCTCGCTTACGACTTTGCAGCTGCCGCAAACGTAGAGATCGTGACGATTGTTGCAAAGGACCTGCAAGGCCGTACTGCCGATCAATATGCGTTGGAAGCCATGCGGCAATTGCGCGTCGGCAAGCTGGAGGTCGGCAACGGCGCGGTGCTGGTTATTGCCCCCGAAGCCAAGCAGACCGGCGTTGCGCTGGGCGGTGGCCTGTTGCTGCTTTACGATGATGTCGAGCCGGTCCAGAAGTACCTTCAGGCTTACCTCGACCTGGTATCGGGTGGTGCAAAGCCGCAAGTGGCAAGCACAACGCTTGCGGAAGCCAATTACCGCATCATGCGCAACACCAAGGATCTGGAATGGTCGATCCGCTACAACAGCCTTGATGAAATGCAGGCAGCAAGCGAGCGGATGATCCGTGAAAACAGCGCGCCGAATGCACCTTCCAACCCAGCCAACACAACATCGCACAAACTTTTGCGTCTCGAAGGCACAATCATCTCCAAAGCTCCAGCGATGGACGATCCGGGTCTTGGCATCAACGAACCGAAGACACGCCATGTCGGACCGGCAATGCATGTACGCACGACCGATGGACGAGACGCCGTGCTTTACGTCAACGACAATGTGCCGGCCTTGATGCCAAGCGGGCTGGAGGAAGGCAAACGCTACAGCTTCGTTGCACGCGACAGCGTGCTGAAGGGCAACGTGCCTCAGCTTGATCTAATCAGCTATGATCTGCTTGATGAATGAAATGAAGGATGGCTTGTCGCTGCATGAAGAGCATACAACTCTTCAGGTCCTGAGTGCGGACGTCGGCACCAGCACGTCAGGGCACAAATCGAAGCGGGTGATTACTGGACCGTATGCCGCGCCGTATAAGCGGCATCGGAGTGCACGCAACGATAGGATAGTGACGCCCAAGAGGTGCTTCGTACCCGCCTACTCTGGCTATGAAGCGCTGACCTTCAACGAGCTACCAACGCGGCATCGCTCATCAGGATTGTGCCATTCTGCCAGCCCGCTCAGTTAAGAAGCTCAGAAAGTTTTGCAGTTCAATTGTTCGGCGATTGGCGTCGGTGGTCTCGTCGTCAAGACCGAGTTGCCAGGCTATGTCGCTGCGTTTTGGATCACGATCCAGGTCTTCCAACCGTCGGGCGTGCGCTTCTACGGCGTCTTCGTTGGACGCCAAACCCTCTTGGATCAGGTCGGAACTCTGCCTGCGCAGCGAGGCTGCCACCTCGCCGATCGAAATTTCAGGATGATACTGCACGCCCCAGAAGATACCGTTCCCATGCCGGATTTCCAGCGCCTCAATCGGCGTATGCCTGTTGCTTGCCAATAGCGTTGAACCCGGAGGCAGAGTTTCGACAACACTGGAATGCATCGCCGGCGCGTCGAAGACG
>DCDI01000188.1:6720-6870 GCA_002316345.1 Phyllobacteriaceae bacterium UBA1059 | reverse complement strand
TTCGAACGCGGCGCTGTCTTGCCTCCCGCGGCAACAGCCGCGATCTGTAGACCCGCGCAGGATCCAAACGACGGGGTGCCGGCTTCAAAGACTCTCTGCATGAAGGCTGCAGCGGCATGCGTTTCGGAGCTTTCATCATGCATCTGGATC
>DCDI01000188.1:216-6591 GCA_002316345.1 Phyllobacteriaceae bacterium UBA1059 | reverse complement strand
ACGACAAGGAGACGAAGAGGCACGGTGATCCGATCCAGATGTTGGAGAGCGAGGTCAATCCTCAATAGTTGAGATCGTTCAAACACAAAGACGGGATGTTCCTAGTCGAACATCGGGTGCCGTCATCGTGCGCTGGGCGTTTTGTCGATATACATCTCGGCATCAGCCGTCGCTAACACCTCGTAAGCGTCATCACCCGGGTTCCAGACCGCCCCGCCTGCACTGATGGTGATGGGTTCGTTGTACTCAGCCAGAGGCGGGATGCTCTCGATTGTTTCACGCAGCCGAACCAGCCTATCATCCAGGGCGTTCCGTGTGGTTTCACGCAGCAGAAGATAGAACTCGTCACCGCCTACACGGGCGATCGTTTCATTCGACTTGAGGGCCTTCTGTAAAGATGCTCCCACGAGGCGGATGACATCGTCGCCAACACGGTGGCCAAGCGTATCGTTGATGCGTTTCAATCCGTTGAGATCAGCAACCACCATCGAGAAACTGCGGCCTGTGTAACCAGCCTCGGCACCCGCATCCGCGATCGCTTCGTCAAACGCCCGCCTGTTCGCCAGCCCGGTCAAAGCGTCGGTGAAAGCGAACTCCTTCATCTCGAATTGAACGCGTTTGATCGCCGTAATATTCTGCGAGATGGCCATGATCCGGCAAACGTTGCCTGCTGGATCCAGGCATGGGGACAAGGTCGTGCGATACCATTGCTCATCCGACACCAGGGAGCCCAGCTCCTCGAACTGAAAGGCTTTCCTCGTACGCACGCATTTCGTGTAGCGTTCAACGAGTATGTGCGCCATTGCCGGTTCGAAACACTCTTCGAACAGGCGTCCTGCAAACGATGCGCTTAGGCTTCCGGTTTCACGCTCGGCAGCCGCGTTCATCCCAAAGATGCGGAATTTGGCCCGATCTTCTACGTCAACGACGAAGACGGAAACGTCGAGTGCATTCAGATCGAAGCTGAGTTCCATATGGATTGTCCCTGCGAGTACGCTGCCCTAGCGGCATTGAGATGCAATGACGGGCGAGCTCTTCGCGGATAGAACGGGCCCGGCCGTCAAAGGTTGGGACGTTTGTGAACCTTGTCTCTAGATACTTCACGGATCATGAACTAGCTTCCGGGGCCGCGCAGCGGAATGTCAGCCTTAGCTGGATGTTACCCGATAGCTGAAGGCCTGCTTACGCCAATGCCGACCGCGCACTCCAAACAACAAAGATTGTCTTCATCTTTCCGCGACGGTGATCATCAATCCAAGCGCACGTGCTATCGTTTCCTTGACGTCGTCCGGCAAGCACTCGATGAGATCGCGCTCTACCGCAGCGTGGTCAGCCATGCTGGCGTCAGCGATGGCGACCCCTTGCTCGGTTAATTCTACAATCACGCCGCGCCCATCGCGCTTGTCGGCGGCGCGGGTGATGTAGCCGTCGGCTTCCATGCGACGCAGCAGGTTTGACAAGCCGCCCGACGTGACCAGGAGGGTGGACAGCAGTTCGGTTGGCGACATTCGATAGGGCGACCCAGAAACGCGGATGGTGGCGAGGACAGCATAGACCGGGTACTTAACGCCGTGCTTCGCCAGCGCCTTGTCAACGGCACGCATGACGATGTCGTTGAGGTGCCGGATGCGTCCGACGACAGCCTTTCCGCTGACGTCAATATCGGGCCGCGCACGTCGCCATTTTTCCATGCCGCGTCCAACGCGGTCGAGTTCCCAATAGCGAAGAACCGGCTCGTCCAAGTTCGCTCTCTCCTTTGTAGCGAACGGTCTACCTGAAGCACGTTGCGACAAACAAGCCGCAAGCTAAGAAAGATTACCTTTGATTTTTCTTTCTTGAAAGACAATTTCGCGGGTGTTAGCGTCTACCTCAATGGCATCCGCAGAGATGCTCTGGGGTTGATGAAGAACGGGAGCTAACGATGGAACTGCGTACCAAGCTGCTTGCCGCCGCCGCCGTGCTGGCTGGCATTTCCGTATCGTCCGCACATGCGCAAGAGCTAGTGCTCGGTGAATTCGGAGGCTCCTTCGCTGACAATGTGAAGGCCTGTTACATCGATGTCTTCGAGAAGGAGACAGGTGCAACCGTCGTCTCGAAACTGGCTAATTCCGCTCAGCATGCCGCAGCCGTGCGCGCGACAGCTGGCCAGTCCGACATGGACGTAGTCTTCGCCGATGACGCCTTTGCCGTCCAGATGGCGAACGAAGGCCTGCTCGTCCCGCTCAACCGCGCCAAGCTGACCAACGCGGCCGAGATCATCGATGGTGCCTGGGGCAAGGACGACGCCTATGTCGCCGCGATGATCGGTGCGACCACGATCATCTACAACAAGGAAAAGGTCACCACCCCGCCGACGTCTTGGAACGACCTGTTCGACCCGAAATACAAGGGCCGCGTGACGATCGGCGATATTTCGGGCACGACCGGCTGGCAGTTCCTGGCTGCCATGAACAAGCTCGCCGGCGGCAGCAACGATGACATCACGCCTGGCATCGAGAAGGTAAAGCCTCTCGCAAAGGATTCGGTGCTCCTTTACACGCAAGCCGACCAAGTCGTGTCGCTCTTCGAGCGCGGCGAAATCGACATCGCGGTCTGGTATCCGGATCGCGCTGGCGTCCAGTCGAAGAACGGCCTTCCGCTCGCCGCTGCCTACCCGATCGAAGGCGCTGTCGGCATACGCCCCGCGGTCATGATCCCTAAGGGCACGCAGAACGAGGAGCTGGCGCTCAAGTTTATCGATACGGTACTCGACGCTGACAACCAGAAGTGCTTTTCGGAGCGCCAGTTCATCGGTTCAGTCAACAAGAACGTCACGCTCTCGGACGAAGTCTCGGCAATAGTCCCGTCGGGCGAGGCTTTGGAGAAGATGCTGTTCCTCGATCCGAGCGAAATGGCGGCCAAGCTGCCGGAATGGACGCGACGCTGGCAGCGTGAAGTCTTGCGCTGATCAGACAAGGAGAACCCCGCACCGACTCCCAAGGAAGTCGACATGAGCGATCTCGCCCTAGATCACGTCGTCAAGCGCTACGGTGGGCTCACTGTGGTCAAGGACGTTTCCCTGGCCATCGCCGAGGGTGAGTTCGTTTCGCTACTTGGTCCCTCTGGCTGCGGCAAGACGACAATACTGCGCATGGTCGCCGGCCTGATCGAGCCTTCTGATGGCACAATCCGCATCGGTACAGCCGAGGTCACGCGGCTGCCGCCCAACAAGCGCAATATCGGGCTGGTCTTCCAGTCCTATGCACTGTTCCCGCACATGACAGTTTTCGAGAACGTCGCCTTTGGCCTTCGCCGCAAGGGGCAAAGCGGTGCGACGCTGGAAACGCGGGTCAACGAGGCATTGTCCATGGTCAGGCTTGCCGGCTATGCCGATCGCTATCCGCGCCAGCTTTCGGGTGGCCAGCAGCAGCGTATCGCCATAGCTCGTGCGATCGCGCCGCGCCCGAGCGTGCTTTTGTTTGACGAGCCGCTTTCCAACCTCGACGCCAAACTGCGCGACGAAATGCAGATTGAGCTGAAGCGCCTGCAGCGCGAGCTCGGCATCACCACGCTGTTCGTCACTCACGACCAGAGCGAAGCGCTTAGTCTGTCAGACCGCGTCTGCGTCATGAACGACGGCGTGATCCAACAATTCGCGGCACCAGAGGACATCTACCGCCGCCCAGCGACCGCTTTCGTTGCAAGCTTCATCGGCAAGCCGAACCGCCTCAAGGCGACCGTTAAGGCTGACAGGCTGGTGTTGGGCGAGGGACTTGAGCTCAGTACTGAAAGCACGCTCGCGGCGGATGGCGAATCCGTCGACGTCTTTATCCGGCAGGAAGCGATTTCGCTGACGCCGTCGGGCGCCGGCGACGCAAACCGCATTCCCGGCACCGTCGCGCTGCGCTCCTTCTCCGGCCCGCAGGTCCAATACGTCATCCGCATCGCCGGCGATCATGAGCTGGTCGTAGAGGCTGCGTCGTCGGGTCCCGCGAGCCACCTCGAACAGGCACAGCCGGTGACGCTCGAAGTGCGGCCGCAGGATGTGTTGGTGATCGCGCAAGGCGCTCACGCATGAGGCAGCTGCGCATCGGCCTGCTGCTGTTTTCGCCGCTGGCGCTGGTGCTGGTGGGCGCATTCGTGGTGCCGCTGATCCTGCTGGCCCCGACCAGCTTCCAGGAATATCAGCCGGGCGCCGGCATTGCCGCCGGCTCGTTCACGCTGGAAAACTACGTCCGCATCTTTGCCGACGATTATTACCGGGAAGTCGTGCTTCGCACACTCGGCCTCGGCATTGCCGTGACCCTCGCCTGTTTGTTGCTCGGTTATCCGGTGGCTTATCTCATCGTGCGCGGCGATCCGCGCTGGCGCCTGCCGCTGACGCTTCTCGTCATCTTTCCGCTGATGCTGAACCTCGTGGTTCGCTCCTTCGGCTGGATCGTACTTTTGACCAATCGCGGCGTGGTCAACAACATGCTGATGGATCTCGGTTTGATCAAGGCGCCGTTAAAGCTGATGTTCAACCTGACCGGCGTGATGATCGGGCTGACCCATATCTACCTTCCCTTCATGGTGCTGATGCTGGTGGCCGCGCTCCAGAACGTGCCGCGCGATGTGGAATCCGCCGCAGCCACTCTGGGCTCCAGCCGTTTCCACGTTTTCCGCGCTGTGACGCTGCCACTGACGGCACCCGGCATCATCGCCGGTTCCATCCTGGTTTTCGTGCTGACCATCAGCGCGCTGGTGACGCCGCGCATGCTGGGCGGACCGACCTACCAAGTCATGGCGACCCTGATCTATGACGAATACATGCAGCTGCTCGACTGGCCGAGCGGGTCGGCTTTGTCCTTCTCGCTGGCGCTCGTCACCATCCTGATCATCTGGATTTCGAGCCGCATGACCAAGCGCTGGGCAGGTCTGGCATGAACGAGCAGCGCCCGGGCTTTTCCGTTTCAACTATCGCCCTTTTGGTCGTCATCTTTCTGCAGATCCCGGTGATCGTGGTCGTGCTCGCCTCGTTCAGCGAGACCTCCTACCTTACCATCCCGCCGCAGGGCTGGACGCTGAAATGGTATGAAGCCGTGTTCACCAGCTCGAATTACCTCAGCGCCATCCAGAACAGCCTAATCCTCGCGCTGGGCTCGACCGTGATCTCTCTTGTGCTGGGCGTCGCCGCCTCCTACGCACTCTTCCGCAAGATGCTGCCGGGCTCCGAGGCGTTGACCTCGCTGCTCATGTCGCCGCTGATCATCCCGTCGGTCGTCATAGGCGTGGCGCTGCTGCAATATTTCACGCTGGTGGGCCTGCGTGGCGGCTTCATCGTGCTGCTGCTCGCCCATGTGGTGATCACCCTGCCCTACATTGTGCGATCAGCCCTCGCCAGCCTTTCCGGCATCGACCTCTCGGTCGAGGAGGCGGCGCGGTGCCTGGGCGCCAACGGCTTCACCACGTTCCGGCTGGTGACGCTGCCGCTGATCAAGCCCGGCCTTGTCGCCGGCGCGCTGTTTTCCTTTGTCACCTCCATGGAGAACGTGCCGGTCACCATCTTTCTTGCCGGCCCGCGCCAGACCACGCTGCCGATCCTGATCTTCACCTCGGTGGAAATGGGCGTCGACCCGAGTGTGGCTGCAGTTTCCACCATCCTGATCATCGCGACCGTCGCGGTGCTGTTTCTTGCCGAACGCTGGACCAGCTTCCACCGCTTCGTTTGATCGGAACCTGATGATGCATCTCACGAGCCGGGGCTTTCCCCTTTTCCTGACCTTCGACCTCGACGCCGAAACGATGTGGACGGCGCGCGACCCGGACTATGCCAAACGGCCGATCCTGATGTCGCAGGGCGCCTATGGCTGGAAGGTCGGCACCGACCGCGTGCTCAACCTGCTTGCGCGCTACGGGATCAAGACGACCTTCTTCATCCCAGGCATCATCATCGACCAGCGCCCCGAACTGATGGAGCGCATCCTGGAAGGCGGCCACGAGATCGCCCATCACAGCTACACCCATTCCTGGATCCTGGGCCTGACGCCCGAACAGGAACGCGAGGAAATGGAAAAGGGCTTCCAGTCGATCAAGCGCGTTTCGGGCCGCGCGCCGCGCGGCTGGCGCTCGCCGGCAGCCGAAATCAGTGGCATCACCATGCCAATGCTGGTGGAATACGGATTCGATTATTCCTCAAACTTCTTTGACGACGACTCGCCCTATATCCACACTGTCGCGGGCAAGAAAACCAAGATCGTCGAACTGCCCTTCCGTTGGGTGCTCGATGACGCACCGTTCTTCCAGTATTCGATCGTTGTGCCCGGCCGCACCATGCAGGCGCCGTCGGCGCTGCTCGAAGCGTGGAAGGCCGAGTTCGACGTGCTTCATGCCGAAAAGCGCATGATGATGGTGGGC
>DCDI01000188.1:0-193 GCA_002316345.1 Phyllobacteriaceae bacterium UBA1059 | reverse complement strand
GGAAGGGTTGATCAAGCACGCGCTGGATCATGGCGACGTCTGGATGGGACGCTGCGACGAGATGGTCGAGGCCATGCGTCCCGGGATCGAACAGGCCGGCCGGTGAGCACCGGCTTCAACGGTCGCCGCATCCTGGTGACGGGCGGCGCGCGCGGGATCGGCTGGGCGAGCGCCGAGCGCTTCCTTGCCGGCG
>DCDI01000134.1 GCA_002316345.1 Phyllobacteriaceae bacterium UBA1059 | reverse complement strand
CTCGCGGATGTCGTCGATGCCGGTATGCTACGCCGCATCCATCTCGATCACGTCGACATGGCGTCCTTCCATGATGGCCTGGCAGTGCTCGCCGAGGGTTTCGAGCGCAACCGAAGGGCGGTCGATCTCAGACGTCTTGTAATTCAGCGCGCGGGCGAGAATGCGGGCGGTGGTGGTCTTGCCGACACCGCGCACGCCCGTCAGCATCCAGGCCTGGGCGACGCGGCCGGTGTCGAAGGCGTTGGTGAGGGTGCGCACCATCGGCTCCTGGCCGATCAGCGTGGTGAAATCGGCCGGGCGGTACTTGCGGGCAAGAACGCGGTAGCCCGCGGCGCTCGACGACCCTTGTCCGGCTTCGCTCATGCGCTCGCGCTCTTCCTTTGAAACTGGCTGTTCGACTCAAGGCGCGCTGATTGTCCTGCGCCCGGTACGCCGCGTCAACGCGGGTGATGCTTCCCCGAACTTAACGGGGGCTTGCCCGACCTTAACGGACAAGACGGTGGGAGGCTGACGAAATGACCCGTTCCAGAATCGTTAGGGCTGCTTCCTTCCGGACCTGACCCGGTTGGCGAGTGGATCGTCCACCAGCCAACCTCCCGCGGCTCATATCGTCAATCGGCGCAGCATTTGCAAGCGGTGAGTGTCGATGGAGGCGTGGCAAATGTGTGATGCTGAAAATGAATCTTTACCCCATGCACCACCATGACTTGCGAGCTTTCGAAGGCGCGACTAGCCTCCTGCTTTCACGGTTTTCGTATACGGGGATTGTTCATGGACACGCCGCACCATACGGCCGGGTTTGCGCTCGATGCGCGTCTCGAAGCCGATAGCGAGCACGTGATGTGGCTGAGCCTGTGCGAGCTGCGGCTGATGAACGACAGCCGCTGGCCTTGGCTGATTCTCATTCCGCAACGCCAGAAGATCGCGGAAGTGCATGATCTCACGCCGCTCGACCAGACCATGCTGACCTTCGAGACCAACATGGTGGCGGAAGGGCTGAAGAAGCTGACGGCTTGCGAGAAGATCAACACCGGCGCGCTGGGCAATATCGTGCGTCAGCTGCACGTCCATGTCATCGCGCGCAACACCGGCGATCCCGCCTGGCCCGGTCCCGTCTGGGGCCACGGTCTGCGCGAGCCCTATCGCCGCGAAGCGCTCCATGAGTTCTCGGCACGGGTGCAGGCCGCCCTCTGAAAAGAAGCCTGACCACCGGGCCGGAGCAACAATGACCTTCTTTCTGTTCGACCGCCCCGAGCGCGAACCCAGCGCCTTTGTCGGCTTTGCCGGCAATGTTCTCGACCGCCAATCCGAAACGCGTGACGATGATTGCGTTTCCCGCGCCTTGCAGGACGAAACCACGCGGCTGATGCTGCTGTCGGGCTCCAGGCTGCTGCTGCGCTTGGACGGCGAGACGTTCGCGCCCTTCTTCATGCGCCAGGAGGCTGAAGCGCTTGGCCAGCAACCGGCCGACGCGATCCTGCTTGGACGCGACGAGCAAGGCCCGCTGCTGGCGCTGGATACCGATCTTGATCCTGAAACGCTGCCCGCGAACATCAAGGCGATCGATCATCGCTCGATCTACAGCCAGGGGCTGATCGATGCGGCCGAACTTGGCGCGTTGGCGCAGGCCGCTTCGCTAATTTCCTGGAACCGCACGCATCGCTTCTGCGGCAGCTGCGGCCATCAGACCGAGAGCCGCATTGGCGGCTACAAGCGCTCCTGCCCGAATTGCGGCGCAGAGCATTTCCCGCGCACCGATCCGGTGGCGATCATGCTCACCGTCAAGGATGACCGCTGTTTGCTCGGCCGCAGCCCGCATTTCGCGCCCGGCATGTTTTCCACGCTGGCCGGCTTCATCGAGCCGGGCGAAACGATCGAGAACGCGGTGCGGCGCGAAACGCTGGAAGAATCCGGCATCCGCATCGGGCGCGTCGCCTACCATGCGAGCCAGCCCTGGCCGTTTCCCTATTCGCTGATGATCGGCTGCTTCGGAGAGGCGTTGAGCGACGAGATCCAGGCGGATCTGACGGAGCTCGAAGATTGCCGCTGGTTCAGCCGGACTGAAGTGCGCGCCATGATTGCGGGAACGCATCCCGAGGGCTTGGCTGTGCCGCCTCAGGGTGCCATCGCCAGCCACCTGATCCGCTTCTGGGCGGATCAGGATTGAGGGTTTCCGGCGTCTCAGTCGGATAGCTTCCACTCGTCGCGGGACTGGCTCGCCGGATAAACGCCGAGAATGCGGACTTCGCGCGAGAAGAACTGCAATTCTTCCAGGGCCAAGGTCACGTTGTGGTCGTCCGGGTGCCCCTCGATATCCGCGTAAAACAGCGTCGCTGTGAACTCGCCGAGCTGGTAGCTTTCCAGTTTGGTCATGTTGACGCCGTTGGTCGCGAAGCCGCCCATCGCCTTGTAAAGGGCGGCCGGCACGTTGCGGACGCGGAACATGAAGGTCGTCATCATGCGTTCGTCGGCAGATACGCGCGGCGCACGCTTGTCTTCCTTGGACAGAACCACGAAGCGCGTGACGTTGGTGTCGGTGTCCTCGACATTCTCTTCCAGGATATCGAGACCGTAGAGGCTGGCGGCGAGCCGCGGCGACAGGGCTGCCATGGTGCGGTCGGCCGTTTCCGACACGAGCTTGGCGGCGCCGGCCGTGTCGCCGGCAATCACCGGCTTCCAACCATNNCTACGAATATATTTGCGGCACTGGCCCAGCGCATGGATGTGGCTGTGGACGGTTCTGATCTCCTCGCGCGCCACGCCGGGCAACACCATCAGCTGGAAATGGATCGGCAGGAAATATTCGCCGACGATATGCAGGCGCGATTCCGGCAGGAGGTGGTGGATGTCGGCGACGCGGCCGGCGATGGTGTTTTCGATCGGGATCATCGCGAGATCGGCAGCACCGGATTCAACGGCGTTGAAGGCATCCTCGAAGGTCGGGCACGGCAGCGGCTCCATGTCCGGGAACATGTCGCGGCAGGCGGTATCGGAGTTCGCACCAGGCTCGCCCTGGAACGAGATGCGGTTGGTTTTAGACGTCATATCAATCAATTCCGGGACAGGAGTTCACGGGCGCGTTCGAGATCTTCGGCGGTGTCGACGCCGAGCGGGACGGCATCGACGAGTGCCACATCGATGCGCATGCCATCTTCCAGAGCACGCAGTTGTTCGAGGCTTTCGCGGCGCTCGAGGGTGGAGGGTGGCAAGGACACGAAGCGCTCGAGCGCCTTGCGTCGATAAGCGTAAAGGCCGACATGGTGGTAGAGCGGCCCCTCACCCCACGGCGCGGTAGCGCGGGTAAAATACAGCGCGCGCAGGCGGTTCCCGGCGTTCGGCGAGCCGACGATCTTGACCACGTTTTTGTTGGTCTTTTCTTCCTCGCGGGTGATTTCTACGCCCAGCGTGCCGATGTCGACCTGTGGGTCATCGAGAAGATCGACGGCGGCGCGGATGATTGCCGGTTCCACCGTCGGAAGATCGCCCTGCACGTTGACGATGGTGTCGACCGTGCCTGTGGGGTCGAGCAGGGTCAGCGCTTCATGGATGCGGTCGGAACCGGATTCATGGCCGACCCGCGTCATCACCGCTTCGAAGCCGTGCGCGACCACGGCGTCAAAGGTCTCCTGCGCATCAACGGCTACAACCACGCGACCGAGATGGGCGGCGGTGGCTTGTTCGGCCACGCGCACGATCATCGGCTTGCCGGCAATATCGGAAAGCGGCTTGCCCGGCAGGCGGGTGGAGGCCAGGCGGGCGGGGATCAGAACAAGCGTCGACATAGGCTGCGCAGTCCAGTTCAAAGGGGCCAGAAAGTGTCAAATCGCCACATGGGGCGGGGTCCTTATAGGTGTTGCAACACTTCCGGAAAAGACCTAGTTTCCCGCCGATTTTACTGGTTTTGCGGCCAGTATGGGGATTCGGCGCGGGCAACAAAATGCGCCGACCGGGAGATCGAGGCAGGGAGCGGTATCCGCATGGATTCTTTCGAAATGAACAAGATCATCGGCGCTTTGCTGGGGACCGTGTTCATCATGTTCTCGATCAGCATTGTGTCCGAAGCCCTGTTCGCGGCACCGACGCCGGAGACACCTGGTTTTGCCATCGCGGCTGCCGAGCCGGAAGCTGGCGCCAAGGCGGACGATGCGGCACCGGCCGAAGAGCCGATCGCCGTGCGCATGCAGAGCGCCGACGCGGCTGCCGGCGAAGCGCTGTTCAAGCGTTGCGCCACCTGCCACACCGATGATTCCGGCGGCGCCAACAAGATCGGCCCGAACCTTTGGAACATCGTGAACCGCCCGATCGAC
>DCDI01000218.1:23957-24158 GCA_002316345.1 Phyllobacteriaceae bacterium UBA1059 | reverse complement strand
CCGCGCGCAAACCTGCTCACTTCGCAGTCCGGCGGCTCCGGCGAAATAGCCGCCTATCTCGCTCGCAACCCTGACCAGACCGATCACTTCGGCCTCACGCTCAATGCGGACTCCACGCTGGGCCGCGCCATGCCGTGCCTGATAGGGCAGGGCGGGCGCGAACAGGCCTTTGTCGCCACGCGCAGCATTCTCATCACGCTG
>DCDI01000218.1:12350-23867 GCA_002316345.1 Phyllobacteriaceae bacterium UBA1059 | reverse complement strand
CACCTGCGAACCTGCTCCCTTCTTGTTCTGTCCGGTCGCGCCCAGCCGCACAGCGCGCTGGAAGCCGCAGCGCTCACCTTCACCGAACTGGCGCGTACGCCGTCCCTTGCGCTGGAACTCGGCCAGCTCCTGCATGGCCCGATGGAGATGCTGCGGCCCGACATGGCGCTGATCCTGGCGCGGCCCGTTGGCCCCGATGCGGCAGCGATCACGCGGGTTGCGGAAGCTGCTGTCTCATACGGCCTGACGCCGATCCTGTTCGACTTCGGTGCGCAGCCTCCCGTGGATGGCGCGATAACGATCCCCTTGCCCGAACAAACCGGCCTCGCTGCCGTCGTCACCCTGCTCCCAGCCGTGCAGCGTCTTGCGATCGAAGCATCTGCCGCCCGGATCGGCGAAGGCTTCGGCGCGCCTCTTCGTTCGTCAAAGGTTACGGACGGCGAGGCGCCATGACAACGCCGGGGCTGCTCGTGCTCGGTAATGCCAATGTCGACCTCGTTCTCGGCGAAGTCGATGGCTGGCCGGCGATCGGCACGGAAGTGGTGGTGGAGCGCTCGGAACAGCGCGCCGGCGGCTCGGCCGGCAACACCGCGCTGGCGCTAACTGGCCTCCGCATTCCGCATCGCTTCATCGCCTCCGCCGGCACGGACCCGAACGGCCTCTGGCTTCGCGCACAGTTCGATCCGGTGAGCAGTGTCTGGATCGACGACGCGGCCGACACGACGCTGACGGTCGGCATCGTCCACAAAGGTGGCGACCGCGTTTTCTTTACCACGCCCGGCCATCTGCAAAGCGCGAGGCTGGACGATCTTCTCTCTCGGATGCCCGAAGCGCCGCATGGCCACGCTTATGCCATTCTCTCCGGCGGCTTCCTCATGCCGGCCATCGCCGCAGGCACCGTGTCGCTTTTGCAGGAGCTCAAGGCCAAAGGCTGGCGCACTGCGACCGATCCGGGCTGGCCGGTGGAAGGCTGGACCGATGACAATCGCATCGCCTTTCAGACTTGGCTTGAAGCCACCGACATCGCCTTGATCAATGCCGAGGAAGCCAAGGGCTTCACCGGCTTCGATGGCCTCGATGCCGCCGCTGAAACGCTGGTGAGCACCCTTCAGGCCGATCAGCTTCTGGTCATCAAGCGCGGCCCGGATGGCGCTTCCGCTTACACGCAGGACGCCATCACCCACGCCCGCGCGCCGGAAGTTACTGTCATCGACACGGTCGGCGCGGGCGACACGTTCAATGCCGCATTCCTGGCCGGCTTGAGCGAAAACAGCACGATCGAAGCAGCCCTCGAACGCGGCGTCGCCACGGCCGCGCGCGCCATCTCCACCTTCCCGCGCCGCTACGCCTGACCCGGCTCGGGGAGGAACGTTTCCGCCGTCAGCGTCTCGCGCAGCATGGTGGCGCGGTCGCGGATCTGCTGCAGCTCTTCAGTATCCTTGCGGGCGAGGTTCATGTAGGGACCACGCATGCGTGTATTGCCGGCAAGCCGTTCCTGGTGGCGGGCGAGAAAGTCCCAATAAAGCGTGGTGAAGGGGCAGGCCCGGTCGCCGGTGCTTTGCTGCGGATCATAGCGGCAGCGCCCGCAATGGTCGCTCATGCGGTCGATATAGGCACCGGACGCGCAATAAGGCTTAGTGCCCATCACGCCGCCATCGCCATGCTGGCTCATGCCCAGCGTGTTCGGCAGCGACACCCAGTCGATCGCATCCCAGAACATCGACATGTGCCAGCGATGCACATCATAGGGTTGCACGCCGAGCAGCAAACAGAACTGCCCCAGCACCATCAAGCGCTCGATATGGTGGGCATAGGCATGGTGGATCGTATGGCTGATCGCTTCCGCCAGACAGCGCATGTCGGTTTCGCCGGTCCAGTAAAAGCGCGGCACCGGCAGATCGGCGTCGAGCGCGTTTCGCTCGGCATAATCCGGCATCAGGTGCCAATAAATGCCGCGCACCCATTCACGCCAACCGAGTACCTGCCGCACGAACCCCTCCACCGCGTTCAGCGCCGCGTTCGAAGGATTGGCCAGAACCGCATCTAGTACCTCGCGCGGGTTGAGGAGATGCAGGTTGAGCGGCCCGGATAAAACGGAATGGAACAGGAAAGGCTGTCCGCCCGCCATCGCATCCTGATAGCGGCCGAACTCGGGCAGGCGGTAGCGCACGAAGTCGTCCAGCGCTTGCAACGCGTGCTCCCGCGTCACCGGCAGGTCGAAGCGTGCCAGTGATCCGGGATTGTCGGGAAAGCAGCGCTCCACCAGCGCCAGCACGTCCTCAGTGATTTCATCCGGCTTGAAGGCGGGCTTGGGCGGCAGCAGCGGCGGGCCGTTGCGGCCAAAGCTCTTGCGGTTATCCTTGTCGAAATTCCACTGGCCGCCAACCGGCTTGTCGCCGTTCATCAGAATATCGTGCTTCACCCGCATGGCACGGTAGAAGGTCTCCAGAATCATCGTCGGCTGCTCTTCGCGCATGGCGACGAAGTCTTCGCGCGAACACAGGAAGTGTCGGTCTTCGCGAAATTCGATCGGCAGATCGAGCGCTTCTAGGCTTTCGCGCACGCGGTAATCGCCGGGCTCCAACACGATCACCGCACCGTCCGGCTTGATCTGCCCGAACCGCCGCTGCACCTCGCCGGCAAAGCTGCCGACGTTCCCGGGCTCGTCCAGCTCAGAATAAAGCACCGTCCGCCCGAGCGCTCGCTGCTCTTCGCAGAAGTGCCGCATGGCCGCAAAGAAGAAGGCGATGCGGCGCTTGTTCTGGGGGATGTTGTCGGCTTCTTCCCGCAGCTCCATCATCAGGATGATGTCGTTGACCGGGTCGAAGCCATCGAACGCCGCAGACTCGCCATCCAGCTGGTCGCCCATCACCAGAACGAGGTTGCGCGGCGGCCTGACTTTCTTGCGGATCAAGGAGCGTCCTCGGGCGGTGACGATGCGCGTTAAGGGGAGAGTGGGCGGGGTGGTTCCGGTCGGGCGCGACTCTCTTGCCAGCCCCGGCTGTGTTCACATAAGGCAGCCGGAGGAGGACTGCCATGCGTCAGGACGAACATCATGAGATCGAAGTCGCCGGCGTCAGCCTGACGCTCGACCTCACAAACGGTCATATCGCTTCGCTCGAGGTGGAGCAGGACGGCCGCGTGCTCACCCCGCTGCACCGCGCGCCTTGGATCGACAGCGGCGAAGCAATGCCGGAGGGAACGCCGAGCGGCCTCGCGCGGCTGTCAGGCGATTTCCTCTGCGCGCCCTTTTCGCGCAACGACGTGGAAGAAGCGCCGGGCCACGGCTGGACGGCGAACGCGCCCTGGTCGCTTGTCAGCGATGAGCGGATTAGCGGCGGCCGGATCTCGACCTTCCGGCTGAGCCGCTCGGTATTCGGCGCCACCGTTGAAAAGCGCATCACCCTGCGCGACGGCCAGCCCTTCATCTATCAGGAACACCGCTTCCTCGGCGGGCAGGGCGGCATCTCCGTTTCGCACCACCTTATGACGCGGATGCAGGCGGGCGGGCTGCCTGGGTTCTCGCCTAAACGCTTCCCCCTTACGCCCGACACCCCCTTGGAGCCGGACTCTTCGCGCGGCCGTTTTGCCTTGGCCTATCCCGCACAAGCCGATCTCACCGTCTTTCCGCTGGCCGATGGCGGCACCACCGATCTGCGCATCTATCCGCCTGCCGAACGTCACGAAGACTTCCTCACCCTCGCGGAAGCGGAAGGGTCGGCGCTGGGCTGGACCACGATCAGCCGTCATGCCGAAAGGGACATGCTGATCGTCCTGAAGCAGCCGGACGTCCTGCCGGTGACCATGCTCTGGATGTCCAACGGCGGCCGCGATTACGCGCCTTGGAACAGCCGCCACGTCGGCGTTCTCGGCATCGAAGACGCCCGCGCCAGCGCATCCGGGCACGCGGCTTCGCTGGGTGAAAATGCCCTGACGCGGCAAGGCATCCCGACCGCTTTTCCCCTCAGCGACGGCGACGTGGTCGTGCGCCAGGCCTTCGGCGTCACGCCGTTGGCCGACACGTACAACCCGGTCGGTAGCGTGGAAGCGAAGAGCGGTACGCTGGCCGTCACCTTTGAGAACGGCGCGCAGACAACACTGCCCTACGACGACGCTTTCCTGCGCTAGGCAGCAACCGAGCGCCGCCCCACGGCAGCGGCGAGTTCGCGGATGCCGGGTTCGATCTGCTGCAGCCCGATGGAGGAAATGCCGAGCCGCATGAAGCGCTTCGGCTTGTTTTCGCCGACAAAGAAGCGCTCGCCCGGTTCCACCAGCACGGAGCGGGCCGCCGCTGCTTCAGCCAGCGCTCGCGTGTCGATGTCCGACGGACCTTCCAGCCACAGCGACGTGCCGCCGGCCGGATCATGCGTCTGCCATTCCGGCAGGAAGGCGGAGGTCGCCTGCACCAAACGGCGGCGGCGCTCCTCATAGGCATGCGACATGCGCCGCACCAGCGCTTCATGGTGGCCGAGCGACAGGAACAGCGCCACCGCCCGCTGGTTGTTGGCCGGCGGNNNGTAAGCGCCGAAGCGCCCGCAATTCGGCGATCAGATCGGCGGACGCCACGATGTAGCCGAGCCGCAAGCCCGGCGCCAAGGTCTTCGACATCGAGCCGACATAAACCACGCGGCCGGAGCGATCCAAGCTCTTCAGGGCCTGCTGCGGCGACTGGTCGACTAACTGGCTGTCGTAACCGTCCTCGATGATGATCTGGTCGTTGGCAATCGCGCTGGCGATCAGCGCCTGCCGACGCGCCTGGGTCATCGGCACCATGGTCGGGCAATGATGGCTGGGCGTGGTAAACACGAAGCCGCTGTCGTGCGGAATGTCGGACACGACAAGCCCGTCCTTGTCCACCGGCACCGGATCGATCGCCGCCCCCGCGAGCGTGAAGATCGCGCGCGCATCGGGATAGCCGGGGTTTTCCATCGCGACCCGCGAGCCCTTGCCCATTAGGAGCGTGGCCAGCATGTACAGCGCGTTCTGCGCGCCGAGCGTCACGATGATCTCATCGGGATTGGCGAAAATGCCCTTGCGCGGCAGCAAACGCGCCTGGATCTGCTCGATCAGCAACGGGTCGTCGCGATCCACCACGTCAGACGCCCAGTTGCGGATCTCAAGAACGGCCAGCGCCATGCGGTTGCATTCGCGCCATTCGGCTGTCGGAAACAGGTTCGGGTCGAACTGGCCGTACACGAAGGGATAGGTCGAGGCGATCCAGTCTTCGCGCTTGGCCGGACGCGGCATGTCGCTGGCTGCCACCCGCCGCCGTGCCTTCCAGTCGAGGCCGGCCGGCGCGATATCGGTTTTCATCGCAGGCTTGCCTGGTGTCGCCAGCACCTGTGGATTGACGAAATGGCCGCGCCGTTCGCGCGCAACGAGAAAGCCCTGGTCCACCAGCTGCTGAAACGCGATCACCACCGTGCCGCGTGCAACCCCGAGCTTGTCGGCAAGGATACGGCAGGAAGGCAGCGGCATGGACGCCGCGATCTGCCGGTCGAGAATCGCCGCCACGATCGCCTGACGAATTTGCGCCTGCAGCGTCTGGCCCGAATCGGCCGAAATACGGAACAGGCCCGACCACAGGGCGGCGTCATTGCGATGCGACATGAGAAATTCCCTCCATCCTGACGCTATGGGAGGGGGTGATCTGGATCAACCCTGGACCAATGCGCTGAGCCACCAATTCTTTTGATGCGTCCTTCAACGGCAGGAATAGGTTACTAAGCATCGCGATAAAACTGGCGCGAAGACACGAGGCCGCGCTATGCAAAATGTTGCATTCCGATGCGAACAAGGAGCGTTTTATGTCCAAGCCGCATGTTGCCGAAGCGATCGCCGCCCTGCGCAGCCATCGCGAAACCCTGCCCACCGACATGCGCGCGCTGTTTGGCGACGACGCCAACCGCTTCACCGACCTGTCCGCATCCTTCGAAGACCTGCTGCTCGACTGGTCGAAATGCGGCGTGACCACGGAAACCATGCAGCTCCTGCGCAATCTGGCGGATGCCGCTGGCGTGACTGAGCGCCGCGATGCGATGTTTGCCGGTGAGATCATCAACACGACCGAAGGCCGCGCGGTTCTCCATACCGCCCTGCGCAACGGCGGCAGCGATCCGGTCACCGTCGATGGCAAGAACGTGCTGCCGGACGTCAACGCCGTGCTGGACGCGATGGGCGCGTTCGCCGAACAAATCCGCAGCGGCGCGGCCAAGGGTGCGACGGGCAAGCCGATCACCGACATCGTCAATATCGGCATCGGCGGTTCCGATCTTGGCCCGGTCATGGCAACGTTGGCGCTGGCACCCTACCATGACGGCCCGCGCGCTCACTTCGTGTCCAATGTCGATGGCGCGCATATCCACGACACGCTGAAGACCCTCGACCCCGCTTCCACGCTGGTGATCGTAGCGTCGAAAACCTTCACCACGATCGAAACCATGACCAACGCCGCCACCGCGCGGCGCTGGATCGCCGAGGCGCTCGGCGAAGACGCCGTGCCGGATCATTTCGCGGCCGTGTCCACCGCGCTCGACAAGGTCGCGAGCTTCGGCATTCCCGAGAACCGGGTGTTCGGCTTTTGGGACTGGGTCGGCGGCCGCTATTCCCTATGGTCGGCGATCGGCCTGCCGATCATGATCGCCGTTGGCTCGCAGAACTTCCGCCGCTTCCTCGATGGCGCTTATGCGCTTGATACGCATTTTCGCGACGCGCCGGTCGAGAGCAATCTGCCGATGCTCCTTGGCCTGATCGGCTATTGGCACCGCGTGATCTGCGAATATCCGGCCCGCGCGGTAATTCCCTACGAGCAGCGCCTGCTTCGCCTGCCGGCCTATCTCCAGCAGCTCGACATGGAATCCAACGGCAAGCGCGTGACGCTTGAAGGCGAGCCAGTGCAAACGCCGACCGGTCCGCTGGTTTGGGGCGAGCCCGGCACCAACGGTCAGCACGCTTTCTTCCAGCTGCTGCATCAGGGTACGGACGTCATTCCGGTCGAGTTCATCATCGCCGCGCAGTCGCACGAGCCGGACCTCAAGACCCATCAGGACCTCTTGATCGCCAACTGCCTGGCGCAGTCGGAAGCCCTCATGCGCGGCCGCACGCTGGAAGAAGCCACGGCCCAGCTGATTAAGAAGGGCACGCCGGCAACGGAAGCGGCCAAGCTCGCGCCGCACCGCGTTTTCCCTGGCAACCGGCCGTCCCTCACCATCGTACACAAGGGTCTCGATCCTTACGCGCTCGGTCGCCTGATCGCGCTTTACGAGCATCGCGTCTTCGTGGAAGCCGCTTTGTTCGGCATCAACGCCTTCGACCAGTGGGGCGTGGAACTCGGCAAGGAACTCGCCACCGCCTTGCAGCCGGTGATCGAGGGCAAGGCGGATACGGGCGATCGCGACTCCTCCACCGCCGGCCTCGTTGCCGCTATCGCTGCGTTGCGCGGCTGAGGACTTCGGGAATGGCAATCAAGGCGATCCTGTTCGACAAGGACGGAACCCTCATCGACTTCGAAGCCACGTGGCGCGCAATTGCCGAAAACATGGCGATGAAAGCCGCCGATGGCGATCGGACAGAAGCTGACCGCCTGCTGGCTGTCGCCGGCTATGACGCGGAAAACCGCTGCTTCAAGGCCGACTCCGTGTTTGCGGCGGGTACCAATGCCGAACTCATCCAGCTTTGGTATCCCGAAGCCGACGTCGAAGAACGTCATGCGCTGGTTGCCAGCTACGACCTTTTCACGGCTGAGGAAGGCGCAACCCACGCCGTTGCGCTCGACGGCGTGAAGGAAGCCCTGGCGGCCCTGCACGAAAGCGGCATCAAGCTCGGCGTCGCCACCAACGATTCCACGCTCGGTGCGGAAAAGACGCTGCTGGCGCTCGGCATCGCGCAAATGTTCGCTGCGGCTTACGGATATGATGCGGTCGCCAATCCCAAGCCCGCGCCCGATGCGCTGCACGCCTTTGCCGACATGAACGGCTTGCGCCCCAGCGAAGTGGCGATGGTCGGCGACAACCGTCACGATCTGGAAATGGCGCGTGCGGCTGGTGCTGGTCTCGCGGTCGGCGTTCTCAGCGGCACGGGGTCTCGCAAGACATTGGGCAGCCTTGCCGATGTGATCTTGGGTTCCGTTGCCGATCTGCCGGCCTATATGCAGGAAAATCCCTGATAGCGGACCCTGACAGCGATCTGGCAGGAATGAGGTGGAAGCCGCAGGCTTCTAGCCCTTTCAGACTACTGACGCAGTTGGGCAAGCCGCTGTAGTATCCCAGGCCCCAACGGGAACAACAGTTATGATGATGCATCTGCTTGCCGCCGCATCCATCGCCCTTTCGACCGCTGCCATGCCGCCTGCCGCAAACAGCGGCGACGTGCTGGGAAAGTTCCTATGGAAGCGGCGTCTGGTGCTGGTCTTCGGTGACCAGATGAACCAGAGCGTGGCCGATCAGACCGACGATCTCCACGCCGTTCAGGCGGAAGCGGACAGCCGCGATCTCACCGTTTTGACCATCGTCGGCGGCATTGTTTCAGACAGCGGGCAGGTCGGCGGTCTGCCGCCCGCCGATGCCCTCCGCCGTCGCTTCCGCGTCGACGATCAGGACAGGTTCACGGTCATCCTCTTGGGCAAGGATGGCCAGGAAAAGCTGCGCGACAGCAAGCCCGTAACCTCAGACGCGCTGTTCGAACTGATTGATTCCATGCCGATGCGGCAACGGGAAGCCCGCGAGAGCGATTAAGGTCGTGAACACATGGTGGTTATCCGGACGAGGGTAATCTTGGCGCCTAGGGACCCCCACCCCTAACCCCTCCCCTCAAGGGGGAGGGGAATCGCTGGCGACACCGCATTCGAGAACGTGACTTTCCCCCTGCAATGTGCCCCTTACCCTCCGATGAGCTTTGGCTGAGTCCGGCAAAACTAATCAGCGGTCAGCATCTCTTTCCAGATTTGCATGGCCGACAAACCCAGCCACCCAACCTCCCCCATGAGGGGAGGTCGAACCGAAGGTTCGGGTGGGGGTAATCTTGGCGCCGACGGAACTATCCGTTCACCGACGCGCTCTAATCCCTGAGATCACGCCGCAGGATCTTGCCGACGGCTGTTTTCGGCAAATCCTCGCGGAACTCGAAATGGCGCGGCCGCTTGTAGCCCGTGAGGTTCTCGCGGCAGAATTCGCGCAATTCCTCTTCACTGAGGCTCTCGTCCTTTTTCACCACGAAAAGCTTCGGCACTTCGCCGGACTTCTCGTCCGTCACGCCGATCGCCGCCACTTCCAGCACCTTGGGATGGCGCGCGACGACTTCCTCGATCTCGTTGGGATACACGTTGAAGCCGGAAACCAGGATCATGTCCTTCTTGCGGTCCACGATCTTGGTGTAACCCTGAGGGTTCATGAAGCCGATATCGCCGGACTTCAAGAAGCCGTCCGCCGTCATGACCTTGGCGGTTTCGTCCGGCCGGTTCCAATAGCCCGACATGACCTGCGGTCCGCGAATGCAGATCTCACCGACTTCGCCAAGTGCCACCTCAACGCCATTTTCGTCGCGGATGGAGACCTCGGTCGAAGGCAGCGGCAAGCCGATCGTGCCGGAAAACTGGTCGGCATCGAAGCGGTTGGCCGTGGCGACCGGTGACGTCTCCGACAGGCCATAACCCTCGGCGATCATCGAGCCCGTCAGCTTCTGCCAGCGTTCAGCAACGGATGGCTGCACCGCCATGCCGCCGCCGAAGGTCAGCACCAGCGACGAGAAATCGAGGTTCTGGAAGTCCTTGTTGTTCAACAGCGCGTTGAACAGCGTGTTGAGGCCCGGCAGGATGTTGAACTTGGTGCGGCGCAACTCCTTGGTAAAGGCTGCAATATCGCGCGGATTGGTGATCAGCACATTATGCGCGCCCTGCTGCATGCCCATCAGCGCGTTCACCGTCAGCGCGTAGATATGGTAAAGCGGCAGCGCGCAAACGAAGACCGGCTTTTCCGGTCGCTGCCGCTTGATATAGGCGCTTTCCAGCCAGGCCGCGTTCTGCGCGATATTCGAGAGCACATTGGCGTGGCTCAGCATCGCCCCCTTGGAGATGCCCGTCGTGCCGCCGGTATATTGCAGGAAGGCGAGATCCTGCGCGGTCACCGCCACCGGCTTCAGCTTGGCAGTGCGTCCTGCCTTGAGCGCGGCATTGAAGCGGACATGACCCTTCAGCGTCCAGTTCGGCACCATCTTGCGCACGCGCCGCACAACTAGGTTCACCGCCAAGCCCTTCAGCCCCAGCAGATCGCCAAGGCTCGCCACCACCACATGCTTGACCGGCGTGTTGCCGATCACGCTTTCCAGCGTATGGGCGAAGTTCTCCAGGATCACGATCGCTTCGGCGCCGGCATCCTTCAACTGATGCTCGAGCTCCCTTGCGGTATAAAGCGGGTTGACGTTGACCACCGTATAGCCAGCCCGCAGCGCACCCATCAGCGCGATCGGATATTGCAGCACGTTCGGCATCATCAAGGCGATGCGCGCACCTTTGGCCAGCCCCTGCGCTTGCAGGTAAGCGCCGAAGGCTGCGGATGCTTCTTCCAGCTCCACGAACTTCATTTCCCGCCCCATGCAGGAAAAAGCGATGCGGCCGGCATAACGCTTGCAGGCATTCACCATCAGGTCGCCGAGCGAGTCCGCTGGCAGGGCGGGAATGGAAGTCGGCACATTCGGCGGATAGCTGGCGAGCCAGGGCTTGTCGGCCGAAGCTGATTTCCGTGTCGTCGCCTGCGGATCCGGCTGCGCGACCTTGTCGGCTGCCGCTGGCTCAGCGATGTCACCAGCTGGCGCGGGTTCGTCAACCGGTGAAGGGGAAACTGGTTCAACCGTATTTGTAGCTGGTAAAACAACCTCGGCGGGGTCTTCGACGGTGTTGGTCGTGACACCGGAGCTGAAGGTGGAAGCCGCCTCATCCTCAATAGTTTCGTCCGGAGCGGACTGATCCGCGTTCGCCACCGCTTTTCGCGTCCGCGGCCTCGAGATCGCCTTTGCAGCAGATGAGGGCGCGGCCTTGGCTGTTTTGGCCTTTGGCTTCTTCGGGACGCTGGCAACTCGCTCTTCCGCGACCGGCTCCACCTCTGGCGCCGAGTCTTGGGCTACGGACACAGCCTCAGCTTGAGGCTCATCGGTCTTCGCAGATGCTGCCGCCCTGCGCGCGCGCTTGGCGGGCGCTGCGGCAGGCTTCGCTTCGCTTTCGACGCTTGCGTCCGCCGCCGGCGATACGTCTTCCGGCGTAATGGGCGGCTCGGAAGCGAGATCGACGCTGTTGGTTTCGGTAGCCGGTGGTGCAACTGTCGCCTCAACTTCAGTACTTGTTGCAGCCGCACTCACGGCAGCGCCGGTCGCCGCCTTGCGCGTCCGCGGCTTGGCCGCTTTGTCAGAACCGGTCGTCTCGGCTGCTTTGGCCTTTGCGCGTGGCTTCGGCGCCGGCTTCGCGGCATCGCTCGTTGCGGCAAGGTCGGCTGCCGGACTGGTCTCTTCAGACTTGGTACGGCTGGCGGC
>DCDI01000218.1:1097-12333 GCA_002316345.1 Phyllobacteriaceae bacterium UBA1059 | reverse complement strand
CGGCTTGTCCGCAGCTGCCGCTTCCGGTGCTTGTTCTGCCTGCGCCGCTTTAACCGCTTTCGCCATCTCGGGTCCCTCCGCCGGTCTTGTCGTTAAGAGCAGTTTATCGGCAGCGCCGGAAGGGAAGCAAGATCAACTGCTCATAAGCTCTCTGAGCCTTATTGGCCGAAGCCCTTATGTTCGGCAAGGAACGCCGTTTCCTGCGCCGTGCTTTCACGACCCAGCGCCTTGTTGCGATGCGGGTAACGGCCAAACCGCGCAAGAATGTCGCGATGCTCGATGGCCGCCTTCAATCCGGCCTCGTCGCCCAGGCTTTCGAACAGCGTCACCGACCGCTCGCCATCGGCCAAGACCTCGGAATGTTCGAGCGGCAGATAAAGAAACAGCCTCTCATCTTTGCTCATGCCCTGATCCAGCCCGCGATCGATCACCCGTCGTGCAATCGCCAGAGCTTGATCATCGGTGGCAAAGGCCCGCGCTGTTCCCCGAAACAGATTGCGAGAAAACTGATCGAACACGATGATCGCCGCCAGTGCCGTTCGCGGATCGTCCAGAGCGCCTTCCGGCATCTCGGTGCGGAGTTGATCGTACAGCTCTGAAAATCGCTCGCGGATCCGATCGTCCACATGGCTGCCGCCGGCGAACCAGTCGTTCCAGCTTAGCTCGTCGAACCAGAAAGTGAGGACATCGTCAGTCCAAGCTGGGCGAAGCGTCTGCGGGTCGTCCTGGGAAGCTGTCATAGGCATGATCTAGGGTTTTTAGCGTCCGTTTATTACAGCGATTTGCGTTACCATAACGTCGAATGGCGCTGCCATTCAGGCAATGTGCGCCCGATCAAACCCGCTTGAGAAGGAAGTGCCGAGGTCTTCAATCGTTGCCCCTTCGATACAACGCGGCTAGAAGGCGCCAGCGTTGCCGCATCAGCTGTTGCCAGGCCGGCCGCTGATTTCACGTGAATCCGGACGTTTGTCATGCTCGCTAACCGCCAAGAATCGCGGCAATCCGCCTTGTCCATGCCCATGCTGAAGCGCTTTTTCAGCTATTATACGCCGTGGAAGGGCCTGTTTTTGCTCGATTTCGGCTGTGCGGTGCTCGCCGGCCTGTTCGAACTCGGCTTCCCCATGGCGGTGCGCGCCTTCATCGACGATCTGCTGCCCACCGAGAACTGGACGCTGATCCTGCTGGCCTCCGCAGCCCTTCTCGTGATCTACGCCATCAATGCAGGCCTGATGGCCGTCGTGGTCTATTGGGGCCACATGCTCGGCATCAACATCGAAACCGAGATGCGTCGAAAAAGCTTCGACCACCTGCAAAAGCTGTCTTTCCGCTTCTACGATAACCACAAAACCGGCCATCTCGTGGGCCGTGTCACCAAGGATCTCGAGGAAATCGGCGAGGTCGCGCATCACGGCCCCGAAGACCTGTTCATCGCCATCATGACGCTGATTGGCGCTTTCGCCTTGATGTTCTCGGTGAACTGGAAGCTCGCGCTGATTGCCGTCGTGATCGTGCCCTTCATGGCCTGGGTCACCAGCCGCTACGGCGCCCGCATGACCCGCAACTGGCGCGCCCTCTATCGAAGCGTCGGCGACTTCAACGTGCGCATCGAAGAAAATGTCGGCGGCATGCGCGTCGTCCAGGCCTTCGCCAACGAAGATCACGAGCGCATGCTGTTTGCCCGCGACAATGCCGGCTACCGCTCCACCAAGCTCGAAGCCTACAAGCTAATGGCTGCCTCCACCTCGCTCTCCTATATGAGCATGCGGCTGATCCAGCTCGTGGTGATGGTGGCCGGCGCCTATTTCGTGCTGGAAGGCGAGTTGTCGGCCGGCGGTTTCGTGGGCTTCCTGTTGCTGGTCAACGTGTTCTTCCGCCCGATCGAGAAGATCAATTCCGTCATCGAGACCTATCCGAAAGGCATCGCCGGCTTCCGCCGCTACACCGAACTGCTCGACACCGAACCGGATATCGCCGACCGCCCGAACGCGCAGGATGCGCCTGCTTTGAAGGGCCTCGTGGACTATCGCGATGTCAGCTTTGGCTATGGCGGCGCGCCGGTGCTTTCCGGTGTGAACCTGACGATCGAGCCGGGTACGACGGTGGCCTTCGTCGGCCCATCGGGTGCCGGCAAGACCACGATCTGCTCGCTTCTGCCGCGCTTTTATGAAACGCAGGGTGGTGCGATTACCGTGGATGGCATCGACATCCGCGCCATGACTTTGGCCTCCCTTCGTGGCCAGATCGGCATCGTGCAGCAGGATGTCTTCCTGTTCGGCGGCACCGTGCGCGAAAACATCGCCTATGGCCGGCTGGAAGCGACGGAAGCCGAGATCAGCGAAGCTGCCCGCCTTGCCCGCCTCGATGCCGTCATCGCCCAGATGCCGAACGGCTATGACACGATCATCGGTGAGCGCGGCGTCAAGCTGTCGGGCGGCCAGAAGCAGCGTCTGGCAATTGCGCGCATGTTCCTGAAGAACCCGCCGATCCTGATCCTCGACGAAGCCACTTCGGCGCTGGATACAGCGACCGAACGCGAGATCCAGAAGTCGCTGGCCGAACTCAGCCAGGGCCGCACGACGCTGGTGATCGCGCACCGCCTGGCCACCATCCGCAACGCCGACAGGATCGTCGTGGTGGACCGCTCCGGCGTGGTGGAAACCGGCACGCATCGCGAGTTGCTGGCGGCTGACGGCCTTTATGCCAAGCTGCATATGGCGCAGGAACTGGAGTGAATGTCGGTTCCCTCGCGGTCGGGGTTTGACCATCCGTGGCAATCAGGGTGACGGTCGGCATTGCGGCTGACACGAAGAGGTTTGCTTGGCCCACGCGCGTACCGCCAATCGCTATTCAGCGCTGAGCCTCGTTCGCGAGGGCCTGCGCGGTCATTCCGGCTGGCAACAGGCTTGGCGCTCGCCCGAACCGAAAGCGGCATATGATGCGGTGATCATCGGCGGCGGCGGGCAGGGTCTCGCAACCGCTTATTACCTCGCCAAAAATCACGGCATGACCAAGGTCGCCGTGGTGGAAAAAGGCTGGATCGGCGGTGGCAATACCGGCCGCAACACCTCCACCATCCGCTCCAACTACTTTTATCCCGAAAGCGTCGCGCTCTACGATTACTCGCTGAAGCTCTACGAGACGCTGGGCAAGGAGCTGAACTACAACATCATGTTCTCGCAGCGCGGCGTCGTCACCGTCGCGCATTCCGATGCGGAAATGGAAATCGCCGCGCGCATCGTGAACGCGATGCAGATCAACGATACCGACGCCGAACTCTTTTCGCGCGACCAGGTGCTGGAAAAGGCGCCTTTGCTCAACAGTGGCGATCAGGCGCGTTATCCTATCTTCGGCGGCGTTTGGCAGGGCAGGGCGGGTGTTGCTCGCCATGATGCTGTTGCCTGGGGTTATGCCCGCGCGGCGGATGGCTTCGGCGTCGACATCATTCAGGATTGCGCCGTCACCGGTTTCCTCATCGAGAATGGCCGCTGCGTTGGCGTCGAGACCTCCAGGGGCGAGATCCGCGCTGGTGCTGTCGGCATTGCAACGGCCGGCAATTCTGGCGTCGTGGCGGGAATGGCTGGCTTCAACCTGCCGATCAAATCCTATTCGCTGCAGGCCATGGTGTCCGAGCCGGTAAAGCCGTGCCTCGATACGGTCGTGCTTTATCTCGGCACGGGCACCTACCTGTTCCAGTCCGACAAAGGCGAGATCGTGGTGGGCGGCGGCATCGACCGCATTCCGTCCTATGCCCAGCGTGGCAATCCGCCTGTCCAGGCGACCGTGCTGTCGGGCATGCTGGAGATGTTTCCAAGCTTCGGCCAGTTGAAGATGCTGCGGCAATGGGCCGGCGTGGTGGATGTCGTGCCGGACAGCTCGCCGATCATCGGCCCGTCGCCCGTGCCGGGCCTATATCTCAACTGCGGCTGGGGCACCGGCGGCTTCAAGGCCATTCCGGCCGGCGGGGTTCTGCTGGCGCATCTCATCGCAACCGGTGAGCATCATGATATCAGCCGCCCCTTCGATCTCGATCGGTTCCGCACCGGCCGGTTGATCGATGAAGCGGCCGGCTCCGGCATTGCGCATTAGGACCTGAGATGCAGTTGTTTTCCTGCCCCTTCTGTGGTCCGCGTGATGAAACCGAGTTCACCTTTGGCGGCGAGGCCGGCAAGGAGAGGCCTGAGCCTGCTCTGGATGTTTCCGCAGAAGACTGGTCCAAATATCTCCACCGCGTCGGCAATCCGCGCGGTGCGACGCGCGAAATCTGGGTCCATCAGACCTGCGGCGAGTATTTCCTGATGGAACGCGACACGGTGAGCCATGTCGTGGCTGGCACGCAATCGTTGCGTGGAGGTGGCGCATGACCAGCCACCGCATCGGCTCGCTCGCGGCGGAAACGCTGCACTTCACCTTTGACAGCACGCGTTATCACGGCCGCCCCGGCGACACGATCGCCTCGGCACTGCTCGCCAATGGCGTGCGTGTGGTCGGCCGCTCGTTCAAATATCACCGCCCGCGCGGCATCATGGGCTACGGCGTCGAGGAGCCGAACGCGCTGGTTGATGTCACGCTGGATGGAATCACCACGCCGAACCTGCGCGCAACGACCGAAGCGCTGAAGGACGGCATGATCGTGCGCTCGGTCAATGCCAGCCCGACGGCTGCCGCGGACCGCAAAGGCTTCCTCGATCGCTTCGCGCAGTTTCTGCCGGCCGGCTTCTACTACAAGACCTTCATGTGGCCGAAGGGCGCCTGGGCCAAGGTTTACGAGCCGCGTATCCGTGAAGCAGCCGGTCTCGGCGTTGCGCCGGATTTGGCCGATCCCGACACTTACGCGCAGCGCTTTGCGCATTGCGATGTGCTGATCGTTGGCGCCGGGCCGTCTGGTCTGGCGGCAGCGCTTGCCGCAGCGGATTCCGGCCAGCGCGTGATCCTGTGCGACGAGCAGCCGGATATTGGCGGCGCACTGCGCTACGAAACCGGCGCGTCGATTGAAGGCCAGGATGGCTGGGCCTGGGCGCAGGCTGCGGCTGCGTCGCTCCTTTCGCGCGACAATGTCCGCGTGCTTACCCGCACCACCGCCTTCGGCTACTACGCGCAGAACATGGTCGGGCTGGTGGAGCGCGTCACCGAACATCTCGCGCATCCCGACCTCACCACGCCTCGCGAACGGCTGTGGCAGGTTCGCGCCAAGAAGGTGATCCTCGCCACCGGCGCCATCGAGCGGCACATGGTGTTTGCCGACAATGATCGTCCGGGCATCATGCTGGCTTCGGCTGCGCGCAGCTACCTCAACCATTACGGTGTTGCGGTCGGGCGCAATGTCGGCGTCTTTACCGCCAACGATTCCGCCTATCCCGCCGCGATCGATCTGAAAAAGGCCGGCGTCAACATCGCGGCCATCGTCGACATCAGAGACAACCCGTCCAGCGCCCTGGTGGAAGAAGCCCGCGCCCTCGGCATCGAGATCAATCCGGGCCGTACGGTTATTGGTACGGACGGCCGGCTGCGCGTCTCGTCCATGACGGTGCAGGCGAAATCCGGCGGACCAGAGCGCAAGGTCGCGATCGACGCGCTGCTGATGTCGTCGGGCTGGACGCCCTCCGTTCACCTGTTCTCGCAGTCGCGCGGCAAGGTCGCTTTCGACGAGCCGACGCAGCGCTTCCTGCCGGGCACCTACGCGCAGGATTGTATCTCGGTTGGTGCCTGCAACGGTGCGGACAGCCTTGATGCCACCGTCGATGAAGGCTTCGCCGCCGGCGAAAAGGCCGTGCGCTCGACCTCGGCCTCCAAGCCCAAGGTCGACAAGGGCGAGACCTGGGGTGGCGGTATGCTGGGTGCTGCTCCGGGCTCGGGTCCGGACCAGATCGTCAAGGCCTTCGTGGACTTCCAGAACGATGTGACGGCCAAGGACATCCGCCAGGCCGTGCGCGAAGGCATGCGCTCGATTGAGCATGTGAAGCGCTTTACCACCAACGGCATGGCAACCGATCAGGGCAAGACCTCCAACCTGCATGGTCTCGCGATCGCGGCCGAAGTGCTGCACAAGCCGATCCCTGCGGTCGGTCTCACCACATTCCGCGCGCCTTATACGCCGGTCACCTTCGGCGCGATCGTTAACCACGCCAAGGGCGATCTGTTCGATCCCACGCGCCGCACCCCGATGCATGGCTGGGAAGAACAGCAGGGCGCGGTGTTCGAGGACGTCGGGCAGTGGAAGCGCGCCTGGTATTATCCGCGTAAGGGCGAGGACATGCATGCGGCGGTGAACCGCGAATGCAAGACGGTGCGCACATCAGCCGGCCTGTTCGACGCCTCAACCCTCGGCAAGATCGAGGTGGTTGGCCCGGACGCCGCCAAGTTCATGGAGCTGCTTTACACCAACCCGTGGGCAAAGCTCGAAGACGGCCGCTGCCGCTATGGCATCATGCTGCGCGAAGACGGCTTCATCTATGATGACGGTGTCGTCGGTCGCCTGTCCGCCGATCGCTTCCATGTGACCACCACCACCGGCGGTGCGCCGCGCGTGATGCACCATATGGAAGACTATCTTCAGACCGAGTTCCCGCATCTCGATGTCTGGCTGACCTCGATCACCGAGCAATGGGCGGTGATCGCCGTTCAGGGTCCGAAGAGCCGCGACATCCTTCAATCGCTGGTCGACGATATCGATATTTCGGATGCCGCTATGCCGCATATGTCGGTGCGCGAAGGTACGATCTGCGGCGGGGTTCCGACCCGGCTGTTCCGGATGTCGTTCACCGGCGAGCGCGGCTTCGAAGTCAACGTGCCGGCCGATTACGGACGTGCTGTGTGGGAGGCCATCTGGGAAGAAGGCAAGAAGCACGATGCCTGCGCGTACGGCACGGAATCCATGCACGTGCTGCGCGCCGAAAAGGGCTACATCATCGTCGGCCAGGATACGGACGGAACGGTCACCCCGGGTGATGCCGGGCTTGATTGGGCGATCGGCAAGAAGAAGACCGACTTCGTGGGTATTCGCGGTCTGACCCGTCCAGATCTCGTGGCNNCGGCCTCAAGACCAAGGATCCGAAGACTGTTCTGGAAGAAGGCGCTCAGGTCGTGGTCGACCCGAAGCAGCCGGTGCCGATGAAGATGATCGGTTTCGTTACCTCGAGCTACTGGTCAGAAAACTGCAACAGTTCGATCGCCATGGGTCTGGTGGAAGGCGGATTCAGCCGGATCGGCGAGACTTTGTACGTCCCGATGCCAGACAGCGTGATCGAGGTCGAAGTGTGCAAGCCATTGTTCTTCGACGAAAAGGGGGAGCGGCTCCATGGTTGAGGCAGCAGCGATCACGGTTAAGCGACGCGGCGCGCTGGATCATCGCAGCGAGGCGATCAACGGCGTTTCCCTGCAGCCGGGGAAGCCTGCGCGACGTATCTCGCTGCGTGCCAGGCCAGATGGTCTAGCTCCGCTTTCGCTGGCGTTGGGCCTAGATTTACCAGCGAAACCAAAGACTTCCGTCACCGCCAACGGTCGCACGGCCTTTTGGCTGGGCCCGGACGAGTGGCTGGTGATTGATGACGGCGAGGGTGATCCGATTGCCGATCTGGCCGAGGTTTCCGTTCTGCATTCGGCAGTCGATGTCTCACACCGCAATGCCGCAATCATCGTGTCGGGTGAAAAGGCAGCAGACGTGATCAATGCAGGCTGTCCGCAGGATCTGGGTGTGCAGGCGTTTCCTGTCGGCGCCTGCTCGCGCACGGTACTCGGCAAGATCGAGGTCGTGCTTTTGCGGACCGCGCCCAACACATTCCGAGTGGAATGCTGGCGGTCGTTTGCGGACTACGCGTTCAGCTATCTTTCCGACGCCGCACGGGGAATTTAGCGGAATTTTTCGGCCAATTTCCGGCAAAAAGCAGCAAGTGGCGGCACAAAACCGGCGTTCTCAGCCGGTTTTTTGGGGCTCAGATGGCGGTTATGCCGCCATCTGCTGCAATGGCCTGACCGGTCATGAAGCTGTTTTTGGGGTCGGCTGCGAACAGAAAGACCTCGACGATTTCGTCCACCTCAGCCAGCCGTTTCATCGGCACCCCCCGCGTCAGATCGGCGATGGCCGCGTCGGTTCCGGCGGTCGACATACCCAGCATGTCCATCGCCATCTTGGTCCGTGCGAAGGCCGGGCAGACCGCATTCACGCGCACACCTTTGCTGGCATATTCGGCGGCCGCCGATCGGGTCAGGCCGACGACGCCATGTTTGGCGGCGGAATAAACGGACAAGCGAGGCGCGCCGGCGAGACCGGCAACCGAAGCGACATTGACGATCGCGCCGCCTTTTCCGGTGCGGCGGAACTGCCGTTCCATCTGCGGGATCTGGTAGGACATGGCGAAGAAAACGCCGAGCAGGTCGATTTCCAGGATGCGGCGCGCTTCGTCGGAAGGGACGTTTGGCAGCTTGACGTAGCTTTGCGCGATGCCGGCATTGTTCAGCGCGACATCGAGGCGGCCGAACTTTTCGACGGCGAGTTTTACCAGATCCTTGGACAGGCTTTCCTGGCTGATGTCGCCAGCGAGACGGGCCGTTTCGCAGTCGAGGGTCGCGGCAAAAGCGTCGAGCGCTTCGGCATCAACGTCGGACAGGATGAGTTTTGCGCCTTCTCCAGCAAAGCGCTCGGCAGCGCGGCGGCCAAATCCGCCGGTTGCGCCGGTGATCAGCACGGACAGACCGTCGAAGCGTTTCATGGAAGAGCGAGCCTCTTGTTCGGAGGCACTCACGCCCGGTCTTTCGTGCGGTCAGGCATCATCAGGGTCAGCCAGTAAGCGGTCAGCGCGGGCTTGATGCTGCCTTCGAGTTCGATCGTCACGGCATAGTTGATCTCGACGATACCGGATGGCCGCTCGCGCAGCTTGTCGAGGATGAAGCGGGCGCGGATGCGCTGGCCGGTTTTGACCGGCGACATGAAGCGCACCTTGTCGAAGCCGAAATTAACGCCGGCAACCATGCCTTCCAGCGCCGGCACGGCCTCATAGGTCATGGCCGACAGAAGCGAGAGGGTGAGGAAGCCATGCGCAATCGTGCCGCCGTAAGGCCCTTCGGCTGCAGCGCGAGCTGGATCGGTGTGGATGAACTGGTGATCGTCGGTTGCATCGGCGAACTGGTCGATCATGGTCTGCGAAACCTCGCGCCATTCCGCCAGTCCGACTTCCTTACCGACAAGAGCCTGCGCATTTGCCAGGGAGATTCGTTTGCTCGCCACGGCGGCATGCTCCTAAACCATTGATGACAGGTCCATGCTGCACGCGCCGGGCGCGGTCAAGGGGCAGGCGGTGCCGCATGAACCGAGCAGGGCAGCGATGCGCGGTTGATCTTCAATCGGCAGGGGCGGGATGAGCATCCAGCGCCGGACGGGGCTGTGCCGGACGCGGATTGGCAGCGGCTTCCAGCTCGCGTTCAAGCCGGGCTTCTTCCTCGACCTTCGGCGTCACGAAACGGCCGAGCAGAAGATAGGAGACCGGCGTTATATAGAGCGTAGCGATTGTGGAGAGACCGAGGCCGCCGACGATGACCCAGCCTAGTGCGATACGCGCTTCGGCACCGGCGCCCGACGCCATCACCAGCGGCACGCCGCCGACGATGGTGCAGAGCATGGTCATCATGACCGGCCGTAGGCGAATGTTCGAGGCTTCCTCGATCGCTTCGCGCAAGGGCAGGCCGCGATCGCGCAGCTGGTTGGCGAATTCCACGATCAGGATGCCGTTCTTGGCCATGATGCCGACAAGCAGAACGAGACCGATCTGGCTGTAAACGTTGAGGCTGGTGCCGGTCAGCACCATCGCGAACACAGCGCAGGCGAGGCCAAGCGGCACGGTCATCATGATGATGATGGCGCTGACGAAGCTTTCGAACTGGGCCGCCAGCACCAAGAGCACGATCACGAGCGCAAAGCCGAAGATGGTGAGCATGCCGCTGGATGTTTCGCCGAGCGTTGCGGCTTCGGCCAGCGGCACGATGCGACTGCCGGCCGGCATGTGCTTGCCGGCAATTTCCTGCACCTGAGTATAGGCGTCTCCGAGTGCCAGTTCCGGCGCCAGCGAGGAGGTGATGGCGACCGAGCGCAGCTGCTGTTCGCGCGCAAGCGAAGGCGGCACGGCACGCTCTTCCAGCGTGGCGATGGTCGACATCGGCACGAAGCGACCGTCCGACGCTTTCAGGAAGATGTTTTCCAGATCGGTCGGATCGTTCACGGGGTTGGCGGAAGACACCAGCTTTACGTCGAAGGCGCGGTCCTCGATGAAGACCGAGCCGATTTCGCGCCCATCCAGCATGGCCTGCATGGCAGCGGCGAGACCGTTGATCTCGATGCCGAGATCGGAGGCGCGGTCGCGATTGATGGACACGAAAAGCTGCGGCTGCGTGGCTTCGGTGGACAAGCGCGGCTGCTGGAAACCGGGCGTGTTTTCGAGGTCGCGCACGGTGGCTTCGGCGGCTGCGGTCAGGTCCGCATAGTTGTTGCCGACGATGGCGAATTGCAGGCCGCTGCCGGCACCGCGAATGCCCAGACTGTTTGGCTGGAAGGCAAAGGCGCGCACGCCGTAAACATCGCGGATGCGGCTTTGAATATCATCCAGGATCTGCTGCTGCGTGCGCTCGCGGTCGCTCCAGGAAGCGAGCGACATGACCATGAAGCCGCTATTGTAGTTCCCGCCCTGACCGGCGATCGAATAAACCGAACGGATCTCGCCATTGTCGCGCAGAGGCTGGAGGCGCTCTTCGATCGCGCGCATCTGCTGGCCCATATAGTCCAGGCTGACGCCCTGCGGCGCCTGCACGCGGATAAAGGCTTGCGAGCGGTACTCGGTCGGCGTCAGCTCGGAGCGGATGGTGCCGAACATGGCGCCCGCCGCGCCGGCAGCGAGCAGCGCCACGATGATGGCGATCAGCGGTGCGTTCAAGGCGGCATGGAGTGTGCGGCGGTAGAAGGCGGACAAGCCGCCGCCGATGCGGCCAAGCAGGCCGGTATGCTCGTGCTCGGTATAGCCGCCCAGCATGCGCGAGGCGAGCATGGGGCAGAGCGACAAAGCCACGATTGCCGACAGGATCACCGACAGCGCCAGCACGAAGCCGAATTCGCGAAACAGGCCGCCGGTCTGGCCGGGCAGGAAGGAGAGGGGGACGAACACGGCAACCAGCGTCGCCGTGGTGGCGATGACGGCGAAGAACACTTCCTGCGTGCCGAGCACGGCGGCAGCACGCGGCCCAAGGCCCATGTTGC
>DCDI01000218.1:0-993 GCA_002316345.1 Phyllobacteriaceae bacterium UBA1059 | reverse complement strand
TCCATGCCTTCCGGCAGGGTTTTCTTCAGCTGATCGACAGCGGCATGAACGCCTTCGCTGATGTCGAGCGTGTTGGATTGGGCCTGGCGGATGATGCCGAGACCGACACCGGTCTGGCCGTTGGCACGCAGCTGTGTTTGGCCGATGTCCGGGCCGAGCGTGACCGTGGCGACATCGCCGAGCCGGGTACGGCCGTTGAGGAGCACGGCTTCGAAGGCTTCAGGCGTGGTCAGGGCGGCGGTGGCGCGCACGATCAGGTTCTGGTCATTGCTGGACAGAGCGCCGGCCGGCGCATCGAAGGCCATCGAACTGAGTGCGCTCGACACATCGGCAACGGTCATGCCGAGCGACGCAAGCTTGGCCTGGTCGATATCGATGCGGAAGATCTTTTCGCGGTCGCCGTTGATCTGCACGTCGGCCACGCCTGGAACTGCGGCCAGTGTATCCGATATCTCGTCTTCCACCAGCACCGTCATGTCCTCGATGGACATGGTTTCGGAGGTGACGGCGAGACGGATCACCGCCTCGGCGTTGGCATCGGCCTTCACCACCGTTGGCGGGTCCTGCAGGTCATCCGGCAGCTGGTTGACGACACGGCTGACGGCATCGCGCATGTCGGAGGCCGCGACATCGAGATCGACGCCGTCGTTGAACTCCACGGTCACCCGGCTGCGGCCGAAGGACGATGAAGAGGAGATCGACTTCACGCCGGAAACGCGGGCGATGCCGCCTTCCACGATCGCGGTGATTTCGCGATCGATCGTTTCGGCGGCCGCACCCGTATAGTTGGTGTTGACTGTGATGACCGGGCGATCGACATCCGGCAGCTCGCGCACATCGATGCCGAAGAAGGCCGCGAGGCCAGCCACGACGATCAGCACGTTCAACACGAAAGCGAGAACCGGTCGGCGAACGAAAATCGCGGTTGAGCCGGTTTCCTGCTTTGCCTGAGGCTGGGCGTCTTCGGTTATGGTTTCGTCCGAGGCCGTAGCG
>DCDI01000173.1 GCA_002316345.1 Phyllobacteriaceae bacterium UBA1059 | reverse complement strand
CCAAACGCCCGCGCGCATGGAACGCGGTGCTGGCCGCGTCGGCGCGACACGCGTGCCCTATCCCATCGCGCAGGCCGTGGAAGCCCTCAAGGCCTTCGATGTCGCCGTCTGCATCGGCGCGCCGCAGCCCGTCGGCTTCTTCGCCTATCCCGACAAGCCCGGCCTGATGCTGCCGCCCGGCTGCGAGGTGCTGGAAATCGGCACACCAGAACACGATCTTGCCGCCACGCTGGAAGCCATCGCCGATGAACTCGGCGCCGGCCAAGGGAAGCCATTCACGCGCAACACGTTCAACCAAAACGAAATCACCGCGCCGACCGGCGCGCTGAACGGCGACTCCATCTCCATCGCGGTTGCCCGCGCTCTGCCGGAAAATGCTGTTATCTGCGAGGAAGCGCTGACCTCGGCGGGCCAGCTTGCTGCCCTGGCGCCCGGCCTGCATCCGCATGATTATCTCACCATCACCGGCGGCGCGATCGGCATCGGCATCCCCTTGTCGGCCGGTGCAGCCATCGCCAGCCCCGGCCGCAAGGTCATTTCGCTGCAGGCCGATGGCAGCGGCATGTATACGGTTCAGGGTCTGTGGACGCAGGCGCGCGAAAATCTGGATATCGTCACCGTCATCTATTCCAACCGGAAATACGCCATCCTCCAGGGCGAGATGCGCAATGTCGGGGTCAACGAGTTCGGCGTGAATGCCCGCCGTATGCTCGACCTCGACCAGCCGGAACTGGACTGGTGCGCGCTGGCCAAGGGCATGGGCGTCGAAGCGGCCCGCGCTACCACGGTCGAGGAGTTCACCAAGCTGTTCGACGCCGCTTTGTCGCGCAAAGGTCCGTTCCTGATTGAGGCGATGATCTAGGCGTTCCGTCTTCTACGAATTTGCGCGAACACGTCGCGCGGGTGTGCCGGCTGAATCTGCTATGAGGCAGGTTCACGCTGATTCCTTTTGCAGACCGCTTTGACCAACTCCCCCCTCCAAATTCTGAAGACCGTTTACGGCTATGACGCTTTTCGCGGTCTTCAGGGTGAAATCGTCCAGCATGTCATCGAAGGCAATAACGCCTTCGTTCTGATGCCGACCGGCGGCGGCAAGTCGTTATGCTACCAAATTCCGGCTCTTGCCCGGCCGGGCATGGGTCTGGTCATCTCGCCGCTGATTGCGCTGATGGCCGATCAGGTTTCGGCCCTGCGCCAGGCCGGCGTCAAGGCCGCAGCCCTCAACTCCGATCTCGCCGGCGAAGAGCGCTATGCCCTGTGGCGCGACATGCAGGACGGCAAGCTGGATCTGCTTTACATCGCGCCCGAAACCCTGCTGCGCGGCGACATTCTCGAGCGCCTTACCCGTATCCCATTGTCGCTGATCGCCATCGACGAAGCGCATTGCCTGTCGCAATGGGGTCACGACTTCCGCCCGTCTTATCGCCAGCTCGATGCGCTGGTCACAATGTTCCCTGACACGCCGCGCATGGCGCTCACGGCGACCGCCGACGAGCCGACCCGCGCCGAAATTCTGTCGCATCTTCAGATCGATGATGACGACGCCTTCATCGCCGGCTTCGACCGCCCCAACATCCGGTATGCCATTCAGGAAAAAGACAATCCGCGTGCCCAGCTCAAGCGCTTCCTGAAGGGGCATGAAGGCGAAAGCGGCATCGTTTATTGCCTGTCCAAGCGCAAAACCGAGGAAACCGCCTCGTGGCTGCGCGAGCAGGGTTATGATGCGCTGGCCTATCACGGCGGCATGGACAAGGCCGACCGCGAAGCCAACCAAGCCCGCTTCCAGCATGGCGAGGCCATCATCATGGTCGCGACCATCGCCTTCGGCATGGGCATCGACAAGCCGGATGTCCGCTTCGTCGCGCATATCGACCTGCCCGGCAGCATCGAGGCCTATTATCAGGAAACCGGCCGCGCCGGCCGCGACGGCCTGCCGTCCGATACGATGATGCTTTACGGCTATGAAGACATCGCGCTGCGCAGCCGCTTCATCGAAGAATCCGGCGCCCCAGACCAGCGCAAGCATATGGAGCGGCAGAAGCTGGATGCCCTGCTCGGCCTGGCCGAAACCGCGGGCTGCCGCCGCCAGGTGCTGCTGTCCTACTTCGGCGACCACTGCGAGCCTTGCGGCAACTGCGATACCTGCGCCGAGCCGCCGCAACTTTTCGACGGTACGATTGCGGCGCAGAAAGCCTTGTCCTGCATCCACCGCACCGGCGCGCGCTTCGGCCAGGCCTATATCGTCGATGTGCTTCTAGGCGTGGAAAGCGACCGCGTTTCCCAACTCGGCCATGACCAGATTACCACCTGGGGCATCGGCAAGGAATTCGACAACCGCACATGGCGCGCGATCCTGCGCCAGCTCATCGCGCTACGCTTCATCGATGTCGATTTGACCGGCCATGGCGGATTGTCGATCGCCGATGGTGGACGCCGGTTCCTGCGCGACAAGCCCACGCTCATGCTGCGCGTGCCCTCCGCACCGCGTCCAGCCAGCGGTCGCGATAAGGTGTCGGGCAAAGCCGTTTCGGCCACGATCCCGGAAGAACACCGCGCGCTGTTCCAGGCTTTGCGCGAGAAGCGTTCCGAGATCGCCCGCACCCAGAACTTGCCGCCTTATGTGATCTTCCACGACAAGACGCTGATCGAACTGGCGGCAGCCCGGCCCTCGTCACGCGCTGAAATGGCGCGGGTTCCCGGCGTCGGCGAGGCCAAGCTCGATCGCTATGGCCCGGCCTTCTTGTCGGTCATCGCCGAACAAGCGGACTCCTAAGAAACGCTGGACTCAGCCGCGGCCGCGATAAGGCGGCACGCCCTGCTCTGGAATCCAGACACCTTCTGGCGCCGCTCCGCTTTGCCAGAACACGTCGATCGGAATGCCGCCGCGCGGATACCAGTAGCCGCCGATCCGCAGCCAGCGCGGCTGAAGGAAATCGACGAGCCGACGCGCGATCGACACGGTGCAATCCTCATGGAAAGCACCGTGATTGCGGAAGGAGCCGAGGTAAAGCTTCAGCGACTTCGATTCCACCAGCCAGTCGCCGGGAACATAATCGATCATCAGATGCGCGAAATCCGGCTGGCCCGTCATGGGGCACAGCGAGGTGAATTCCGGTGCGGTGAAGCGAACGACATAGGAAACGTCGGCCTGCGGATTGGCCACCCGCTCCAGTTCCGCTTCGTCCGGGCTTTGCGGCAACGTCGTAGCGTTGCCCAATTGCTTGAGATTGTCGTAGATCGTTTCGGTCATCGAATTCGTTTCACTGGGCGCTTCATGCGCGAAGTGGCGCTTTTACGCTGCCAAACAGTTCGCGCAAGTGCCGCGCATCTCGATCGTCGTCTTGGACAAACGGAAAGCATGGTCCTTCGACCAGCCCTTCAACCGCTCTTCCACCACCGCATCGCAGAACTCGTCCACACGTCCGCAGGTGTCGCAAATGCCGAAAGCGATCACCCCATGCTTATGATCGTGCGAATGCGTGCAGGCGACAAAGGAGTTGATGCTTTCCAGCCGGTGAACCAGCCCGAACTCCATCAGCTTGTCCAACGCGCGGTAAACCTGCAGCGGTGCGCGAAAGCCCTTGTCGCGCAGCTGATCGAGCAGCGAGTAAGCGCTGAGCGGACCTTCGGTATGCAAAAGCACGTCCAGCACGAGCGACTGGTTCTTCGTCAATTCCTGTGCGTGAACCATTCTCTCATCATTCCCGTTTGACAGCGCGTCAATCATCAATGTAATAACATCACATCGACCTAATCTCAAGGCCGACGATCTTTTCTAAGCGCCAACGATCTTCTCAGACGCAAGGTATTCCCTGTTCGATGGCCGAAGCCTGTATCACATTTAGCGATCTGACGCTCGGCTACAACAACCACCCGGCGGTTCATCACCTCACGGGCACGGTAGCCAAGGGATCGCTGACGGCGATCGTCGGCGCCAACGGGTCGGGAAAATCGACGCTGATGAAGGGAATTGTCGGCGTTTTGAAGCCGATTTCCGGAAAAATTGCCGTCAATTCCGGAAATTCTATCGCTTATTTGCCGCAACAATCCGAGTTGGATCGCTCTTTTCCCGCTCGTGTGGTGGATCTCGTATCACTTGGCCTTTGGCCAAAGCGTGGTCTTCTCGGCCGCTATCGTCCCGAAGATCGCGATGCCGTATCGCGCGCTTTGGTCGCGGTCGGCCTTGCAGGTTTCGAGAAGCGGCCGCTGGATACGCTGTCCGGCGGACAGCTGCAGCGCGCACTTTTCGCTAGGGTTCTGGTGCAGGACGCCGACCTCATCCTGCTCGACGAACCCTTCAACGCCATCGACATGAAGACGCTGAGCGACCTGATCGCGCTGATCAAGCGCTGGCACCAGGAAAGCCGCACGATCCTTGTCGTTGCGCATGATTTCGACCTCGTGCGCGAGCATTTTCCCCAAGCGCTTCTTCTCGCGCGCCAGCCCGTCGCCTGGGGCGACGCCCGCAAAACGCTGGCGCCCGAAAACCTGCTGCGTGCTCGCCAATTCCATGAAGCCTGGGATGAAACCGCCCCTTGGTGCGGCCCAGACGATGGTCACAGCCATCATCATGAAGGCGGTGAGCATCATCACCATCACGACCATGCGCCCGATGCGATCCACAAGGGAGCCGCATGATGGATGCTGTGTACCAGGCGCTGCTCGCCCCCTTCATCGACTTCGCCTTCATGCAGCGTGCTCTAGCGGGCTCGCTACTCCTGTCGCTTGCCTCCTGCCCCGTCGGCGTATTCCTGATGCTGCGCCGCATGAGCCTGACCGGCGACGCGATGGCGCATGGCATTCTGCCGGGAGCGGCCGCCGGCTTCCTGCTGTTCGGCCTGCAAATCGTACCGATGACCATCGGCGGACTGATCGCCGGCATGGTTGTGGCTCTAGGATCAGGCGCCGTCGCGCGCTTTACCGTGCAGAAGGAAGACGCCTCCATGGCGGCCTTCTATCTGATTTCATTGGCGGTCGGCGTTCTCATCGTGTCGCTGCGCGGCTCCAGTGTCGACCTCATGCACGTGCTGTTTGGCACGGTTTTGGCGCTCAATGATGCAGCCTTGACCTTGATCGGCCTGATCACTGTCGTGACCTTGGTAGCGCTCGCCATTTTCTGGCGCGCGCTGGTGGCCGAATGCATGGACCCGCTCTTCCTTCGCTCGGTATCGAAGCTCGGCACGCCCGTGCATTTCATCTTCCTGGCGCTTGTGGTCCTCAACCTCGTTGGCGGCTTCCAGGCTCTCGGCACGCTTCTGTCTGTTGGTCTGATGATGCTGCCGGCAGCCGCTGCCCGCTTCTGGACTGTGCGCGTCGAGCCGATGTGCCTGCTCGCCACGGCGATCGGCATGGCGTCCTGTGTTTCCGGCCTCTTGCTGTCCTACCATTTCTCGCTGCCCTCGGGGCCTGCGATCATCCTCTCAGCCGGCGTGGTGTATATCGCCTCGATCCTGATCGGATCACGCGGCGTGCTCAGCACCCGCAACCGGCCAAGCCGTCACCGCACGGCCTGAACCTCTCCCCCCTCGAACTAAGGAGTACCCCATGCTCAATATCATGCGCCTCGCCAGCTTTGTGAGTGTTATAACATTAATACCTGCCGCGGTGGCATCGGCGTCCGCCGAGAACCTCAAGGTGGTCGCGAGCTTCTCCATCATCGCCGATCTCGCAAAGAATGTCGGCGGCGACCGCATCGACATCACCACGCTGGTTGGTCCGAACGGCGACGCGCATGTTTACGAGCCCAAGCCCGCCGATGCCGCAGCGGTTGCTGATGCTGACGTCGTGCTGGTCAACGGCCTCCAGTTCGAAGGCTTCCTGCAGCGCCTCGTCGACGCCAGCGGCACAAAGGCCCCGGTGGTCGAACTGACCAAAGGCGGCGATGTCCTTAAAAACGAGGAAGAAGAGCATCATCATGATGCCGGCGAGGAAAAGGAAGAAGGCGAAGGCCAAGATCACGCCGCCAGCGGGCAAGAGCACGAGCACGATCATGGGCACGAACACGGTCACGCCGGCCATCACCATCACGGCGAGTTCGATCCGCATGCCTGGCAGTCGGTCGGCAATGCCGAAACTTACGTGAAGAACATCGCGGATGCGCTCTGCGCCGCCGACAAAAGCGGCTGCGACACCTATAAGACCAATGCGGAAGCCTTCCAGGCCAAGCTTCAGCAGCTCGACGCCGACATCAAGGCAAGCATCGCCTCGATCCCGCAGGACAAGCGCACGATCATCACCTCGCATGACGCCTTCAACTACTTCGAACACGCGTACGGACTGACCTTCCTGGCGCCTGAAGGTGTGTCGACGGAGTCGGAAGCGTCCGCAGCCGATGTCGCGGCGCTGATCAAACAGGTCCGCGAAGACAAGGCGTCAGCGATCTTCGTGGAGAACATTACCAATCCGCGCTTGGTCGAGCAGATCGCATCCGAAACCGGCATCAAGGTTGGCGGCACGCTCTATTCCGATGCGCTGTCCGACGCTTCGGGCCCGGCTTCCACCTATATCGACATGATGAAGCACAACGCCGAGACAATCAAAGCCGCCATTTCCGGCAGCTGATCGGCACCCCGGTCGTCGCAGGCGGCTCCGGAAAGACACAACGACGAGCAGACAACACCTGCGACCGACAGCATCCGGTCCGTCCATCAGGCGGGCCGGATGTTTCATTTTCACAGCGATTGTTTGAGGACCTCGATCGCCCGACCGTCCATTTGCGCCACGTTGAAGCGCATCAGGTCAGGCGCTGAAAGTGCAACGCTGAAGACGTTGCCCGGCGCCAGAACCACGCTTTCGCGCAAGGCTGTTTTGGCGAGATCGGCGGCGTCACGACCATCCGGCAGTCGGCACCAGAGATAGTAACCGCCACGCGGCTGCACCCACGGCCGGATGCCCATTGTCTCCAGTATCGCTGCCGCCTCGCGTCGCCGTTTTGCCAGCCGTGTCCGCAACGCCGCAATGTGCTTTCGATAACTGCCGTCGCTCAGCACGGCAGCGATGATCTCGGCCGCAATGGGACTGGGGCCGCCGAAGGCAGTCGCCACCTGAAGATCAATGAGCCCTTCGATCCAATCCGGCCGCGCCGCGATAAAGCCGCAACGAACCGATGCCGACAGCGTCTTGGAAAAGCTACCGATGCGGATCACCCGCGCCAAGCCGTCCAGCGCCGCAAGACGCGGCGCGCGTTCGATCTCGAAGTCGGCGAAGATGTCGTCTTCAATGATCGTCAGATCATGCGCAGCGGCGAGCGTCAGGATCTTGTGCGCGACCTGCGGCGACAGCGATGCGCCGGTCGGATTGTGGATGGCGGAGTTGGTGACGTAAAGGCGCGGGCGATGCGTCGCCAGCGCCTCAGCAAACAGCGCGACATCGGGGCCGCTCGCCGTATAAGGCACGCTGACGACGTTGACGCGATGCGCCCGCAGCAAAGCCTGAAAGTTGAAGTAACAGGGATCATCGAGCAGCACCGTGTCGCCGGGCTGAAGCAGGAAGCGGCACAAAAGATCGAGTGCTTGCGTGCCGGAGCCGGTCAGCAGGATCTGGTCGGGACCGGCATCGATGCCTTCTTCAACGAGTTGCCGCGCCAGCAACCGTCGCAGCGCCGGTGAGCCGCGCGTCGATCCGTAATCGGCCAACACCGTGGCATCGGCGCGGGCGAGACCACGCATCGCCTTGCGCACGGGTTCATGCGCCAGCCAGTCAGCCGGCAACCAGCCACAGCCCGGCTTCAGGATTTCAGGCGCCGCATCGAGCGACTGGCGCGACACCCAAAACGGGTCGATCTCGCGATCGAGGCGCGGCTCCACGTCCCCCA
>DCDI01000254.1 GCA_002316345.1 Phyllobacteriaceae bacterium UBA1059 | reverse complement strand
GCATCCGCGGCACGGGGACGGTGGTGATCTCGTTCTCGGTCGGCGGATCCGGCGCGGTCAGCAATGTCCGCGTGGCACGATCCTCCGGCAATCCCGAGATCGATGCCGCCGTGGTGGGCGCCGTGCGCGGCATTTCCGCTCCCCCGCCGCCCAGCGGCAGCCAGAGCGTGACGATCCCGGTTCTCAAGGATCGCTGACGCAACGTCTCGGTTGATAGGCAACGGCGCGCGCAACTTTGCCGCGCTGTGTGTCGTTGCTAAGCGCTGAAGCGCGGTTTCACCCGGATGGAAAAGAGCGGCACTTCTTCTCGCCGTTCAATCCGGAGCTGTCATGTCCCTGCTGTCGCGCGCCAAACTGCTGTTCCTGCTGATGCCAGCCATGCTCGGCCTGTCCGGCTGTTCTTCGCTGGGCGTGCTGAATGCGGTGCTTCTCAAGGATAGCGGCTCGACCCTGGCTGCGTCCGATGTTTCGTATGGGCGTGATGAGCGCCAGAAGCTCGATGTTTATGCGCCGAGTGATGAACCTGCCAACACCAAGCGGGATGTGGTGGTGTTTGTTTACGGCGGCTCATGGGACAACGGATCGCGCAGCAACTATTCCTTTGCCGGCCGGGCCTTTGCCGCACAAGGCTATGTTACGGTGATCGGCGATTACCGGCTGGTGCCTGAGCATCCGTATCCGGATTTCGTTCAGGACACGGCTTCCGTGGTCGCCTGGGCGCATCGCAACGCCGCCCGCTTCGGCGGCGATCCCGATCGCATCTTCCTGGTCGGCCATTCCGCCGGCGCCTATAACGCCGCGATGGTCGCCTTCGCGCCGGATTTCCTCCAGGCGGCAGGCGTGTCGCCGCGCGTGGTGAAGGGGTTCGCTGGGCTTGCTGGCCCGTATGACTTCGTGCCGCTCGATGCAGACGCCAGTGTCGCGGCGTTCGGTCATCTCAAGCCATCCGAGTTGCGCTTGAGCCAGCCGGTCAATCGGATCACCAGCGGCACTTACGCGCCGCCTGCCTTCCTCGCCACCGGTGCGGACGACACGACCGTGCGCCCACGCAACACCGAACAACTGGCCAAGGTTCTTCGCGACCATGGCCACCAGGTCGAAACCAAGTTCTATCCCGACCTCGGCCATGCCGGATTGGTGCTGGCGCTGAGCCGACCTCTACGCGGCAAGGCACCGGCGCTGGATGACGTCGTGGCTTTCTTTCGAGGCCTGTAGGCTTAAGCGTCGGCTCGATCAGCCGACGAAAGCGCGTTCCACGACGAAATCGGCCGGCGCGTTGTTGGCGCCTTCCACGAAGCCGGCCGCTTCCGCGATGTCCTTGACGTCGTTCAACATCGCCATCGAGCCGCAGATCATGATGCGGTCCGTTGCGCGATCGAGCGGCGGAAGACCGAGATCGGTGAAAATCGTACCCTCGGTGAGCAGCTTGGTGATGCGGCCCATGCGCGGCGAGGTTTCGCGCGTCGTGGTGGCATAGTAATGCACGCGCCCCTCAACCAGCTCGCCGATCAGCGGATCTTCGCGCACGCCGGAAACCAGCTCGTTGCCGTAGCGCAGATCGGCCACGTCGCGGCAGGTATTGGTGACGATGACCTCTTCGAACTTCTCATAGGTTTCGGGATCGCGCAGCAGGCTGGCAAACGGCGCAAAACCCGTGCCCGTGGCGATCATGTAGAGACGCTTGGCCGGGCTGAGCGCATCGAGAACCAGCGTTCCCGTCGACTTCTGGCGCAGCAACACCGTGTCACCCGGCTGGATCTTCTGGAGATGCTGGGTCAGCGGACCGTCCGGCACCTTGATCGAGTAGAACTCAAGCTCTTCATCCCAGGCGGGGCTGGCAACCGAATAAGCGCGGAAGATCGGCTTCGCGGCATTCGGCAGACCGATCATCGCGAACTCGCCGGAGCGGAAGCGGAACGTTGTCGGCCGCGTCATGCGGAACGAGAACAGGCTGTCCGTATAGTGGGTAACCGACGTGACGCGCTCTGCATAAACATTCGCGGGAATCGGGAAAGCCGTGGTCGTGGCGTCGAGCGCCAGGGCTGCGTTCTGCATGCATCCATCCAGTTGCTGGTCGGGTCGCGCACTGCGCGGAACGGCGACCGGAAAAGCCGCCTCTTTGCCTGCGGGGTGATTAAACCAAGATACCCCGGCGAGCAAGGTTTGCGCCCGGTCTGCCGTGCTAAATGTGAGCGGCAAGGTAAAGGATTGTTCCGCGTATCCATGCTTTGAAAGAACGCTGATCCGCGCACCCCTGCCACGTGGAATAAACAACTCGCCGCCTTGCGCTTGGCGAACGGGTTGTCCACCTTGCATGCGCAACTGAGGAGTATCGTCATGACATCCGAGGCCCTGATCGTCATCGACCTGCAAAACGACTTTTGCCCCAGCGGCGCGCTGGCGGTTCAAGACGGCGATGGCATCGTGCCGCTGGTCAATACGCTGATCGCCGAGGCCGATCATGTCGTGCTGACGCAGGACTGGCACCCGGCCGGCCATTCCTCCTTCGCCTCGTCGCACGAGAACAAGGCGCCTTATGACACGATCCAGATGCCCTACGGCCCGCAAACGCTGTGGCCGGATCATTGCATCCAAGGCAGCGACGGTGCCGCCTTTCATCCCGACCTCGACTGGACCAAGGCCGAACTTGTGATCCGCAAGGGTTTTCGCGCGTCCGTAGACAGCTACTCCGCTTTCTTCGAGAACGATCACACAACGCCAACCGGTCTTGCCGGCTATCTGCGCGAGCGCGGGCTTACCACTCTCACTTTGTGCGGCCTGGCGACGGATTTCTGCGTCGCCTTTTCGGCGATCGACGCGGTGAAACAAGGCTTTGCCGTCCGAGTTCGTCTGGACGCTTGCCGCGGCATCGATCTCGGCGGCTCCATGGCCTTCATGCTGGACGAAATGCGCGGCGCCGGCGTCGTGCTGGCCTAAACCAAAAGCGGCTTCCGGCACGCCCGGCTTGCTTTTCTTTTGTTATCGAGAAGCTTAAACAAAGCCCGCAACTGCGGGGAGATAAAACCGTCATGGCACGAACAGACATCGCGCGACGGGTCTACAACCACACCTGGAAAGTCGACCCCATCATCCGCAGTCTGCTCGACACGGATTTCTACAAGCTCCTCATGCTGCAGATGATCTGGGCGCTGTACCCGGATGTCGACGCCACCTTCTCCCTCATCAACCGCACCAAGAAGGTGCGGCTGGCCGAGGTGATCGACGAAGGCGAGTTGCGCGAACAACTCGACCATGCGCGCACCCGAACTCTGTCGAAAAAGGAGCTGATCTGGCTCGCGGGTAACACGTTTTACGGCCGCAAGCAGATCTTCCAGCCTGAATTAATTGCCTGGCTCGCCGACTTCCAGCTGCCGGACTACGAGCTGGCGCGCTCCAGCGACGGTCAGTACGAGCTGACCTTCCATGGCAAGTGGAAGGAAACGACGCTGTGGGAGATCCCCGCCCTCGCCATCATCAACGAGCTGCGCTCGCGCTCGGCCCTAAAGGCCATGGGCCCCTTTGCGCTCGACGTGCTTTATGCGCGCGCCAAGGCCAAGACCTGGGACAAGGTTGAGCGTCTGCGCACCCTGCCCGACTTACGCATTTCCGACTTCGGCACCCGCCGCCGGCACTCGTTCTTGTGGCAGCGTTGGTGCGTGGAAGCGCTGAAGGAAGGCATCGGCGAGGCCTTTACCGGCACCTCCAACGTCCTGCTCGCCATGGACACCGATCTCGAAGCGCTCGGCACCAATGCGCATGAACTGCCGATGGTGGCCTCCGCGCTGACCACCAGCGACGAAGCGCTGAAGGCCGCGCCCTACAAGGTGCTGCAGGACTGGAACACGCTGTACGGCGGCAACCTGCTGATCGTGCTGCCTGACGCTTACGGCACCGCCGCCTTCCTGCGCAACGCGCCGGATTGGGTCGCCGACTGGACCGGCTTCCGCCCCGACAGCGCCCCGCCGATCGAAGGCGGCGAAAAGATCCTGACCTGGTGGAAGGAACACGGCCGCGACCCGCGCGAAAAGCTGCTGATCTTTTCCGACGGGCTCGATGTCGACACGATCATCGACACCTACAAGCATTTCGAAGGCCGCGTACGCATGTCGTTCGGCTGGGGCACCAACCTCACCAACGATTTCGAAGGCTGTTTGCCCGTCGACAGCGACCGCCTCGATCCGATCTCGCTGGTGTGCAAGGTCACGGAAGCCAACGGCCGTCCGGCCGTGAAGCTTTCCGACAACCCCAACAAGGCCACGGGTGAGCCAAGCGAGATCGCGCGTTACATCAAGCTGTTCGGCACGGAGGATCGCACTGTGCAGGCCGTCAAGGTGTGAGATTGCTCGCTTAGGGTGCGATCAACTCGACACCCGGAAAATAGGTCCGGTAGTGGCGGGGATCACGCGTCAGCAGCGGCAGACCCTCCACCTGGGCGTGCGCGCCGATGAAGAAGTCCGGCAGAACACCGGTACGCGTCCCACCGCGTTTGCGATAGGTCTGAAACGCCTTGCCAGCGAGGAAGAGGGCTGGCCGAGAGAGCGGCTGCACCAAAGGTCCTGCATCTGCTAGAAAGGCGTCGAGATCCTCTCGCCTCGCGAAACCAACAGAAAGCTCAGAGTAAACCACGTCGACGATAAGCAGCCGACACCGCGATCGTGCTTCGGCAAGAGCTCTAAAGGACCATTGCGCCCAAGCATCCCCCTTCAACAGATCGAGGAAGATGTTGGTGTCGATCAGTGTAGCCGTCACACTTCGCCTCGAGACATCTCCATGATTTCGTCCGTCGTTGGCCCATCACGAAGATACCCAATCCATTTGGCAAGAGAATCCGCTGCCGGCGCCTCGTCAGACTTCACCACCACAACCTTGCCACCCGCATCCGTCTCGAAATCCACCGCCATCCCTGGCGTAATCCCAAGCTGCTCGCGCACGGCCTCGGGCAGGCGCACCAGTCCGTCTTCTCTCACAATCTCCGACATTGCAGCCTCCGTGTTCCGCATCAAGGTAATGCGGAACGCGGGTCATCGCTAGCCTTGCGCTGTAAGTCAGACGCGCGCGGGGATGTTCAGGCCCTTCTGGCTGGCCGGCCGTTCTTCAGCGCGCGACACCCAGTCCTGCACGTTGCGAAACGCGCCGAAGCCGAGTTCGTCGCCGGCCTTGTAGAACACGGTCAAGCCGCGCACCCACGGGAAAATGGCAATGTCGGCGATCGTGTACTCGTCGCCCATGATCCACTGGCGCCCCTCAAGGCGCTGTTCCAGTACGCCGAGCAGGCGTTTGGTCTCGTCGCGGTAGCGTTCCATCGGCCGCTTGTCTTCGATCGCCTTGCCGGCATGGGCGAAGAAGTAGCCGAACTGGCCGAACATCGGTCCGATATGGCCGACCTGGAAGAAGGTCCATTGCAGCGTCTCGTAGCGAAGTGCCGGATCAGCGGGCAGGAGCTTGCCGGTCTTCTCGGCGAGATAAGTCAGGATCGCGCCGGACTCGAACAGACCGAGCGGCTTTCCGCCCGGGCCGTTCGGGTCGATGATCGCCGGGATCTTGCCGTTGGGGTTGAGCGCCAGAAACTCCGGCCCCCAGGTCTCGTTTTTGGTGATATCGACCTTGTGCGCCTCGTAAGGCAGGCCGAGTTCTTCCAGCGCGATGGAAGCCTTCACGCCGTTCGGCGTTGGAAACGAATAAAGCTGGATACGATCGGGATGCTGGGCTGGCCAGCGCTTGGCAATCGGAAAGGGAGAAAGATCGGTCATTGGGTAATCCTATGAGATCGGCAACGTCACCGACATAGGACTCACCAATGGCTTTTCACAGTGGGGCTCAAACCGCCTTGAGTGCGATCACGGCGTTGGTGCCGCCAAAGGCAAAGGCGTTCGACAGCGCGGCGCGAACAGGACGCTCCTTGGCGACGTTGGGCGTAACATCGAGATCGCAGACCGGATCGGCTTCGCGATAGCCGATGGTCGGCGGCACGATTCCGTCGCGGATCGCCATGACGCAGGCGATCATCTCGAGCGCGCCTGAAGCGCCCAGCGCATGGCCGTGCATGGACTTGGTCGAGGAAATAGACAAGGCGCCCGCAGCGTCGCCGAACACGCGCTTGATCGCCTGCGTTTCGATCTGGTCGTTGGCTGATGTGCCGGTGCCATGCGCGTTGAGATAGTCGACGTCTTCAGGCGAAAGGCCGGCATCGCGCAAGCAGGCGGCCATCGCCGCGGCCGGACCGTCAACCGTCGGCGCCACGATGTCGGACGCGTCGGCAGACAGGCCGACACCCGCCAGTTCGGCAAGAATGGTCGCACCGCGCGCTTTGGCATGGTCTTCGGTTTCCAGAACCACCATGCCGGCACCCTCGCCGATCACCAGACCCTGGCGGTCGGCGGAAAAGGGGCGGCAGACATCCGGCGACAGGACCCTGAGCGCTTCCCAAGATTTCAAAACGCCGAAAGACAGCGGCGCATCGGTTCCGCCCGCCAGCATCACATCGGCGCGGCCAAGTAGAAGCTGATCCAGGGCGGAGGCAAAAGCATGGTTCGAAGAGGAACAAGCCGATGTCACACCGAACACCGGGCCGCGCAAACCCAGTTCCATGGAAACCTGGCCGGCCGGCGCGCCGGGCATGATGCGCGGCACGGTGAAGATGTTGGTGCGCGGCTTCTTCTGGACGAGAACCGCATCGTAGTTTTCATCGGCCGTTTCGGCACCGAAGACCCCGACGCCAACCGCCGCCCCGACGCGATGCGTGTTGCCTTCGTCAATCACCAGACCAGCCTGGGCGAAAGCCTGTTTTGCCGCAAGCACCGCCAAAAGGCTGAAACGATCCATGGTGATCAGCCGGCGCCGATCCAGGCCATGATCGGGCATTGCCTTGATCTCGGCGCCGACCCTGACCTGCAGCGCCGACGTGTCGACGTTTTCCAGCTGGCCGATGCCGGACTTGCCGGCTTTCATGGATGACCAGATCGCATCGACATCGTTGCCAAGCGCGCAAATGCCGCCGATGCCGGTAATGACGATACGCGGTCTTGCCATGGGATTGATCAGGCTTTCGCTTCAACGAGCTTGCGCACGGCAACGACGATGTCGCCGACATTGCGCAGGTTATTCCAGGCTTCGGCCGTGTTCATCTCGACATGGATGCCGTATTCGTCCTCGATATCGAAGATGATTTCCGTCAGTTCCAGGGAATGGATGCCGAGCGAGGTCAACTCGCTTTCGGGCGTGACGCTGCCCGGTTCAAGCTCGCCATGGCGCTCGATCTTCGCAATGATGTCGTTGGCAAGCGCGTCAGCCATTGAAGCCCATCCACCCGTTTGACCGCGCTCGCTTAAACCGCAGCGCTGGTTCATGATGCGGCTTCGAAGATCGAGTGTGCCGCTTGTTCACCGGTATAGGAGACGTGCAGGCTGCAACGCAACCGTGCATTCCTGTCCCCGGCACGCGCAGCGCTCACCCTTTTCTCAAAGCTGAGGCAAAGCGTTACCGGCAACAACCATAATCCCGGTATTTTATTGCGCAGGCTTTGCGGCAGCGTAGATGACGGCCTTGCTGTCGCTGAACTCCACCGCCACGACATCGCGCAGGAGGACCTGCCGCGAGTTGAGGGCGTGATACAGCATCGCGCTGCCCTCGATTTCCTGCCGCAAGCGCTGGATATCCGCATCGCGCTCCGTCAGCTTTGCCTGGATCGCATCGGGCGGTCCGCCTTCCGTTGGTGCGCTGTCAGCCAGAAACACGATCTCGACCTGATCCAGCTTCGTCGTCTTGCGGACGGTCGAAATGTTGTCGGCAGATTTGTCGATCGCGGCAATGACTTTGCCGGGATCGGCGGCCGCCTGCGTTTCTTCCTCACGCACGGGCGTACCCACGATGGCCTCGATCGTTTCAGGGCTTTCCAACCCTTGCGCGACAGCCGCCTCGGTATTCAGGAGCGCAAGAAGGGCGGCTGTTGAAGCCAGAATCTGGGCGTGGCGCACCATGGGATGGGACCTCGTTCTTGGGCCGTGCTATAGAGGTTGAAGATCCCCAACGACGACAGGGTGGGTTGGTTGCGAGGGAGGTCCATCACGAGACCTCGGGGGCTTAAGTGGGAGGGTGCCATGGCAAAACAAGTGTTTGGAGGCGGCTGCCAGTGCGGCGCCGTACGTTACGAAACAACGGCCGATCTCGATCAGGCGATCAGTTGCAACTGTTCGCGCTGCGGACGGCTTGGGCTGATCTTGTCCTTTTCACCCGTTGAAGAGTTCCAGTTGCAATCGGGCGAAGACGCTCTTGGCGAGTACCAGTTCAACCAGCACCGGATCCGGCACCGGTTCTGCAAGACCTGCGGCGTGCAGTCCTTCGCCATCGGCACAGGTCCTGATGGCCGCGAAATGGCTGCCATCAATGTGCGCTGCCTCGATGGAATCGACGTTCATACACTGCATCCCAAACAGGTTGACGGACGCAGCTTCTGACCGACTTTTTTGCGCGCGGCCTGATGGTGAGGCGCTGCCTTGGCGGCGCCATTCTTGTGCTGCAACGCAGCTTGATGACGGGTGATGAGGTCGGTTCTTGAAGAAACTGCTTGCCGGCCTGCTAGGGCTGATCCTGCTGTTCGTGATTGCGGGAGCCGTGGGGACCTTCATTCCCGTGCCCTTTGCCACCGAGCCACTCAGCAACCGCATCGAGCCCACACCGCAGCGCATCCTGGTTCTGTCCAATCCGATCCATACCGATATCGCCATCAAGCTCGATCCGTATCTGATCGCCGATTTCGGCTTCCTGGAGGAAGCCGGTATTCAGCTGCAGCATCCTGACGCGCAATGGCTGATCTTCGGTTGGGGCGGGCGCTCGTTTTATCTGGAAACGCCCACCTGGGCCGACCTCAAACCCCTGCCGGTGCTGCGCGCGCTGACGGTCGACCAATCCGTGATGCATGTCGATCTGGCCGGCGCCATCGACGAAACGCAAGACTGGGTGACACCACTCACCATCGACAACGAAGAACTGCGCTATCTGCTGGAATTCATCGGTGCCAGTTTTGCCCGCACCGATGGCAAGGTAAAAGCCGTTGGCAGTTATGGCGAGTTCGACCGCTTCTTTGAGGCCAACGGCTCCTTCAACGCGCTGTTTGGGTGCAACACCTGGACGGCGGAAGCATTACGGATGGCCGGTTTGAAGACCGGCTTGTGGAACCCACTGCCGCAAAGTCTGGCGCTGTCGCTCAGGCTCTTCAACCCCGACAATACAAGCGAAGCGCTCACCGAAGCTCTGAAGCTGCCGCACAATCCCGCCTCATTTTAAACAATCTGGGAACTCGTTTCGCCGCTGCCACGTTTGCGATGCAGCAACAATCAAGGCGGGGCAGCGGACGGGTATGGCGGGTACAGGGACGGCGTCGGCCAAGTTCGAAGAACGGGCCTCCGAACCGGGGCGCGGGCGCAACGCTGAAACGCCGCTGCAGATTCCGGCCAAGGGCTGGATGGACATCGGCTGGCGCATCTATGCCTCTGTCATGGAAGACCGCATCCTGCTGATCGCAGCAGGCGCCACGTTCTATCTTCTCCTGGCGCTGTTTCCCGCGCTTGCTGCCTTCGTGTCGGTTTACGGCTTCGTGGCCGATCCCCGCACAGTAGCCGATCAGGTCGCCTATCTCGGTGGAATGCTGCCGCAGGGCTCGATCGACATGATCAAGACGCAGTTGCAGTCTCTGACCACGCAGGAAGCGAGTTCGCTGTCGCTCAGCTTCATCTTCGGTCTGTTGATTGCGCTTTGGAGCGCCAACAACGGCGTGAAGGCCTTGTTCGACGCCATGAACGTGGCTTATCGCCAGAATGAAACCCGCTCGTTCTTCAGGCTCAACTTCATCTCCTTCCTGTTCACGCTGGGCGCGATCATTATCGGCATTTCGATGATCACGATGGTCGGCGTTGTACCTGCGGTTCTCGCCTTCCTGCATATCGACAGTTGGACCGAAACGATCGTCAAGGTCCTGCGTTGGCCGGTGATTTTCCTGCTGATCGGCACGGGCATTACGCTGATCTATCGCTACGGCCCTGATCGCCGTCCGGCCAAGCTTCATTGGCTGACCTGGGGCGCCGGCATCGCAACGGTCGTGTGGCTCATCACGTCCGCCCTGTTCTCCTGGTATCTGGAAAACTTCGCCGACTATAATGCGACCTACGGCACGCTTGGCGCGGTGATCGGCTTCATGACGTGGACGTGGATTTCCTGCATCATCCTGATCGTCGGTGCGGAGATCAACGGCGAAATGGAGCATCAGACCGTGGTTGACACCACGACGGGCGCTCCCAAGCCGATGGGCACACGCGGCGCTGTGATGGCCGACTCCGTTGGCGTCGCGTCGGACGAAAAGCCGGCAAGCTGATCCTCAGCGGATTCCTTCAACAAGCGTCCTGACGACCAGATCGGCAGGACGCTTCTGCGCACGCACCCGGTCGATGTTCGGCCGATCATTCGATGCGATCCAGGCCAGCCCCTCCGCGTCGGNNCTTGCCGTGAATGCGCCAGCGTTCGACGAGACGGGCTTCCAGCACATCCACCGGCACATCCAGCATCATCGTGAAGTCGAACAGCGTGCCTAGCGCCGACCACGGTTCTTCGTCGAGCAGCAGGTAGTTGCCTTCAACCAGAATGAAGCGTGTGTCGGCGCTGATGATGTCAGCGCCAGCGCGCGACAACTCCATCGAGCGGTCGAAGACGGGGATGGCGATCTCGGCTTCGTCATGGGCGCGGATGCGCTTCAACAGAGCCTGAAAGCCGCCGAAGTCGAAGGTTTCCGGCGCGCCCTTGCGCGATCGCAAGCCACGTTTCTCCAGCACCGTGTCGTCGTAATGGAAACCGTCCATCGGCACGACCACCGCTTCTCCGGGGGGCAGCAACGTGACCAGTTCGGCCGCCAGCGTCGACTTGCCCGAACCGGGTGGCCCGGCAATGGCTGCGATGAACCGTTTGCGTCCATGCGCCCGGCGAAAGATCTGCGATGCGATGGCGCCGCGTTCCGACATGGGTGTTTCTCCTCCGAGATCCTCAATTAAGAAGAAGCGGGACAGCGAAAGCAAGATGGGCATAGCCTCGCCGTTCTAAGCGCCCTGTCATCCGCGCGTCATGACAAGCCTCTTATGAGCCCCCATTGTCTTATCATCGGGGTTCCCTCATGCCGCGCAAAACCAGTCTCGCACCGCTCGCAGCCTCGCTGCTTCTCGCTACCAGCCTTTCGGCCGGCGCCGAGCCCTTCTTCGACCGCATCGCCACAATGATGGTACGCGACAATCTTCCCGAGGGCGGCAAGGGCGTGAAGGAAGCGGTTGCCGAGATCATTTCGGCCAGCGAAGACGGCATGACGCTGGTTTACACCGATGCGCCCGGCAAGCAGGTCGGCATCATCGACCTGACCGATCCCGCCAACCCCAAGCCAATGGGCACGGTTGCCGTTGGCGGCGAACCGACTTCGGTCAAGATCGTTGGCGGCACGGCCTATGTCGCGGTCGACCAGACCGAAGACTTCACCAAGCCCGCCGGCAAGCTGGTGGCCGTGGACATCGCCGCCAAGAAGGCCGCGAAGGAATGTGAGCTCCCCGGCCAGCCGAACTCGGTTGCCGCTTCTGCCAAGGGCGAGTTCCTGGCCATCGCCATGGAAAACCAGCGTGATGAGGAGACCAATGACGGCGCCCTGCCGCAGCTGCCGGCCGGCAGCCTGGTGACGGTTAAGCTCGGCGACTCGCTCGACTGCGCCGCGATCAAGGAAATCGGCCTCACGGGCTTGAACGGCATCGTCGTTCCGGAAGATCCCGAGCCGGAATTCGTCGATATCAACGATCGAGGCGAGATCGCGCTGACCCTGCAGGAAAACAACGCGGTTCTCATCATCGACGGCAACACCGGCAAGTTGTTGAGCCACTTCGATGCCGGCACGGTGAGCCTCGATCATATCGACACTAAGAAGGACGGCGTCATCGACCTGTCCGGCTCGGTGAAGGACGTTCCGCGCGAGCCGGACGGCATTGCCTGGATCGGCAATGACCGCCTGATTACCGCCAATGAAGGCGACTGGAAGGGCGGCACGCGCGGCTTCACCATCTTCAACCACGATGGCACGGTTGCCTTTGACGCTGGCAACACGCTCGAGCACGAACTCGTTGCGCTCGGCCATTATCCGGAAAAGCGCAACAAGAAGGGCATCGAGATCGAAGGCGTCGCCGCGGCCAAGTACGGCGAGGAAGAACTACTCTTCATCGGCTCCGAACGCGCCTCGGTGATCGCCGTTTATCGCGACAACGGCAACACGCCGGAACTCCTTCAGGTATTGCCCGGCGGCATCGGACCGGAAGGCCTGCTCGCGATCCCCCAGCGCAACCTGTTCGTGGCCGCGACCGAAACCGATGTCACCGAAGAAGGCGGCATCGGCGGCCAGGTCGTGATCTATGAGCGCGCCGATCGTCAGGCTCCCGCTTATCCGACCATCCGCTCCGAAAAGGGCGCGAACGGCCTGCCGATCGCCTGGGGCGCTCTGTCCGGCCTTGCTGCCGATGCGACGAAGCCCGGCCAGCTTTATGCCGTGACCGACAGCGCTTACGGTACTGCTCCGCGCATCCTCACGATCGACGCGACCCAAAAGCCGGCCCGCATCACCGCCGAACTCACCGTGACGCGCGATGGGAAGCCGGCCGCCGATCTCGACCTCGAAGGCGTCGCCATCGCCAAGGAAGGTGGCTTCTGGCTGGCGTCTGAAGGCAACACGAAGGAGCGCAAGAACCTGCTGCTTCATGTCGATGCCAAGGGCGCGATTGTCCAAGAAATGGAGCTCCCAGCAGATATTGCCGCAACCGCCACATCGTCGGGCTTCGAAGGCGTGACCGTGACCGGCGAAGGCGACGACCAGTTGATCTGGCTGGCGCAGCAGCGGCCGTGGAAGGGCGATGCCGAAGACGAGGTCAAGCTGTTCGCCTACAAGCCGGCATCGAAGGAATGGGGCGCGGTGCGCTACAAGCTCGATCCGAAGGGTGCCGGCTGGGTCGGTCTGTCGGAGATCACCGCTGTTGGCGATCGCGTCATCCTGATCGAGCGCGACAACCTGCTCGGCGCCGCCGCCAAGCTGAAGAAGCTGTATTCGGTCGCTCTGGCCGACATGAAGCCCGCTCCGCTCGGCCAGGACCTGCCGCTGGTGAAGAAGACCGAGCTGCACGACTTCCTCCCCGAGTTGCAGGCCCCGAAGGGCTATGTGCTCGACAAGATCGAAGGCTTCACGATCGACGTTGATGGCGAAGCTTTCGCCGTCACCGACAATGACGGCGTGGACGATTCATCGGGCGAAACGCAGTTCCTGCGCCTCGGCAAGCTCTGAGAACAAACATAGGTGTCGGGCTGCTGGAAAGCGGTCCGGCGCTGCTCTTTAGGTAAGGTCTTGCTTACGGGGCCGCAGGCTCAGCACCATCTGGCGACCGATCTCGGCCGGCGAAAGCCGGGAGTCGGCGCGATACCAGGTCGGCATCCAGTTCAAAGCGCCCAGAAAGTTCAGGCGAAACAGGCTGCGGTCAATCTCAGGCGGCAGGTCCAGCGCATCCACCAAGCCGGCGATCACCGTCTCATAACGATCGCGTTGCGCCACCAGCGTTTCCCGCAAGCCCTTCAGCGATTCCGAATAATAAGGCGACACGATCACCGGCACTTCCGAGGAGCCGAGCAGATCCGTGCAATGCGCCACGGCCGCTGCTTCCAGCCGATCCCAGGGGTCTTCAACCCCTTCGATCGCATCGAGCACGGCCTGCGTGATCTTCTCCATGCCGGCGCCATGCACGGCCACGAAGATGTCTTCCTTCGACGCAAAGTGGTAATAGATCGAGCCGCCGAGAATGCCGGTGGCCGACGCAATATCGCGGATCGTGGTCGCCTCGAAGCCGCGCGTGCCGAACAGGCGTGCGGCTTCCTGCATGATCTGGCGGCGGCGCGCGCCGGTGCTGGCATCGTCCTCAGCCGCCTTCTCACCCCGGCTGTCGCGCGGCACACGTTTGCCGTCCTTTGCCTTGACGGCGATGCGGGTCGTTTTCTGCGGAAGCGAGGTCATTTCAAACGAATTAGCCGAGATAGTCCGGCGGTGCGAGTTCTTCTTGCATGAACGTTTGTTTGTCGCAGTACGCGTCCTCCCTCCTCGCGATAGAGCTTCCGTGATCGTGGGAACGGCTCCTGTCCCGCTCCGTTGAACCCGAAGTTCACCCAAGGGAGCGTTTCATGACCTTAACGATTTCTCGCCGCACCACTCTGGCCCTCGGCGCAGCCGCAGCCGCCAGCACCCTGTTCAAGCCGCATGTCGCGCGCGCCGCGGCACCGTTTGAACAGCCCAAGCTGCCCTTCGCGGAAGACGCGCTGGCGCCGCAGATTTCGGCCCGCACCGTGGCGCTGCATTATGGAAAGCACCACAAGGGGTATTACACCAAGCTCAACGAGCTGGTGCCCAACACGCCCTATGCCGACATGACCTTGGAAGAGGTCGTGAAGCAGTCGAAGGCCAAGGGTGACGACGCGATCTTCAACCAGGCGGGACAGGCCTGGAACCACGAATTCTATTGGCAGCAATTCGCCGGTGGCCCAACCAAGCCGAGCACCGCGCTGGAAGAAGCCGCCACGCGTGATTTCGGCGGCGTGACCGGCCTGAACGAGGCGATCGTCGCGCAGGCCGACAAGGTGTTCGGCACCGGCTGGGTGTGGCTGGCGAAGGACGGCGACAAGCTGGCCGTGCGCGGCTACCAGGATGCCGGCAACCCCGTGCCGGACGGTTTGAAGCCGCTGCTTGGCATCGACGTGTGGGAACACGCCTATTATCTCGATTACGAGAACCGCAAAGCGGACCACATCAAGACCGTTCTCGCCGATCGCGTGAACTGGACCTGGGTCGGCGAACAGTTCGCCTGACGCAATTTCTGCTGGCGGGCTCACGGCGAGCCGCCAGCCTCTTTTCCGGCTGCCTTGAACGCAGCCCTCACACTTGGAGTTCAGCTTACCGTATGGACGTTCTTCGCATCCTGCTCGCCATCATCCTGCCGCCGGTCGGCGTGTTCATGCAGGTCGGCATCGGCCTGCATTTCTGGCTGAACATCCTTTTGACGCTATGCGGCTATGTTCCCGGCATCATCCACGCGGTTTGGGTGATCATGCGCAAATAATGGGGGGAGCGCTTCAGCGCCGCAGCTGATTTAAGCGGCGTCCTGCTTCTCCTCGGCAACGCGAGCGCGGAAATAGGCGATCGTGTCGTTCAAGCCTTTTTCCAGCGGCACGGTCGGCTCCCACCCAAGTAGCGCCTTGGCACGGCTAATGTCCGGGCGACGGCGCGTCGGATCGTCCACCGGCAACGGCCTGAACACGGTTTCGCTGGCTGTCTGGGTCTGCTCGACCACGAGCTTTGCGAGTTCGTTGATGGTGAACTCGCCGGGATTGCCGATATTGACCGGCGCTTTCGGGTTCTCGGCCACCGTCATCAGCGCCATCATCCCCGCAATTAGATCCGACACGTAACAGAAAGAGCGCGTCTGCTCGCCGGTGCCATAGATCGTCAGCGGCTCGCCGCGCAGCGCCTGCACCACGAGGTTGGACACGATACGCCCGTCATCCGGGTCCATGCGCGGCCCATAGGTGTTGAAGATGCGCATGACGCGCACATCGGCGCGGCCCAAGCGCAGGAAGTCGAAGCAGAGCGATTCAGCGGCACGCTTGCCTTCGTCGTAACAGGCGCGCGGCCCGGTACAGTTGACATTGCCGTGGTAGTCCTCAGCCTGCGGATGCCGGTCAGGATCGCCATAGACCTCGCTGGTGGACGCCTGCAGGAAGCTGGCGCCCTTGGCTTCGGCAAGCTTTAACAGGTTCAGCGTGCCCTGCACCGATGTCATCATCGTGTGAATGGGATCCGCCTGGTAGCGCGGCGGCGATGCCGCACAGGCCAGGTTGTAGACGAAATGAAGATCGTCCTTAATGTCGAGCGGCTCGCACACATCCTGCTTGATGAAGCGGAAACTCGGATTGTTCTCGAGATGCGCGATGTTGCGCATCGAGCCAGTCAGCAGGCTGTCCACGCAGATCACCTGCATGCCCTGCTCCAGCAGGCGGTCGCACAAATGCGAGCCGAGAAAACCCGCACCACCTGTCACCAAAGCCGTTTTGCCGGACTGCGCTGCCTGAACCATTATGCCAATTCCTTAGTCGGCTCAGAACGCGCGAGCTTCGCGGCGCCGTCCCGAAGATAATTCGCCAGTTCGGCCGCGCGGGCGTGGCCCGTATGCCCAGCCAGAACCCGGGCTTTCGCGGCATCCGCCATGGCGCGCTGCCGCTCTTCACTCAGGCCGGTCAGGATCTCCACGACCTCGTCGCTCGTTCCCGCGATCTCGATCGCTTCACCAAGCGGCAGCAGATCGCCCAAGCCTTCCCAGAAGTCGCTGATGATGGCCGTGCCGCATGCCGCCGCTTCGAACAAGCGCACGCTCGGCGACCAGCCGGCGGCAATCATGTCCGCGCGCGTGACGTTCAGCGTAAAGCGCTGGCGGCTATAGAAGGATGGGTGCTCAGCCGGCGGCAGATGGTCGATGCGCTCGACATTCTCCGGCCAGTCGATCGTATCGGGATATTGCGGCCCAGCCACCACGAATTTCAGATGCGGCAGGCGGCGGGCCGGTTCGATCAGCAGCTTTTCAAGGGTAGGCTGGCGGTCGTCGCTATAAGTGCCGAGATAGCCGAGATCCCAAACCGGCGCTTCGCCGGTGTTCTGATAGCGCGTGTCATCGACGGAGCAGTACAGCGCTTCCGCTCTCGGTGAGCCGAATTCATGTTCCAGCTGGCGCAGCGTCGGGCCGCCGGTGAAGGAAAAATAAATGTCGAACAACGGCACTTGGCGTGCTGCCAGATATTCCTCGTCGCCCTTTTTCAGCCGAGCAACGGTGATCGGCGTGTCGATATCGTAGAAGGCAAGCTGCTTCGGCTTCAGCGTATGAACGGCATCGATCACCTTCGGACCTTCCGGCACGTAAGAGCCGATGATCACGGCATCGGCTTCTTTGATCCGCTCGCCGAAGCGGCTGATCAGCTCGTCCACCGTGTCGTAATAATGCAGCTCACAAAAATCCGGCGAAGGTAGGTCGCGATGGGCGGCATACCAGGGCACGTCACGTTCCAGGAAGGTGACGCGGTGGCCGAGCGCTTCCAACCCGCGCAGCATGCCGCGATAGGTCGTGGCATGGCCGTTGCCCCAGGACGACGAGAGCGACAGGCCGATGATGACGATGTCGAGCGCGTCACTCATTCCGCAGCCTCCGCCTGCTTGGCGCGGAAGTCGCGGAAGATCTGATCGGCTTCAGCCGCGCGGTCGGCATAGGTGTGGTCGCGCAGCACCCGCGCCAGACCCGCTTCGCCGATCTGTTTGGCGCGCTCGGGCGTCAGGCCGGACAGGATGTCGGCCACGTCCTGGCCGTCGCGTGCCACCAGCACTTCCTCGTCCGGCTTCAGGAAGAAATCGACGCCAAGCCAGGCATCGGTGATCAAACAAGCGCCGGCACCGCAGGCTTCGAACACGCGGGTTGCCGGCGAAAAGCCCATATCGGCCATGGAGTCGCGGCTGATGTTCAGCACGGCCTTCGGCGTGACATTGAAGGCGTTGTGATCGCGGGTGCCGACATGGCCGATATAATCGATATTGCCGGCCATCGGCTTGTCGCCCCAGCCGGAGCCGCCAAGAATGAAGCGCTGTCCCGGCAGGCCGGCGGCGGGGTTGAGGAAGAAGCTTTCCACCCGCGCTTCGCGATCCGGCAGACGGTTGCCGAGGAAAGCGAGATCGGCGGTGAAACGCGGATCGGGATCGACCGGATGATGCGTTTCGGGATCCAGCGCATTGTAGATCGGAATGCAGCGCTTGGCGCCGATCGCGGTATAGGCATTCACCACCGGATCGCCGCCGCCATAGGTCAGCACCGCGTCGATCTCATGGAGCGCCTTGAGCTGCGGATGATCGGGACTGGCGCGCAGCTCGGCAAGCGTCGCCGGCGCATCCACATCCCAGAAGATCTTCATGGCGTCCGGCCGTGCCGCGCGCAGCACTTCGTCAAGCAGGCGATTGTCCTCGAAACCGACGCCGCTGGTCTTCACGACGATGTCGGCTTCCGCTGCCTTGGCCGCTTCAGCGCGCAGGGCCTCGACCGTGCCGTCATATACCACGACCTTGCACCATTCCGGCGGTTCGATGTCGCGGTTCTTCTGCCGGTCATACACATCCGGCTCATAGAAGGTGATGTCGTAACCGCGTGCCGCGAGGTTGCGCAGCAGACCGCGATAATAGGTGGCCGCACCGTTCCAGTAAGCTGACAGCAGGCTCGAGCCGTAGAATGCGATCTTCACGCTGCAGTCTCCTTAGGCGAGTTGGTGCTGGTGTCGACGCCGAGACCGGAGAGGATCGCAAGCAGTTCGTCGACTCGGTGACGGCAGGTGTGGCGGTTGCGGATGGTCTCCACACCGGATGCCGAAATCTCGGCGCGCTGCTCCGGGTCAGCCAGCAATTTCCGGATCTTTTCGGTCATTTCCGCGCCGTTTTCGGCAAAAAGGAAGTCTTTTCCGGCACGAAACAGCCCTTCCGCGTCATTCCAAGGGGCCGAAATCAGCGGAATTCCACAAGCCAAAGCCTCGAACATCCGGATCGTCGGAATGCCCGGCAGCGACTCCACATAGGGCCGGCGCGGGATGTGCATGGTCAGTTTCGCTTGCGCAAAGGCCATCGGCACATCGGCATTGGCGATCCAGCCGCCATAGCTCAGACCGGCTTTACCCAACGATTCCAACGCGCTTTTAGGATAACGAACCCCGCGAACGGCACCTTTCAGCTTCAGCTTCGCGGACGGTTCGATGAGGAAGGAGGCAATCTCGGCGGTGCGCTCGTCATCACCCCAGTTGCCGATCCAGATCAGGTCCTCGGTCTTCTCGACCTCGGGATGCGGCTTGAACAGCCGGTCATCCGCCGCCTCGTGCCAAGTAAACACCCGCCTACCCCAGCCCGCCTTGAGGTAGCGCTCTCGCAGCGTTTCTCCGAAAGCCAGCACCGCATCATAACCGCTGAGATCAAGGCCGCCGATGTCGCTTTCGGCCGACACTGCGCGGTGGTGGGTGTCGTGGAAAATCAACGTAAAGCGCCAGCCATCGCGGCGCGCCTTGCCGATGCGCGCGACCAGCGCGGGGTCGGTCCATTCATGAACCAGCACGACATCGGCCTGATCGAGCGCTGCTTCATGGTCGAAGCCCGCATCGTATCGCTCGGACTGGAGCGTCGGGAAATCCTGCGCAAAGCGCGCGATAGCCACCTCGCCTTGATCCTTCACAAGGTTCTCGCGGCTCCAGGCGCCCATCGGTTCCAGCGCCTTGGCTTGATAACCGCGCTCAACCAGATCGCGCATCACGCCGCGCAGGAAATGGGCGTTGCCGTGGTTCCAGTCGGAGACGAGGGAGTGGGTATAAAGAAGAAATCGCATCAATCAGCTCGATAAAACCAGGCGCTGCTCAGCCGGCGCGCGAACAGCGTCATAGACCTGCAGCATGGCTTGCGCCTGTGCCTGGAGGGAATAGCGTTTTGCGCGCTGCAGGGCCTTACGGCCCATGTCGCGGCGCAGGGTCTCGCTTGCAATCAGCGTCTGCAACGCATCCACGAAGGAGGCAGGATCGCGCGGCGACGCAAACAAAGCCGCGTCATCCCACAATTCCCGATAGGTCGGGATGTCGGCCAGCACCAATGGCGTCGCGGTAGAGGCGGCTTCCAGCGGGGCGAGGCCGAAGGGCTCGTAAACCGAGGGCGACACGAAGATGCCGGCTGATGTCATCAGCTGCTGGACTTCCGAACCGGGCAAAGTGCCGAGATGATCGGTATGCTGCATGCGGATGCGCTGGCCGTTCGGCCCCTTCAGCGATCCTGCAAGGCGGACGGGCCATGGAAGATGTTCGGCAACGTCATCAAGCACCACGCCATTCTTTCCCTCGTCCCACCACCGACCGGCGGCGAAGACGAAAGGCTGGCGTTGGGCGATCTCAGCGCCAGATTGCGAGGCGTTGTAAACCACCGAAAGGCCTTTGATCGGGCCGTAGCATTGCTCCAGCGCGTTGGCATGGCTGCGGCTTGGCGCAAGCACGACATCGGCGGCATCGAAGCCCTCGCGGTTGAAGCGTTTCTGCCAAGCCCATTCGTCGGGTTGCGTCACGCCGCGTACGGCATGCATCCAGGTGACGACGCAGGAATGCGACATTGTCACGATCGGGCAATCGAGCTTCAAGCCGCAGGCTTGCGATGGCGCGTTCAGATGAAGAAGGTCTACGCCTTCGCTTCTGACCAGCTTCTCTAGGCGTTCGGGCAGATCAGCCAGATCCTCGGGCCCTTCGGCCAGCCAATCGAGTTGGGCGTCTTCCCATATCAGCTTTCCCAGCTGTTCGGCTTCCGCGCGTTGGGCGGGTGACGGATGCGGGCCTAGACCAACGAAGGTGAAGTGGACACCGGAGGATTGCAGGCCGGCGGCGAGATCCATCGCATAGCGCCACACGCCGCCGACGGCATCCACCGTCATCAAGACGCGCGCTGGATGCGGCCCGTTCGAGGCTGTCTTGATCTCCGATCCTTCGCCCCTCGCGCGATCCGCTGCTTTCACGCCGACAAAACCTGTTGATCCGGCTGCTGCTTCGAGGCTCGGCCGGCAACACGATTTTCCGCCAGCCACCGGGCGAGATCCGCGAGACCTTCCTTCCAGCCGACCTTGGCTTTCCAGCCGATCGCCTGTTCGATCTTGCGCGTATCGGCCACGAAATAGAACTGGTCGCCCTTGCGCCAATCGCCATGGTCGAGCTGCATGTTGCGGCCGGTGAGATGGGAAATTTCGCTTAATACCGTGCGCAGGCTGACGCTGTTTTGCGGGCCACCGCCGAGATTGAAGGCCTGACCGGACACCTGATCGATCGCGTCGAGAACGCCGCGATAGGCTGCCACGCAATCGCTGACATGCAGAATGTCGCGCACCTGCTTGCCGTTGCCATAGATCGAGACCTGTTCGCCGCGCAGGGCCTTGAGCAGGAAATGCGCCACCCAGCCCTGATCTTCGGTGCCGAACTGGCGCGGACCATAGATGCAGCTCATGCGCAAAACTGCAGTCGGCAGGCCGTAGGACTTGGCGTAATCCAGCACATACTGATCGGCTACGCCTTTGGAGCAGCCATAAGGCGTGCAGAAATCCAGCGGTCGGCTCTCGCTGACGCCGTGATCGCCGATCGCCTCGTCGGCGGGATGGTAGCGCTCGTCGCCTTCCACCATCTCCATGTCTTCCAGGCCGCCATAAACCTTGTTGGTGCTGGCAAAGATCACCGGCACGCGGCGCTCGGTTGCGCGAATGGCTTCAAGGATGTTCAGCGTTCCGCGAGCATTGACCTCGAAGTCATCCACCGGATCGACCAGGCTGGTGGTAACGGCCGTCTGGGCGGCAAGGTGAAAGACAGCGCTCGCCTTGCTGACAACCGGCACAAGGGCGGCCGTGTCGCGGATATCGACGCGTGCAGCCTCAACGCGATCGCCATAGGTTGCAGTTAGCCAGGCAAGGTTCTCTTCGACGCCGGGTCGGCTGAGATTGTCCAGTATCGTGACGTGCTGGCCCTCACGCAGAAAGCTTTCCGCCAGGTTCGATCCGATGAAGCCGCTGCCGCCAACGATGACGACTGTCTGACCGCCTCCGACGATCCCAGGTCCTGCCACGCTTCAAGCTCCCTTGTTGCCGATGCCTCGTGTCATCTACGACACCAGGCCCCGCTCTTCCAACTCCTTCTTCATCTGCGCGCCGCGGTCCACCGCGCCTGTCACGCTGACCCATTCGGCCAACTCGCCGAGCGTGTCCTGCAAACGATATTTCGGCTCGAAGCCAAGTAGTTCGCGCGCCGCCGTAATATCGGCGAAGCAGTTGCGGATGTCGCCGGAGCGCGTCTTGTGCAGGATGTCGGGTTTCAGTTCCGGCACGCCCATGGCCTCAGCCAGAAGGGTCGCGACCTCCTCGATCGTGTAGGCATTGCCGCTGCCGACATTGATGACGTGGCCGTTCGCCTTGGGGGCTTCCAGCGCAAGGCGGAAGGCGCGGGCGACATCGCGCACATGCACGAAATCGCGGCGCTGCTGGCCGTCTTCGAAGATCATTGGCGGCTGATTGTTGGCAAGACGCGAAGCAAAGTTGGCGAGAACGCCGGTGTAGGGATTGGACAGCGCCTGTCCCGGGCCGAACACGTTAAACAATCGCAGTGCAATCGCTTCGACATTGTAAGCCTGCCCGTAGATCAGCACTTCGCGCTCCTGCGCGAACTTGGTCAGCGCGTAGATCGAAGCGAGATCGACCGGCTTGTCCTCGGACGTTGCAACCGGGGTCAGGGCAGCGCCATCGGTTGTCACCGGGTTCCACTGGCCGGCCTTCACGCGCTCGGCCTGGCGGCGCACGGCGCCATGCAGCTTGCCGTCCGGGCTCTGGTAGAACCCCTCACCATAAACGCTCATGGACGAGGCCACGATGATGCGCTTGATCGGCTTGCCGATCATCTTTTCGAGCAGAACGGCGGTGCCGAGATCGTTGGCGCCGACATAGCGGGCGATCTCATACATGGACTGTCCGACGCCGACTTCGGCCGCCAGATGGATGACGCTTTCCACGCCATCGAGCGCCTGCTCGACTGCCTTGGCATCGGTCATCTCGGCCTTGATGAAGTCGACACGCGGATCAAGCTCGGGTGCGATGCCGCCGTGAACCTGTTCGATCAGCCCGTCGAGAATGCGGACGTCGTGGCCCTTTGCCAGAAGCTCCTCGACCACATACCGCCCGATGAAGCCGCAGCCTCCCGTCACCAATACCTTCTGCACGTGCACGTCGCTCCTTCGTGGCCTGAGCTTCCACAACTAGGAAGAAGGCAATTTGTTCATAGCTGCCGCGATGGCTCTGCAGCCCTCAGGAAAGTTCAACAAGATGATGAACAAACCCCTCTTCCCGTAGTTTAGGGCATTCGTCGAAGCAGGGAATGGTTGCGATGCAAATCTGCTGGCAAGGCCGGCAGGAGCTTGTTTGAGACAGCGGGCGGGCGATAGCGCGAGCAGCCGGCCCGTTCAGCCAAATGGCAGCTATGAGTTGGACAAGTCTGCTTTGAAGTACAAGTTGCATCATGGGCACCACTACTTTGGATGCTGAAGGACAGTGCATGAGGCTATCGATCATCGGCGCGGGCTATGTCGGACTGACCACGGGCACCTGCTTGGCAGAACTCGGCCATCACGTGACCTGCATCGACATGAACGAAGAGCGCGTGGCGCGCCTGCGGGCCGGTGAAGTGCCGATCTACGAGCCTGAACTTCATGAGCTGATGGCATCCAATATCGAAGCCGGCCGTCTCCTTTTCAGCGCGGATACTAGGACAGGCGTTGCCGATGCTGATGCCGTCTTCATCGCGGTCGGGACGCCGTCTCTTGCCGATGGCGATATCGACCTGTCCTTCGTTCAGGAAGCGGCGCGCGGCATTGCCAAGGTGATCAAGCCGAACTGCGTGGTTGTGGTGAAGTCGACTGTGGTGGTTGGAACCTGCAGAGCGTTGCGCGAGATCATTGCGGAAGAACGCGGCGCACTGGATTTCTCGATCGCTTCCAATCCCGAATTTTTGCGCGAAGGCACGGCAGTTCGCGATTTCCTCGAGCCGGAGCGGGTGGTGTTCGGATCGGACGATCCGCGCGCCTGTGCGGTGCTGGAACAGATCTACAAGCCGCTGGCCGATCGCGGCGTGACGGTGATGCGTACCAGCAATGCCAATGCCGAGCTGATCAAATATTCCGCCAACGCCTTTCTCGCGCTGAAGATCGGCTTCATCAACGATGTGGCCAATCTCTGTGAACAGGTTGGCGGCGATGTTTCAGCCGTCGCCGCAGGCATCGGGCTGGACAGCCGCATAGGCTCCGCCTTTCTGTCGGCCGGCCCCGGCTTTGGCGGTTCGTGCTTCCCCAAGGACACACGCGCCTTTGCAGTCACCGGCCGCAAGCATGACGCGCCGCAAGGGCTGATCGAAACTCTGATCGAGGGTAACGGGGCGCGGTCGCAGATGCTGGCGGAACGCGTATTGGCCGAACTGGGATCCGAGGCTGACGGTGCAACGATTGCGGTGCTCGGCTTGGCGTTCAAGGCCAACACCGACGATATCCGAGAATCGCCAAGCCTCGCCATCATCCCCTGGCTGCAGAAAGCTGGCTGCCGCATCAGGGCGCATGACCCGAAGGCGATGATGGAAGCCGCCAAGCAGCTCGACGACATTTCCTTCTGCGAAGACGCTTATGACGCCGCGAAAGATGCCGATGGGGTCATCGTACTGACGGAATGGGACGAGTATCGCCGGCTCGATCTTGCCAGGCTTGCCGGAACTATGCGCGGCTCGGTATTGGCTGATTATCGCAATCTGTGGCTTCCGTCCGACATGACCGACCTCGATCTGACCTATCTCAGCATTGGCCGCCCCACCATCCACCATGCGAGCGGGACCGCGACGGTGGCGAAACCGGCGGCACGCAAGGTCGAGCGCTCGATCGCGGCCGGTTCTTCCGCAGGCTGAGCATTATGTCCATGAATGAAAAAGCCGCTACACCGCGCGGCACGATGAAGGCCGCTGTCGTGACCGGCGCCGGCCGGATGCAGGTCGATCAAGTCGCCATCCCCGAGCCGAAGGCCGGCGAGATCCTCATCCGGCTGGAGGGTACAGGCGTCTGCGCATCCAATCTCGGCCCTTGGAGCGGCCCGGACTGGATGCAGTTTCCAACCGAACCCGGCGGCCTCGGCCATGAGGGGTGGGGCGTGGTGGAGGCGATCGGCGCTGACGTCACTGGCTTTACCGTCGGTGACCGCGTGGCCGCGCTGTCGCAGCACGCTTATGCCGCCTTTGACACGGTGCCGGCCGAAATGGCGGTTCGTTTGCCGGATTCGCTTTCCGGACAACCGTTCCCAGGCGAGCCGCTGGGCTGTGCCATGAACATCTTTCGCCGTGCGGAGATCGAGGCCGGGCAAACGGTGGCGATCATCGGCATCGGCTTCCTTGGCGCATTGTTGACGCAGCTTGCTTCCAAGGCCGGCGCGCGCGTGATTGCCATTTCGCGCAGACCGTTCTCGCTGGAGTTCGCAAAAGCGATGGGGGCTGCCGAGGTGATCCCGATGGAGGATCACTGGGCGATTATCGAACAGGTGAAGCAGCTGACGGATGGCCGTTTCTGCGACCGCGTGATCGAGGCCGTCGGGAAGCAGTGGCCACTTGATTTAGCCGGCGAGTTAACGATGGAGCGCGGCCGCTTGATTGTCGCAGGGTACCATCAGGATGGGCCTCGGCAGGTCAACATGCAGATGTGGAATTGGCGCGGGCTGGACGTGATCAACGCGCATGAGCGCGATCCCGCGATCTATATGCGCGGCATGCGCGAGGCGGTGGATGCGGTTGTCAGCGGCCGCCTCGATCCGACGCCGCTTTACACGCATACCTATCCTCTTGAAGAGCTTGGCACTGCGCTGAACGCCACACGCGACCGGCCTGACGGCTTCCTCAAGGCTCTGGTGGTGCCGAAATGAGCGCTGCGAAACCACGTGTCGGCTTCCTCGGCGTCGGCTGGATTGGCCGGCACCGGATGCAGGGGATCATCGATACGGGCGTCGTTGAGGTTGTGGCCCTCGCTGATCCTTCGCCTGAGATGACAGACGAAGCCGCCAAGCTCGTGCCCGGTGCTGCCATCGGCACGACGCTGGACGACGTGCTGGCGCAGGATCTCGACGGGCTGGTGATCGCCACGCCGAGCGCGTTGCATGCGGATCAATCCATCGCGGCGCTAAAGGCCGGCGTCGCCGTGTTCTGTCAGAAGCCGCTTGGTCGTTCAGCCCGCGAAGTGCAGGCCGTGATCGATGCCGCGCGAGATGCCGATCGGCTGCTTGGGGTGGATTTCTCTTATCGCTTCACTGCCGGCGTTCAGGCGATCCGCGACCTCGTGCGAGGCGGAGAACTCGGCGACATCCGCGCCATAGACCTCACGTTTCACAATGCCTATGGGCCGGGCAAGCCGTGGTTCTATGACCGCAGTCTCTCCGGCGGCGGTTGTTTGATCGATCTCGGCGTGCACCTGATCGATCTGGCGCTTTGGGTGCTCGATTTTCCGGAGGTCAGCGACGTCAGCGGGCATCTTCTGTCCGACGGCAAGCTGCTCCAGGCCAATCCGGAAGCCGTCGAGGATTACGCCGTGGCTTCGTTCCGCTTGGGCACAGGCACGATCGTGCGGATTGCCTGTTCGTGGCAATTGCAGGCGGGGCAAGAAGCGGTGATCTCGGCAGCATTCTATGGCGCGCAAGGCGGGGCGGAACTGCGCAACGTCAATGGCTCGTTCTATGACTTCACGGCCAAGCGGTTCCGCGGCACATCGAGTGAGACGCTGGTGTCGCCGCCTGACGAGTGGGGCGTGCGCGCGGCTAAGGATTGGGCGCAGCGTCTTGCGCGGAGCAAGAGCTTCGACCAGCAGGCCGAGCGGATCGTAGATGTGTCCAGGGTTCTCGACCGCATCTACGGCATCACGTGAAAAAGGGAGCGCACCGCGCTCACTTTTCTTTGTAGCTCGCTGCCCGGATCAAACCAGAGCAGGCATTGGCGCCGGTGTCGGCTCGCTGCGCTTGGAGGCGCCGGCGTAGCGGCGTGTCATGGCCGCGCAGAACTCGGCGAACTCTTCCGGCACCTGCGGCGCGCTGGAATGGTGCGGGGCAATGCCGCGATGTTCGGGCGTGAAGCAATAGGTCACCGTCACGTCGAAATCGGCCAGCGCTTCCATCTGCTTGTCGAACCAGTCGAGCGCGTTGGGGCGGAAGCTGTCGGCCCAGGAAAGACCGGTGCGCAGATAGGTTACGCCGAGGCGCTTCATCCAGGCCACGGCGTCTTCGAGGCGGTGGTCATGATAATGGAACCACTGCACGACGCCCATGTCAGGCGTCAGCTCGGCAAAGGCTTCGGCGGCCGGCTTCGGCGTGCCGTCCTGGCGCAGCAGGCCCATGTAGAAGTGGCGGTAGTATGAGGAGCCTTCGGCTTCGCGATGGCGCGTGGTCGCTTCCCATTCGCGCGGCAAATCGTAGAGCGAATACCAGTGAATGCGCGGCGCTTGGCCCTTTAGAAGCTCGGCCGTGCGCTTGATGCCCCAATGCTGCACTTCCTCGGCGCCAAAGGTCGAGATGCCGACCTCGCTGACCCAAACCGGCAGATGGGTCAGCGCCCGAATTTCCTGCACCTTCTGCGGCCATTCCCCGATCTGCCACAGGTTCCAGTCGAGCGGGAAACCGTGCACGGCAACTGCATCGACATGGTCGAGCACACCGAAATCTTTCATCCGGTTGATGAAGATCGGGTCGATCGGCGAGATACCGCCCAGCACGCGTGTCAGGCCCGGCGCTTCGGCAGCGATCGCCTGGCCCGCGAGCTTGGCCATGTCAGCAAATTTTGACCAATCCGGATCGACTTCGGGATCCCAATGCGACTTGTTGTTGGGTTCGTTCCAGATCATCGCCGCTTCGATCACGCGCGGTCTCCTTTTGCGGGGTACACCGCTTCTGCGCCGTAAGGGCGATCAGTCGTGCGGCAGATATAAACTTCCTGTTCCGGATGCGCTTCGATCCGGAATCCGGCGCTGCGCAGCATGGCTTCCATGCCGGCGCGGTTGGGCACCCACCAGTTGGTGGGGTCATCGGCATAGCGATGCTCAATGAACGACATGTGCGGAAAAGCGGGATCGTCGAACAGTTTGGTGTTCTCGAACGGGTAGTTTTCCGCGACCTCGGCCACATCCTTGCTACCGCGCTGCATGGATTGAAACACCAGCAGATCATCGGCGACATGTTCGCGGATCAGGTCGAGTGCCAGCAGCGGGTGGCGCAGATGGTAAAGCACGCCCATGAACAGCACGACATCGAACTTTTCGCCGAGCTTGCCGACATCATAAACCGACAGCTGACGGAACTCGATATCGGCGCCCTCGACCTCGGCCACGAAGCGCGCTTGCGCCAGATAGGCCTCATCGAAGTCGACGCCCAACACGCGCTCAGCGCCGCGGCGCTTCATCTCCAGCGAGTAGAAGCCGCCATTGCAGCCGATATCGAGCACCGTCTTGCCGGTCAGATCCGCCGGGATTGCATCGGCGAACTTGCGGAATTTCTGGCGAGGATAATTTCCCAGGAAATGATCGGGCGCAGTCAGTTGCCCTTGAAGATCGATATTGTGAAACCACGGGCCGAGCTCTCTGATGCGGCCCTCTATTTCGCTGCTTGAAAGCGGCAAACCCAGTCTCCTTTTCGCGCCTGTTTCACTCAAGAAAAGGCTAGGCGCTTCATTTTAGGTGGCAAGTTCGCCTCATGCGATCGTCTCGTTCAGCCATAGAAGCCTAGCCCCCCAGTCTCCCCACACGATCGGGGTGATGGAGGCTGGGCTGATATCAAAGCGATGGACATGGCCAAGCGGCAGATCCAGCACGTGGCAAACAACGGCCTTGATGATGTCGGCGTGGGTGACAAGCACCACTGCACCGTCTTCGTGGCGCAAAGCCGCGTCAGACAGAGCTGCAACCGCGCGCGCTTGAACCTCGGTCATGCTTTCGCCGCCGGCCGTTCTGGCCGTTCCGCGCTGCTCGTTCCATTGAACCCAGGAGGGATCGCCGTTGAGCGCGTCCCAGGTCTTGCCGGACCAGGCATCACCGAAATCGATCTCGTCCAGCCGCTCGTCTGTCCGCACGCCCAAGCCACAGGCCAACGCTACAGCTGAAGCCGTTTCCTGCGTGCGCTCGCGCGGGCTAGCGATCACCGCATCGAAGCGCTCGCGTTGCATGCGTTCCCCAAGACGCTCCGCCTGCGCCCTGCCGTCCACGCCCAGCCGGATGCCGGGCATGCGGCCGGCGAGAAAGCTGCCGACATTGTCATGCGCGGCATGACGGACGAGGAAGATCGTAGTGGTCACTGAGGCGAACCGACTGCTGATCCGGGTCTGGCAGGCTCATTCTCACCGCCGATGAAGGCAAGCGTGCGTTCACGCGCTTCGGCATCCGTGAACTGCTGCGGCGGCGACTTCATGAAGTAGCTGGACGGCCCCGTCAGCGTGCCGCCAATGCCGCGATCCATTGCGAGCTTGGCGCAACGCACGGCATCGATCACCACGCCGGCGGAATTGGGCGAATCCCAGACTTCCAGCTTAAGCTCGGCATTAAGTGGAACCCCGCCAAACGTCGTGCCTTCCAGGCGGATATAGGCCCANNGCGGTCGGTGAGCCAAGGCACGTGGTCGCTCGGACCGACATGAACATTTCCGGCCTCGAGCGGCACGTCGATCTGGCTGGTGACCGCCTGGGTCTTGGAGATCTTCTTCGATTCCAGCCGCTCGCGCTCCAGCATGTTGAGAAAGTCGGTGTTGCCGCCGAAATTCAGCTGGTATGTGCGGTCCAGCCTCACGCCGCGCTCGCGGAACAGATTAGCCAGCATGCGGTGCACGATGGTGGCGCCCACCTGGCTCTTGATGTCGTCGCCGATGATCGGCACGCCCTTGTCGGCAAAACGCTGCTGCCAATCCGGCTGCGACGCGATGAAGACGGGGATGCAGTTGACCAGCGCGACGCCGGCTTCCAGCGCCTGCTCGGCATAGAACTCGCTGGCCTTCTGCGAGCCGACCGGCAGATAGGACACCAGGACGTCGGCGCCGCTCTGGCGCAGGATTTCCGCCACGTCGACAACGGGTTCGGACGACTCTGTGACCGTGTCTTCGAGATAGCGGCCGATCCCGTCCATGGTCGGCCCGCGCTGAACCGTTACGCCGGTTTTATCGACGCCGGCAAACTTGAAGGTGTTGTTGGGCTCCGCGAAAATCGCATCCGAAACGTCCCGGCCGACCTTGGTGTCCGCGACATCAAAGGCGCAGCAAATCTCCACATCGCCGACATGGTATCCCCCGAGGTCGACATTCATCAGGCCAGGAACGGGCTCGTTGCCGCTCGCTTCACGATAGTAGTTCAGACCCTGAACGAGGGAGGACGCACAATTGCCGACGCCGACGATTGCGACACGGACTTTTCTGGAACCCATACAATTCCCGATCTACGGAGCTAAGTACATGGCTCAACATTGTAGGGCCCTGGATTGTTCCTTCCAGCCGCCCGGCAAATCGCACTGACATTGCCCGTCACGAAGAGACGGCAGAAGGCTTGACCATGTGGATTTATGGCGACGCGCAACGAGCCGGCAAAACGCATGATCTGGCAACGCGGATCGCCGGGACGCTCGATCATCTGAGAGCTTACCCTCAAGGGATTGTGCGTCATGCCGAGATCGTCAGGGCCTTCGTGGATGCGTCGGAACTCATCCAGGGTTTGATCGATGCTGCGTTCCACCAACGCGGCTTCGATGCCGAAACGCCGGAGCAGGAGCGACTGACCGGGCTGCTGTTCGACCTTGCCAAGACCGTGGAAAGCAGCTGGCGAACGGGCTTTGTTGATCAGGATGTGCCGGCCGCCCTTGTCAGCGCGATGGCAGATTTCGCGCGTGATCAACCCGGTGAAGTCACCACGCGCAGTGCGGAAGGCTACAGCATCTATGCGCTTTATCCGGAAACCTATCTGGAGGCGGCTCGTGCCTCTGGCCTGGGTGCCGACACGATCGTCATCGGTATCCGCAGCATAGGGCTCAGCCTGTCATGCCTCGTGGCTGCGGCGCTGAATGCGCAAGCGCCGATCAGCCTGCGTCCAACCGGCGATCCGTTTACCCGAAGGATCGAGGCAGATCCGCAGCTTCTCAAAGCCGTGCTCGCTCGCGGCGAAGCGCCGATCGCGATCGTGGATGAAGGGCCGGGCCTCTCGGGCAGTTCGTTTCTTGCGGTGGCGGACTGGCTGGAAGGTGGCGGAGTGGAGCGCGATCGCATCCACTTCTTTCCCAGTCACGGCGGCGAACCGGGCGGACAAGCGTCTCCGGAGCATCGCCAACGCTGGCAGGTGGCGCCGCGTAATACGGGAGATTTCGACGTGACGTTTCTGCACGAAGGCAGGCTTCAAGAATGGATCACCGACCTGCTCGGGCCGCTCGATTGTCCGTTGCAGGATCTTTCATGGGGCAAGTGGAAAGGGCAAAGCGATGCGTCGCCGGTGGATGCGCGGCTGGAGCGACGAAAGTTCCTGGCGCATACGTCTGACGGATCGTTCCTATCGAAATTCGCTGGTCTGGGATCAGAAGGGCAGCGGAAGTTCGATGTGGCGAAAACGCTCTTCGCGGCTGGTTTCGCCGTTGAACCGATCGCAACCCTGCACGGCATGATCGTCGAGCGATGGATCGACAGCGAGCCCCTGACCGACAGCTACGATCGCGCGGCTCTACTGGACACGCTCGTCCGCTACCTTGCCCTTCGCGCGACTTTGCCCGCGCATAACGAAGGGGCTTCTTTGACCCTGCTGGCGGATGTGGCTACCTTCAATGCAGGACAAGCCTTCGGTGAGGAGGCGGCCGAAAGTGTTCGACGTCTGACGAAAGATGCGGCCACCATGCAGCGGCTGGTTCATCCGGTCGATACGGACAATCGTTTGCATCAATGGGAATGGCGGGTGAGCGCAAATAGTCAGTTGATCAAGATGGATGCGCTCGATCACAGCAGCGCGCATGATCTTGTCGGCTGTCAGGACATCGCCTGGGACATTGCCGGCGCGATCGTCGAGCATGATTTGACCGCGACCGAGAGCAGCCTTCTTATCAGCCAGGTCGTCAGCCTGCGCGACAGGACGATAGAACGCGACCTCGTCGATCTGCTTGTGCCCTGCTATCTCGGCTTTCAGATCGGGCTGTGGAGCATGGCGCTGGATGCCGCAGCCGACGGCCACAAGCCGGCGCTGCATCACCTGCTCGATTGCTACAAGCTGCGCTTGCAGTCACTGACTTAACAGCGCGCACAAGAAAAAGGCCGCCCAGTGGACGGCCCTTTCTCATTCCTGCCGGTCGATCAGAATACCGGGCAACCGCGGTCGCGGCCGAAGGTGATGGTGCGGCGATCACCGCGGCGATCACGGCCCTGCACTTCGATGGTGCGACGACCGGCATCGACAACGCGGGCGCGGCGCAGGCCCAAGCGATCGGCCTTGTCGA
>DCDI01000253.1 GCA_002316345.1 Phyllobacteriaceae bacterium UBA1059 | reverse complement strand
GCTCCTGGCCGTGCTGGCGGGCGTTGGACACTTCAGCCTGGGCTGGGGCAGCTCGGATGCTTCGGCCGCGGCCGTCGTCTGGCATTGGATCAGCGGTGATGGCGCGGTGTCGTCGCGCGACCGGCTGATCATCGAGGATNNCGGTGATGCAGGGACTGTTCCGCAACCCGTTGGCCGATCCCGGCCTGATCGGCGTGTCCACTGGCGCCAGCCTAGGCGCGGTGATCGTGATCGTGCTCGGTGGCGGGATGATTGCACCGGTGCTCTCCTGGCTCGGCATCTATGCCCTGCCTGTCGCCGCCTTCTTCGGCAGCCTTGCCTCGACCATCGTGCTTTACCGTGTGGCGACACGGCAGGGCCAGACATCGGTGGCAACCATGCTGCTGGCGGGCATTGCAATCGCCGCCTTGGCCGGCGCGTTCATGGGCTTGCTGATCTTCTGGGCCGACGACCGCCAGCTGCGCGACCTGACCTTCTGGGGACTGGGTTCGCTTGCCGGTGCGACATGGACCAAGATCGCGGCAACGACACCGATCATCGTACTCGCCCTTGCGGCGACACCGTTTCTCGCTCGCAGCCTCGATGCGATGGCGCTGGGCGAAGCCGCGGCGAACCATCTTGGCGTGCCGGTGCAGCGCTTCAAGAACATTGCTATCGTTGCTGTAGCGGCAGCTGTTGGCTCTTCGGTGGCGGTCAGCGGCGGCATCGGCTTTATCGGCATCGTGGTGCCGCATCTTTTGCGCCTGTCGATCGGCCCGTCGCACCGTTATTTGCTCCCGGCGTCGGCGCTGTTAGGAGCGGCGCTGCTTTTGCTGGCGGATGCCGTCAGCCGCACGATCGNNGGCGCCGGCCGAACTGCCGATCGGCATCGTCACGGCAGCGTTCGGCGCGCCCTTCTTCCTGTGGATCCTGCTACGCAGCCGCGGAGTGCTCGACCTATGAGCGCGACGATGATCGAAGCCCGCAATGTCGGCGTATCGCTTGGTGGTCGCCCGATCATCCGCGATGCGTTTCTGCAAGCGCCGGCTGGCAAGGTGACGGCGATCGTGGGGCCGAACGGCTCGGGCAAGACGACATTCCTGCGCGCGATCTGCGGCGATGTCGCGATATCCGGCAAGGTCGCGATCAACGGCCACGATCTTGGCGTGCTGAAGCCGTGGCAGGCCGCATCCATGCGCGCGGTTCTGCCGCAATCCACGACGCTGTCGTTTCCTTACACGGTGCGCGAGATCGTGCGGCTTGGGCTGCTGAACGGCCGCTCGGGGGCGCGCGCAAGTGAGGGCGAGCATCTGCCGGAACTGGCGCTGGAGCGCGTCGATCTGGAGGGTTTTGCGGGGCGCTTCTATCAGGAGCTTTCCGGTGGCGAACAGCAGCGGGTTCAACTGGCGCGCGTGCTGTGCCAGGTCTGGACGCCGGTCTTGGATGGCGCGCCGCGCTATCTGCTGCTCGATGAGCCCGTGTCGAGCCTCGATATCCGCCACCAGCTGGTGATCATGAAGATCGCTAGAGATTTTGCGGCTGATGGCGGCGGGGTCATTGCTATCCTGCATGACCTCAATCTGACGGCGATGTTCGCCGATCAGGTCACGGTGATGCGGCAGGGACAGGTGGCGGCTTCAGGCGCGCCGAATGCGGTGCTGCAGGACGAGCTAATCGCAGACGTGTTCGGCTGTGCGCTGCGGGTCGGTGCGGTGCCGCCCGCTGGGATGCCCTTCGTGTTGCCGCAGTCGGCGCTGCACGCCTGAGGATCAGCCGGCGATCCGTCTGAGGATGTAGGTGTCCATAATCCAGCCGTGCTGCGCCCGAGCCTGTTCGCGGCGCGCGACGATCTCGTCGGCGACGTCGGCGAGCGGTCCTTCGATCAGCACCTCATCCGGCGTGCCAAGATAGGCGCCCCAGTGGATCCGGAAATCGGCCACAGCCAGATGGCGGAACGAGCATTCGCCGTCGAGCATCACGACCGCGGTGTCGGCGCCGGCCGGGAAGCCATCGCGCAGACGGCGGCCAGTGGTGATGACAACGGGGTCACCGATTCTGTTCAAGGGAATGCGGTGGCTGGCGCAGAGCTGCTGGATGCTGGTAATGCCGGGGATGACCTCAATAGCGAGGTCGAAGGGCGCGATCCGCTCTAGCCGCTGGATGATGCGCAGCGTGCTGTCGTAGAGCGAAGGATCCCCCCAAACAAGGAAGGCCGCGGCGCCCTCTTCCGCCGTTTCGGAGGTCAGCAGCTCAGCATAGGTTTCGGCGATGGCGTGATGCCAGTCGTCGACCCCCTGCCGGTACTCGCCGGACTGATCGCGCACCGGCAGGTCGAACTCGACAATTCGCGTTTTCACCTCCGTGATGAAGCGCGTACATATCTGGCGGCGCACCTGCGCTAGGTCATCCTTGGCCTCGCCCTTGCGCGGAATCAGCACGACATCGGCGCGGTTGAGCGCGTTGATCGCCTGCATGGTCATGTGCTCGGGATTGCCGGTACCGATGCCGATCACGAGGAGCTTGCGCATGATTAGCCGTCCGACACGCCGGCTTCGGCGAAGGTCGCCATGCCGTTGTGGCAGGCAATCGCGCCGCGCAGGATGTTGACCGCGCGGCACGCGCCCGACGCTTCGCCGAGCCGCATGCCGAGGTCGAGCAGCGGCGTGAGCTGCAGCGCGTCG
>DCDI01000184.1 GCA_002316345.1 Phyllobacteriaceae bacterium UBA1059 | reverse complement strand
TCAAATCTTGCCCCCGCAACCAAAAAATCTCAACAAACACAATCATTTACGCCTCCTTTGGGAGGCGTTTCGCGTTCGGGGTTTTGACGTCCGGAAGCAGATCGGAAGCAAATGGGAGCAAAGTTGCGGCCGGTTCCAGAGTGCAATCGGCGGCAAAAGGCTTGTGGACGAAAAACGGCTTAAACCGAGGACGCAAGCCTAGATAGGTTGTGTTGCGCAATAGCTGGAAAGCAAACGGACCACCCATGATCTGGCCAGACGGATAGGGAGACCATTTGATCCCCATACGCGAAGCCGAAGCCGTGAGAGGAACGCCGTTCAAACGTTGCTGGGCGCGTCTTTTAGTGGAGGCTGTCTGAAAACGGCGTGAAGTGTTAGTGTTCTTGCGCTGATGGAGGCGCCGGAATGAGCCGTTCAGCCTGGGGTAGCAATCGCCAGCAAAAGTTGCTGCTGCAGGATTGCGTCGAAAACTACGAGTTAGAACAGCCCTGTCTGTATGGTCGACGTGTTAGCTAAGGTGGCTAATCATGAGAGTGGGATAGGCGTCCACTGCCTTCGGCCGGCTCTCCGTCCGCTAAGGAGTGGCTGCGGCCTGACCTGGTGGTTGCATACCGGTTGCTTCTGGCGATTATTCGACGAAAGCGGACACAGCTGTGCCATGGGTCCATCCGCGTGCGTCCACGCGTGCTTCTAGGAAACTTCGAAAGCGTTACGCGGACAGTCGCTTACGGCGGTCGGGATCAGCATCATGCCAGAGTTCGCAGCCCGCTTCGCCCGGCGATCCATGTTTTTGGCTTGGCTGCGGCTGACGGACGCAAGTGCGATCCTGCGCCTTCTACTATGCACCGTCGAACAAGCCAAGTTGGAACCGTTGGCCCAGAGCTTCCTCAAGTATCTGAAAACCTCTTCTGCGACCTAGGACGTCAACTCTAGCTAAGTGTTGCCAAGCGCACCGAGCGACAATGGTCCTTCTGATGATCGAGCCCTCGACCGATATCCTTTTAGAGGCCTGCATCAGGAGAAGACTTGTCACCTTGCAGGATGACGGCGGCAATACCGGCTGCTGCGGCGACGTGCTCACGACAGGCAGCTGATGCAACGTCCGGGTCGTTGCGCTCGATTCCTAGGAATATCTCCCTGATTTGAGCCGGGCCCGATGTGGTTCGATTGGCGCTGGAAAGCGTCATGACGCGCAATCGTGAGATGCGGCTGTTCAGGCGGGTAACTATCTCCCAGGCGATGCTATGGCCGCTTGTTTCGAAGATGATCCTGTAGAACTCCGTCGTCGCGTCAAGAATGCCGGGCGGCGAGTTTAGCCGCGACACGCGGTCAAGTTCGTTAAGCGCTTTCTTGAGGCTGGCCTTGACCTTGGCGTCGGCAATCCGTGCACAGTCTGACACTGCGGTGGATTCGAGCGAGGCGCGAATGTCGTAGATCTGCCGCGCGTCGTTCCAGTCAAGCCGAGCGACGATCGGGCCCTGCTTTTGAAGCATCTCCACGAGGCCCTCGGCTTCCAGATGCCGGATTACCTCCCGGATGACGGATCTGGAAACGCCAAGCTGTTCGCATAGCGATCGTTCCACGAGCCGTCCGCCGGGTTCGAACAAGCCACTTATGATCGCGCGTCGCATGCGCCCTAAGGCGATTTCCCTCAGCGTAGCGGGAGCGGTTTCGATGCGAAGGGAAGCCAGGTTCTGAACAGTCTTATCCATTCAGGGAATGTACTCCGCAGACAAACTTCACACAAGTGAGTTGACATATGATCTTATGGTATACCATCATACAGGAATGAGAGTTTGCTGAAGGATTTTAGACGTGAAGCCTTTGATACGGAAAACGCTCCTGAGCGTAGAGACGACCATGATCGAAGGCGGGAAAGAGGCTGAAACACCGCTCAAGCTGATCTCTGCTGTAGCGGTCCTCAAGAATCCTTGGGCTGGACGCGGCTTTGTCGAGGATCTGCGCCCCGAGATCCATGCCGTGGCTCCAGTGCTGGGCGAGTTGCTGACCAGGATGGTCATCGAGACCGCCGGGTCTGGGGATGCGGTCGAAGCCTATGGCAAGGCGGCTGTGGTTGGTCTGGATGGGGAGATCGAGCACGCCTCGGCCCTCATCCACACGCTTCGCTTCGGGAACCATTACAGGACTGCCGTAGGCGCAAAGTCATATCTGGCGTTCTGCAACACCCGCGGCCCTGCCAATGCTCCGATCATGATCCCGCTGATGGACAAGAACGACGAGGGACGCCGTTCCCATTACCTGACGATCCAGTGCGCCGTACCTGACGCTCCCGCGGCAGACGAAATCGTCGTGGCTCTAGGCGCATCGATCGGAGGCCGTCCGCACCATCGTATTGGTGACCGCTACCAGGACCTGAAAGAGCTCGGCGCCGATGTCGCGAACCCTGCAGCGGTCTAAAACTCCTTCAGGTGCTGCCTTCGTCGACATCCACGATGCGTCAGGCGAGCCTGTCGTGCTGCTGCATGGCGTCGGCATGAGGATCGAGGCATGGCAGCCTCAGATCGACTTCCTGTCCCGCACGCACCGGGTTGTTGCAGTCGACCTCCCGGGACACGGCTGCTCGTCCCCGCTGGCGGGCCAGCCTGCTCTTGGAGATTACGTGACCTGGTTTCACCGCTTCGCCGCGGAGCTTGGCCTACCGGCCATGAACCTGGTCGGCCACTCGATGGGCGCGCTGATCGCGACTGGCGTTGCGGCTACCGCTCCCGCCACCTTGAAGCGCGTTGCGCTCCTGAATGGCGTTCACAGGAGGACGCCTGAGGCGCGCAGTGCGGTTGAGGCAAGAGCGACCGAGATTACGTCCGGACTGTTCGATCCCCAGGCTCCGTTGCAGCGCTGGTTCGAGGAAGAAGAGAAAAGTTCAGAAGCGTATGCACTGGTCAGCGACTTGCTGCGTTCCGTAGATGCCGAAGGTTATGCGGCAGCCTACCGAGCCTTCTCAACAGGAGACTCCGTCTATTCCGGCTACTGGGGCGAAATCCGCTGTCCGGCGCTTTTTTTGACAGGCGAGGGGGACCGGAACTCCACTTCCGAAATGGCCGAAGAGATGGCGCGGGCTGCGCCGCACGGCCGGGTAGCGGTAATCGCCGGGCATCGCCACATGGTGAACCTGACTGCTCCAGACGAAGTGAACCGCATCCTTGCTGACTGGCTGACCTGGGAGGAGGAAGGCAATGACTGATACACGGGCGCTGAGGGACGCTTTCGGGGCGTTCTTGACAGGGGTCACCGTAGTGACCGCTGTCAATGGCGAGGGAGCGCCGATCGGCTTTACTGCCAACAGCTTCACCAGCGTTTCGCTTGATCCGCCTCTCCTTCTTGTTTGCCTTGCTAAGACGTCCCGCAATCTCCCGACGCTCATGGCTGTAACAGGGTTCGGCGTTAACGTTCTTTCAGAAGGCCAAAAGAACGTCTCCAATACCTTTGCCCGCCCTGTCGAGGACAGGTTTGCAGCGGTCGAGTGGAAGGAAGGACCGCACGGATCTCCCGTGTTCAACGATGCTGCTGCCTGGTTCGACTGCTCAGTGCACGAGCGCATTGATGCGGGCGACCACGTCGTAATGATTGGCAGGGTCGAAGCCTTCGACAATTCCGGGAAGACTGGCCTGGGCTATGCTCGCGGCGGATACTTCACGCCTGCGCTGACCGAAAACAAGCTGCTGGCCAATGTGGACGGCGCGGTAGAGATCGGGGCCGTCGTGGAGCGAGACGGCCAGATCCTGCTGGTCCCAAGCAAGCTAGGCGGCTGGACGCTGCCATTCTTCGATAAACCCGATGTTGCCCAGCCTGCGCTTGAGCCGCTCATGGTCGAGCAACTCGGTGTGAATGTCAGGTCGGGCCTTCTTTATTCCGTCTATGACGACAGCGAAACCGGGCAGCACCGCGTCGTCTACCGGGCGGCTTTAGGGGACGGCCAACCGGAAATCGGGCGCATGTTCCCCCTCAGCCAGCTTCCGCTCGAGGACGTGCCCAATCCGGCGGTTCGCGACCTGTTGAAGCGATACGCCCAGGAAAGCACGCTGAACGAGTTTGGCATCTACTTCGGCAATCAAGAAAAAGGCCGCGTCCATGCCGTGGCAAACAGGGGGTAAGTCATGAAGTTCTCGCTGTTCGTTCATATGGAGCGGCTGAATGCCAGCCAGAATCACCAGGAGCTGTACGAGGAGTTCATCGCGCTCTGCGAGATTGCCGACAAGGCAGGCATGCATGCGATCTGGACAGGCGAGCATCACGGGATGGACTTTACCATCGCGCCGAACCCGTTCGTTACCATAGCCGACCTTGCGCGTCGCACGAGCAATGTCAGGCTCGGCACTGGAACCGTGATTGCGCCGTTCTGGCATCCGATCAAGCTTGCGGGCGAAGCCGCAATGACCGACATCATCACGGGTGGCCGTCTGGATATCGGCATCGCACGCGGCGCCTACAGTTTTGAATACGAACGGCTCATGCCCGGCCTTGACGCCTGGGGCGCAGGGCAGCGCATGCGCGAGCTCATCCCCGCGGTCAAGGGTATCTGGGCCGGCGACTACGCCCATGACGGCGAGTTTTGGAAGTTCCCGTCCACGACTTCGGCGCCCAAGCCCGTCCAGCAGCCGCATCCGCCTATCTGGGTCGCGGCGCGCGATCCGAACAGCCACGAGTTTGCGGTCGCCAACGGCTGCAACGTGCAGTGCACCCCACTCTTCAACGGCGAAACAGAGATCGCGAGCCTGATGGAGCGTTTCACGGCCGCATGCGAAAAGGCGCCTGAAGTCGCACGTCCCAAGATCATGCTTCTGCTCCACACCTATGTCGGCAGCGACGAAGCCGACATCACGCAGGCGGCAAGCGAGATCAGCACCTACTACAATTACTTCTTCGCGTGGTTCAAGAACGAGCGTCCCGTCAGCCAAGGCCTCATTCAGCCGCTTACCGAAGAAGAGCTTGCCGCAAACGCGAACCTTTCGCCGGACATGATGCGCAAGAACCTGCCCATAGGCTCGGCTTCAGAGATAATTGATCGCCTGAAGGTCTACGAACAGCTGGGCTATGACGAATATTCCTTCTGGATCGACACCGGGATGAGCTTCGAGCGCAAGAAGGCTTCGCTCGAGCGCTTTATCGCCGACGTCATGCCTGCGTTCGGATGAAGCCGATGCAGGGGTTCCAGCAATATATCGACGGTCGCTTCGAGGATGGGGCCGCGCGGTTCGACTCCCTCGATCCGGCCACGGGCGAAGTCTGGGCCTCGATGCCCGAAGCGCGAGAAGACGACGTCGACCGCGCGGTGAAGGCTGCGGGACCCGCGCTGCGCGAAGGTCCCTGGCCGAAGCCCGCGGC
>DCDI01000174.1 GCA_002316345.1 Phyllobacteriaceae bacterium UBA1059 | reverse complement strand
ACATCGACGCCGCGCGTCGGTTCATCGAGCAAGAGAACGCGCGGATTGCGCAAAAACCACTTGCCGAGCACCACCTTCTGCTGATTGCCGCCCGACAGGCCGGACACCGCCATCGTGTCGCGCGCGGCCTTGATGTGGAAGCGCTCGATCATCGCCTTGGCCGCAGCCGCTTCCTCGCGACGGCGCATCACGAAGGACGGGCTCATCTCGGGCAGGCTGGCGAGGCCGATATTCCCGCGCACACTGTCGGTGAGGTTGAGGCCGGTCTTCTTGCGGTCTTCGGTGACGAGCGCGATGCCTTCAGCCATCGCATCCGACGGCTGGCCGATCTTCACCGCCGTGCCATCCAGCAGGATGCGGCCGGTGGAATGGGGATCGAGGCCGAACAGGCTGTCGAAGATTTCAGTGCGGCCCGAGCCCATCAGGCCGTAGATGCCGAAGATCTCGCCCTTGCGGACCTGGAACGAGATGTCGGCGATCTTGGCCGGGCTTTGGAGTTGCTGAACCTCGAGGCCGATCTCGGCTGTCGGCTCGTTGGTCTTGATGTATTCTTCGCCAAGCTCGCGGCCGACGATCATGCCGATCAGCGCGGGGCGGTCCACATCGGCGAGATTGCCGCTCGACACATAAGCGCCGTCGCGGAACACGGTGTAGGCGTCCGCGATCTGGAAAATCTCCGAAAGGCGGTGCGACACGTAAACGATACCGCGCCCTTGCGCCTTCAGCGTTTCGATGGCCGCAAACAGGTGCTGCGCTTCGCGTTCGCCGATGGCGGAAGTCGGCTCGTCCATGAAGATGACTTCGGCGTCATGGGACAGCGCCTTGGCGATTTCCACCAGCTGCATCTTGGCAACCGACAGGCTCGCCATCTGCTGGTCGGCGCGGATATCGAATTCGAGATCGTCGAGCAGCTTTTGCGCAGCTGCGTTCATGGCGCGGAAATCGATGCCGCCGAAGCGCTTCAGCGGTTCGCGGCCGAGATAGATGTTCTCGGCCACCGTCATGAAGGGGATCGGGCTCAGTTCCTGCTCGATGATGGCGATGCCGGATGCCAGCGCTTCGGCCGGGCTGGAGAATTCAACAAGCTCGCCATTGCGCCAGATCTTGCCGCCGTCGCGGTGATGGATGCCCATGAGGATCGACAGGAAGGTGGACTTGCCGGCACCGTTGCCGCCGCAAAGCGCATGGACCGAGCCGGCCGCCAGTTCGAACTGGCCGTTCTTCAGGGCGTGGACACCACCAAAGGATTTGCGCAATCCCTCGACCTTCAGCAGTGACACCAAACTCGCCTCCTTGGCCACGCCCACAAATGCAGCAAACGCCGGCCAATACCAGCCGCAGAACACGCTTGCGGCTAACCTCTCGACAATTCTCGAAGATCACTCGACATTTGTCAATCTGGCACTCTGGTGGCGAAGTGCCGCTGCATGGTTTTTCAACTGCGATGATCATTCAGGAAGCAGTCGACGATGCGCGCCACCGCTATTTCTCCTGCCACGATCCGCTTCCCCGCGCGGCAAATGTTGACATCTTTACTCTTCTTCGGCACGGCGAAGGCAAGGGTGGCTGCACGAGGGTGTTGATTGTGAAAGACGTACCGCCGTTGAAGGTCACGCGCCGCGCTGTGCTCGGCGGCATGGCCGCCTCAGCCGTTGTTCGCCCCGCTTTCGCGCAAGACGAGATCCGCTTCACCCATGTGTTCGGCGAAATCGTACTGAAGGAACCGGCCAAGCGCGTCGTGTCGCTCGGCTACACCTCGCATGACACGCTTCTGGCGCTGGATGTCGTGCCGGTCGCCACCCGCTACTGGTTCGGCGATCAGCCCTTCGGCGTGTGGCCCTGGGCCAAGGACAAGCTCGGCGACGCCCAGCCCACGCTGATCTCCGGCGAGGTGTCGATGGAAACCGTCGCGTCCCTACAGCCTGACCTCATCGTCGGCATCGGTTCCGGCATTTCGCAGGCGGAATATTCCGTACTTTCGCAGATCGCACCGACCCTGATGCAGGCGCCAAACCAGCCGGTTTACGGCACACCCTGGAACGAGCTGACGCGCACACTCGCGCGCGCCGTGGGCAAGGATGCGCAGGCCGATGCGCTGATTGCTACCACCGAAGCCAAGTTCGCTGATGTCCGCGCGCGCCATCCCGACTGGGCCGGCCAATCAGCCGTCGCCGCCTATAATTTCGCCGGCGAAACCGGCGGCTTTACCTCGCACGACACCCGCGGGCAGTTCCTGGCCGAACTCGGCTTCCAGCCGGTGCCACAGATCGACCAGCTCGGCAAAGGCAACTTCTACGCCGCGCTTTCGCCCGAAGACCTGTCGGCGCTCGATGCCGACCTTCTCGTTTGGGTGTCGTCCTTCAATTCGGTGCCGGATCTCGTCGCGCTCCCCATGCGTAAGATCCTCAAAGCGCATCGCGAAGGCCGCGAAGTCTTTGCCGGCGAAACGATCGCCGCCGCCCTTTCCTTCGGCAGCATCCTGTCCCTGCCCTTCGCGCTCGCCGAACTCGAAGACGGCATTGCGCTTGCCCTCGACGGCGATCCCAAAACGCCTGTGCCGTCATCCGTTGCGGCAGGCATCGCACCTTGAAAACAGGTGCCGGCCTTTTTGCGCTTCTACTCGCAGCGGCGTTGCTGACGCTATGCGTGGGCGTGCGCACGGTTGGCCCGGCGGAGTTCTGGGGCGTACTCACCGCTTACGACCCCAGCAATCCCGTGCATCTCACCCTCGCCTCGATCCGCGTTCCGCGCCTGATCGCCGGCCTCATCGCGGGGGCGTCACTGGGGATGGCCGGCACGGTAATGCAGGCGCTGACGCGCAATCCCCTCGCCGATCCCGGTGTTCTCGGCGTGGGTGCCGGTGCCGCTTTTTCCGTGGTGCTCGGCGCGCTGCTTCTCGGCCAGGCCGATAGCGGCGTTGTGGCAGCGCTGGCCTTCCCCGGTGCAGCGATCGCGGCCGGCCTTGTTTTCGCGCTCGGC
>DCDI01000023.1:237-6219 GCA_002316345.1 Phyllobacteriaceae bacterium UBA1059 | reverse complement strand
GCAAGCTCACCGGCGGCGTGGCCGGCCTGCTTCGCAAGGCGAAGGTACGGGTGATCGAGGGCACGGCGACGTTCAAGGACGGCAAGACCGTCGAGGTCGCCAAAGTGGACGGCGAGAGCGATACGATCACGGCCGAGCATGTGATCATCGCGACCGGTTCGGAATCGGTCGAGCTGCCGTTCCTGCCATTCGGCGAGGATGTGATCTCGTCTACCGGCGCGCTGGCGCTTGAATTGGTGCCGGAGAAGCTTTGCGTTGTCGGCGGCGGGTATATCGGGCTGGAGCTTGGTATCGCTTATTCCAAGATGGGCTCGGCGGTGACCATCGTGGAAATGGCCGACCGTGTTCTGCCGCTCTACGACGCTGAACTCACCGGACCGGTGACCAAGCGGCTCGATGAACTCAGCATCACGGTGCTGACCGGCGCGAAAGTGACGGGCGCCAAGGACGGTTCTGTGGAGGTGGTGGATGCGTCGGGCGCTACTCGCCAGATCTCGGCCGACAAGATCCTGGTGACGGTGGGTCGTCGTCCCTTCACCAAGGGTCTCGGGCTGGAAAACCTCGCGCTCGACATGGATCGCGCTTTCATCAAGATCGATGATCGCTGCCGCACGTCCATGCGCGGTGTCTATGCGATCGGCGACGTGACGGGCGAGCCGATGCTGGCGCATCGCGCGATGGCGCAGGGCGAGCTGGTGGCCAATGTGATCGCCGGCCAGAACGACAGCTGGGACAAGCGCTGCATCCCCGCGATCTGCTTTACCGATCCGGAGATCGTTTCAGCCGGGTTGCAGCCGGAAGAGGCGAAGAAGTCCGGCTTCGAGACGATCGTCGCGAACTTCCCCTTCCGCGCCAATGGCCGCGCCATGACGATGGAGCGCGAGGACGGTTTCATCCGCATCGTTGCGCGCAAGGACAACCATCTGGTGCTGGGCATCCAGGCGGTGGGTGCTGGGATTTCGGAGATGGCGGCAGGCTTTGGGCTGGCGATCGAGATGGGCGCCTGCCTTGAAGACATTGCCGGCACGATCCATTCGCATCCGACGCGTGGCGAAGCCTTGCAGGAAGCGGCGCTGAAAGCGCTCGGTCACGCACTGCATATGTGACGGATACGGCCGGGCATGTGTCCGGCCGGTTCCTTCCTCGGTTCGTTACACGGCTGCCGAATGGCGGGCGGCACCGGTTGCAAGGTAATCGTCGAACCAGGATGCGACGACGCGCACGAAGGGGCGGCCTTGCGGCGTGACGATGAAGCGCTCGCCTTCCATATGGACGAGATCGTCGGGATCGGCGGCAACGAAGCTGGCGGCTTGGCGAAGCAGCGCTTCAGCTTGGGCAGGATAAAGCGTCCGCAGCTCGGCGGCATCAAAGGCGAAGCCGCACATCAACATTTCGATGATCCAGCGGCGCGCCTTGTCAGCTTCGCTGAGGGCAAAGCCGCGGGCCACCGGCAGTTCGCCGGCCAGAGCACGGCGGCTATATTGCGCGGTTGCGGTGATCGACTGGATGTAGCCCTGCGGCAGCGAGCCGATTGAGGACGCGCCCAAGCCGATCAGCACATTAGCGGAATCGGTAGTGTAGCCCTGGAAGTTGCGGCGCAGCGTGCCGTTCAGCGCGGCTTGCGCCATTGTATCGCTCGGCAAAGCGAAGTGGTCGATGCCGACCGCGATATAGCCGGTTTCGGTGAGCAGCCGTGCACCTAGGGCTGCCTGCGCGAAGCGCTGTTCCATGTTCGGCAGCGCGGCCTCGTCGATCATGGTTTGGTGCTTCTTCATCCAGGGCACATGCGCATAGCCGAACAAAGCGACGCGGTCCGGGTTCAGGCTGATTACCTGCTTGATGGTGGCGGCCAGCGTTTCTTCCGTCTGGTGCGGCAGGCCGTAAAGGACGTCGAGATTGGCCGATTTGACGCCGCGCTGGCGAAAACCTTCAAGCGCGTCGCGGGTTTGTTCGAAGCTTTGCAGGCGGTTGATGCTCTGCTGAACCTTGAGGTCGAAATCCTGCACGCCAAAGCTCGCGCGGGTCGCGCCGAACGCGCCCCAGCCATCGAGGCGGGCCTGGTTGATGTCGTTAGGATCGACCTCGACGCTGATCTCGCAGGTCGGCAGAATGGTGAAGTGCTTGTCGAGTGTGGCGCGCAGCCGGGCCAGGTCGGCCGGCTCGATCATGGTCGGCGAGCCGCCGCCGAAGTGGATCGCGCATACCGGCTGTGCGCGGCTTAGGTGGCGCGCGACAGTTTCGATCTCCATATTCAGAGCATCGAGATAGGCCGCGATGGGGTCGTAACGCATCACCTGCTTGGTGTGACAGCCGCAGAACCAGCACAATCTGTCGCAGAACGGTAGATGCAGATAAAGTGATAGAGGTTCGTTCGGGTTGATTTCACCAAGCCAGCGCGCGTAAGTTTGCTCGTTGATCCCATCATGGAAATGCGGGGCAGTGGGATAGCTGGTGTAGCGAGGCACGGGACCCGCATAACGGGCAATCAAATCGGCAGTCATAGGAACACTCCAGGCTGTCAATGACTTAGCCCTCAACGCCTTTCGTGTTGTTGATCTCGATCAAGGTTGGAGACGCTTTTACGGAAGCTCAGACGCGTGAATTGCAAACCGGACCAGGCAGGTTCTTTGCCAGTTTGAGGATGAACGCGGGGAAGAAGTCGGAATTTTTGATGGCAGACCGCAGGGATATTCATAATTCAGACCAGCCAGTGCTTTGTCAGAGTTGCGAAGCGCGGCATAACGGCATGTGCGGCGTTCTGGAGCCAAGCGAACTGCTCGCCTTATCGAAGATCACGCGAGTGATCCGGCATGAGGCCGGTGCGGAACTGGCGTCGGAAGCGCAGCCGGTAGACTCTTATGCCAATGTGATGCGCGGCGTGGTGAAGCTCACCAAAACGCTGGAAGACGGGCGCCAGCAGATCGTCGGCCTGCAATTTGCGCCGGATTTTCTGGGGCGGCTTTACACAAAGGAAAGCGCGGTCACGGCCGAGGCTGCGTCCGACGTCGATCTATGCCGCGTGCCGCGCGCAGCACTCGAGCGGCTGATGTCGGAAAATCCGGCCCTCGAACACAGGCTGATGCAGCAGACCTTGCGCGAGCTCGATGAAGCGCGCGACTGGATGGTGACGCTTGGCCGCAAGACGGCATCGGAAAAGGTCGCGAGCTTCCTTTACCTGATCGCCACGCATCTCGATCCAAGCCACGAGGGAGAGGCGATCCGGCATTTCGATCTGCCACTGACGCGCAGCGACATTGCCGATTTTCTTGGGCTGACGCTGGAAACCGTGTCGCGTCAGTTGTCCAAGCTGCGCGCCGACAAGGTGATCGCGATCACCGGCAACCGCCATGTCGACGTGATGGACATGGCGCGCCTGAAAAGCCGCTGCGGCTGAGCGTCTAAGCAACCGCGCGTGGTGCGGGCGTCGTGCTCCACGACATTTCCAGCAGCGGCGTCAGCAATTCGCGCTCGAAGGCGATGTGACGGCGCACGCTTTCAAAGAAGCCGCGCAGCATGTAGCCGGCAGCGTCACCCGACAGGCGGTTCTCGCCCTTGCCGATCGCCAGCAGCGTGTCCTGCAGTTCTTCGGCAAAACACATGTCCTCGTAGTGCTCGTAACGTAGCCGATCTAGCGTGGCCGGCATGGTTTTCAGCGTGGTGGACAGGGGCTCGAGAGCGGGAAACAGCACGGCTTCTTCTAGGCGATGCGCATCGGCAACCGTGCGGCACACGGCACGCGCCACATGCAGGCATTGTTGCCGGTCGATATTGGACGGCAGGCTGTCGGCGATGGATTCGAGCTGATCGCAGAGATGCAGCATATCATCATGGCTGGTGCCAAGACTGGTCAAAGCAAGCTGAAGCGAAGTGCGAGGCATCAGAAACTTCCTCCCGAAGCGATAATCGGATGTCGTCTTGAGCGGTGCGGTTGGCCGTCGGAACCAAGCCTGCCCGATGAAAGCGTTTGAGGACGCGGTGCGCAGCGTGGTTTGCCGGGCGCGAGCATCCTGTTTCGGGCTGTCGGTTTTTCCATCATGGCCGCAGAGTAGCGGGGAAGCGAGTGCTGCACTTTGATCTGGATCAGACAAACCGCATCGCATGGCTTGTCAGGTATCAGCTGTGCGCTGCCGCAAACCTTAACACTTTGCTAATTGCCGCCGCGCTAGGAGCGAAGACCCTGTCGCGGTTGATCGCCTGCGGAGAGGGCAGGGGTCGACTGGAGGCTGTTATCGGCCACCGTTGAGGGGACGCATTGGGGAACCGGCAATGCCGCGCACAGAAAATCTGCGTATGCTGATGTTTGCGCTTCAGCAGGATCTCAACAACGAGTTCCTGAAGCGTCTGGTGCGCCGCCTCATCCTCGATGTTCCCGGCTTCCAGGGCGATGCCTTTGTGCGGGATCTGCAGGATTATGCCGACGCGCTCGAGCAGGGTCTTGGCAGCGTCAGCACGCCACTTCCCACCAAGGCGATGGCTTGCGAGATGTGGCTGGAAAAGATCGATCTGGTTCAGATGGCCATGGCCGAAAACGGTTCTGATGAGGACGGCGGCGCGGCGCGTCCGTAGGAATACAATTCGGCTCTTCGCCGAGTTTTCCGCCAGGTGGCAGTTTTTCCCCTTTGCCGAGCAACAATCATGCAACCCTTTGCGGGGCTCGCCCGTTGGCGAGTAAGATCAAGTTCGCGAGGGCAGGATTGTCTGAGGTCGTGATTGACAGCGCCGAAAGGTCGGCCGCGCTTCTGGCGGTGCTTGGCAATGCCAAGCGCCTGTTGGTCATGCATCACCTGTTGCAGGACGAATTGGCCGTTAACGAGCTGGCGCGACGCGTCAATCTCAGCCAATCCGCGATTTCCCAACATCTTGCACGCTTGCGCGAAGCCGGGCTTGTGGAAACAAGGCGTGATCGTCAGACCATCTATTATTCCAGCCGCTCCGAGATCGCCCGCCGCCTGCTTGGCGCGCTGGACGGCTATTTTTCCGAAAACCAGAGCGCCGCTGAATAGAAGCCGGCTTATTGTTGCTGGCTCATCTCTGCTTCTTCAAGCACATGCGCGACGCCCTTCACCGCCAAGCCAACACGGCTGCCGGTCGGTGGAATGTCGACACCGCTGACGCGCAGATGCAGCGGCGGATGGTTGCGCTGATCGATCAGCCTGAGCTGCAGCGTCCAGTTGGCGCCGCTAAAGGCTGCATGCAGGATTTCGAGCTGCGGCTGCCCCCTGTCTGCCGGAACAAGCTGGATCTGTTCGGGACGCAGCAGGATTTCGGCCGTGCCGGATGGTTCAGGCTTGGCGATGGGGAAGCGGCCGAGCGGGGTGGAGGCCGTGCCACCGTCGAGCATAGCGGGCAGGATCAGGGCGTCGCCCAAAAACAGCGCTGTTTCCCGATCGGCAGGGTGAAAATACACGTCGCGGGGCGTTCCCCGTTGCACCAGCCGGCCGCCGCGCATCAGAGCTACCTGATCGGCAAAGGACAGGGCTTCGGCTTGGTCATGGGTGACGAGAACGGCGGTGATGCCTGCGTCGCCGAGGATCTGCGTGACGGCTTGGCGCATCTGCTCGCGTAAGCCGGTATCGAGCGCCGAGAAAGGTTCGTCGAGGAGCATCAGGCGAGGCTGACGAGCCAGCGCGCGCGCCAAGGCGACACGTTGCTGCTGACCGCCGGACAACTGGTGCGGGCGGCGCTCCAGCATGGCGAGGTCGAGGCCGATCAGTGCCATCAGGTCGCCGATGCGCTTCTTGCGATCGGGCGAGCGGCGCTCGAGGCCGAAGGCAATGTTGTCGGCGATGCTGAGATGGGGAAACAGCGCGCCATCCTGCGAGACGATGCCGATGCCGCGAAGATGCGCGGGCACGGCGTTGGCGTCGTCCACCAGGGTTGCGTTATCGAGTTCGATCGTACCGGCATCGGCGGCTTCGAAGCCGGCGATGATGCGCAACAAAGTGGATTTGCCGGAACCGGACGGGCCTACGATCGCAGTGC
>DCDI01000023.1:0-216 GCA_002316345.1 Phyllobacteriaceae bacterium UBA1059 | reverse complement strand
TGCGCTGCAACCGGGCCGTATTGCTTGCGGAGGGCGCGAACGGACAGAAAGCTCATCGTGTCGTGCCCTTTTCCGCGCGGGTGTAAAGGAGAAGGCTGAGCGGCAGGGACAGGACGATCATCATCAGGGCGTAAGGAGCTGCGGCGGCATAATCGAGTTCGCTGGTCTTGATCCAGAATTGGGTGGCGAGCGTGCGCGTGGAGTTGGGCGCCAGCA
>DCDI01000168.1 GCA_002316345.1 Phyllobacteriaceae bacterium UBA1059 | reverse complement strand
AGCGGGCAGCGCAAGCTGCGGCCGAAGCCGCCCGGCGTGAAGCCGAGCGCGCGGCTCAAGCAGCACGAGCGCAGGAAGAACGCCGCACGCAGCCCGCTCCTGAGACCCAGCCGCCGGCACCAGCATCGCGCAACGACCCGCCGGCTAATTCCCCGGCGCCCTTTCAGATGCCAGCCGAAATCCCGGAAACGCAGGGCCTTCAACCTCTGCAACCACCATCAGCCCCAGGCGCTGGTGGAANNNGCCCGGTGGGCTGTGCGTTGCCTGCTTGATTTCGGCACTGCGATCCATATCATTGTCCTGTCTGAAACAGGTTAGGTCGGTGCGGTTGGCCCGGCCCCCGCGTAAGCGGGTCCTTCTGCCTTTCGAGGCGGCCCAAGACCTTGAGTGTTCGCAGCAATGGTGCGCGAGCAAGATAAGGATTTTGGCTATGCAACAACAGATTTCCGTCATCACGTTGGGTGTCCAGTCGATGACACGTTCGCGCGGCTTCTATGTCGGCGGGTTCGGTTGGACGCCCGTGTTCGAGAATGATGAGATCATCTTCTACCAGATGAACGGCCTCATGCTCGGTACGTGGCAGAACCCGGGGCTGGACGGTGACATGCAGCGGGCTAGCCAGGCAGCGCCCAGCGCGATCGCTCTCGCGCATAACGTTCCTGAGCGGCACGGCGTCGATCTTGTGATCGAGCAACTGGTGGCTGCGGGCGGAACCCTGCTGCGTAAAGGCGATGCGCCGCCGCATGGCGGCTTTCGTGGCTATGTCAGCGATCCGGATGGTCATGCTTGGGAGATCGCGTGGAACCCAGCATGGATGATCGATGCGAGCGGGTGGGTGACATTCGGTGTTTGAGGAAGAAGCGCTTTAGGCTTTCAAGCGGCTGAGTGCTGACGCGATCTTGCTCGTATCCTCTTGCGAGTGGGACCGCGTCAGCCTTTTTCTTTCGAAGGTTACCTCGTCCACCATTTGCGCGTGAACGATTGGGCCAGAGGCAAATGCGGTTGAAGCGGCAGGCGTTTCGTGGCTTGGCTGCTTGATGACCCAACGACCCGCATCACCCGCCGGCTCTTTTGAAGAAACCGAGATCACGCTGATCGACGCGGAAGCCGACAGTGCGCCCGCGCCGCTTGCTACGCCTGCGCGTTCAACGGCTGCGCGCTTTTTGCTGGGCTTGAGCCTGGTTCTGATTGCCGCCAACCTGCGGCCGGTGTTTTCCAGTCTGTCGTCGATCCTGCCCGAAGTGGTGCAGGGGGCCGGGCTCTCCACGACCAGCGCCAGCGTTCTGACAACGCTACCGGTTGTTTGTCTCGGCCTTTTTGCGCCGATAGCGCCGCGACTGGCGCAGCGGCTGGGGGCAGAGCGGGTTCTACTGGCGGTTCTGCTTGTTCTGGCTTTGGGGACGGGCCTGCGGGGCTTCGGCTGGGTGCCGATCCTGTTCTTCGGCACGGTTCTGTCCGGTGCCGCGATCGCCGTTGGCAACGTGCTTTTGCCCGGCCTGGTAAAACGCGACTTTCCCGATCGCGCGGCTATGATGACGGGGCTTTATACGATGGCGCTATGTGCCGGCGCCGCTGCTGCCGCTGGCATCACCGTGCCGGTGGAAACCGCGTTCGGAAGCTGGCAGCTCGCTTTGGCAGTCTGGGCGCTGCCCGCTCTAGCGGTCGCCTGTATCTGGGCACCGCAAACCCTGCGTCTCAACGCGGCGCATGCGCATAAACAGCACCGGGTAGAAGGGCTTTGGCGCGACCCGCTTGCCTGGCAGGTGACGTTCTTCATGGGCCTGCAATCGGCTTTTGCCTATATCGTGTTCGGCTGGCTTTCGCCGATCCTGCGCGAGCGCGGGTTGGATGCGGCGACGGCCGGGCTGGTGGTCTCGACCGACGTGATGGTGCAGGTTGCGGCTTGTCTGGTCATCCCGTCGATCGCCGTGCGCTGCCGCGATCAGCGCCTCATCAATACCGTTCTGATCAGCTGCGCCATGCTGGCGCTGCTCGGCTTCATCTTCGCGCCCCTGTGGTCGATCTGGATACTCGCGGTTGTTCAGGGGATCGGGCAGGGCGGATTGATTGCGGTGGCGATGACGATGATCGTGTTGCGCTCGCCCGATGCGCGTGTTGCGGCTTATCTGTCGGGCATGGCGCAGGGCGGCGGGTATGTGATCGCCTCGCTCGGGCCGCTGCTTGTTGGTCTGATCCATAGCTGGACCGGCAGTTTCGTGGCCTGCGCCTGGCTGCTGTTGTTGATCGGCGGCGGTGCGATTACGGCCGGGCTGGGCGCCGGGCGCGCCAAGCATGTTCAGGTCAAGCAGTACGATCTTTGACGCACAAGGTTATGCCAAGCCTGACCGAGTTGCGTATCAAGGCTCCGAGAGGTTCTACGATTAAATCTCTTGGGTGAAGGTTTCGACGACGACCTCAAAATACGGAATGTCCGCCCATTCCTGGCGGCTGGTTACGATGGTTTCTCCAGAATACATTCCGACCTCAAATCCGATGCCGGCTGCATCCCTTATGTATTTGGCCCAGCTTCCCACTGGCAGCAGACGTGCTTAAGTCTGCTGAGACCAAGTGAACTGACCAGGCTCGTTTCGGCATCAGCGGCGTATTGCCCTCGAACATGATAGATCGCTTGCAGGGGTTTACCCTGCCGCTCCGGGAAATAGCTGCACCCGATGTAGATAGCTCTCCCGGGTTTTTTCCGCATGCTCGCCAAAAAGTCACCGCATTGACCGGCGGTCAGCATCGGGATCGTTGCGGGTCCGGCGTGTGCGTGGCCAGAAGCAAGGGTGGTCGTCAGGATAACCGCTAGATGCGAGAGCGATGATGTCTTTCGCATGCCCGAACATCCGCGCGCCGAGAAGAGGTGACACCCGATCATAGGGGGCGCTCGTGGTGCCGCAATCCTCTGACTGAAAGCACAACGCCAAAGCGGCATCGATCAACCGCCAGCAAGCCGTGCCTTGAGGTCGGCCAGCACGAACAGGCGGATTGCCGAGGACAGGTTGGTAGCGGGATCGCGCGCGGCGTCGATCTCGGCAATCAAGGCGCTCATGCTGGTAGCGCGCTTGGCTGCGATACGCTCCAGTTCGGTGTGGAAGGCGGCTTCGAGCGAAAAGCTGGTGCGGTGACCGCCGATCGTGACCGAGCGCTTGAGGACACCGCTCATGACGGCATCAGGGCTCGCGACGGTGATTGTCGAGCTGCGTTTCAGCGCGTTCGGCAGTTTTGGCTTGCGCCTGTTTTTCGGCTTTGGTGCGGCCGAAGCGGGCGCGGTTCTCATCAGCCTTGCGGGCATCTTCCGCACGATCGCGCTGTTTGCGGATGGTGCGGAGATTGACGATGTCGCCCATGATGACGCCTACTTCTTGCGGAAGGCGTCGAGGGACACGACGTCGGCACCGGCCTTCGGCGCTTCGTCTTCCGACTTGTCTTCGGTCGGCTCGCTTGGCGCGGGCTCCTGGGCCTTCTTGGTCTTTTCGGGCTTGGGTGCCTTTACCGGAAGAGGCTTCGGCTCCGCGGGCGGATTGTTGTCGACGGCCTTCAGCATCGGCGTGGGCTCAACGGGAGCGGCGGCCGGTTCAACCGGCTTGACGTCGAACTCCAGCTCGAAATTGACCGACGGATCATAGAAGCCGCGCACGGCTGCGAACGGAATTTCCAGCTTTTCCGGCACGTCGGAGAAGGACAGGCCAACCTCGAAGCCGGTATCGGTGACCTTGAGGTCCCAATACTGGAACTGCACCACGATCGTCATCTGCTCGGGGTAACGTTCCTTCAGCCGCGAAGAAATCCGCACGCCGGGCGCACCCGTCAGAAAGGTGATGAAGAAGTGGTGGTTGCCCGGCAAACCGGTGCGCGCGACCTCGATCAGCACTTTGCGCATGACGCCGCGCAGTGCTTCCTGGGCCAGGATATCGTAGCGAATGTGGTCTTCGGCCATGGAGCCAGGCAGGTCCGGTTGAATCGTTGGCGTAGCTTTAGAGAAGCTTGGCTTCCTCGTAAACTCACAACGATATGGCGCGGCCTTGAAGCTGGGGAAGGTGCGGCTTCACGGAAGATGGATACAGACAAAAGGGAGAAGTGGAGGTTTCTGTTGCCAGGTACCTCCGAACCCCGCCTAGAAGTGCGAACCCCTAGGGCTTGATTTGAAGCTATCGCACCGCATTAAGCGGCGAGACGTGCTTCCGCATAGTTGTCGTTTGCAACTACAGTTGTAGCCCGATAACGGTGGTACAATGCCGGGAAAAAGTCCGCTCTTTACACCCTCGTCGATCCTATTTCGCCCCCAGCACCAGCCGCTCATCGAGCGGTTCGTGGTGGAGGCGCCGGGTACCGCCCCCGGGTCCGAATGGCTTATTTCAACGGCCGTTTATTTCCATAGTCAGTCAAGCTGACAGGGTCTGATATAGGTTAGTTATCCGGCGCTGCAAAGGGTGCTTAGCGGGAGGATTTTGGAAACTTGATCCGCGTCGCCAGGAGCAGCAGAGCGACCGCGAGCCAGATCCAGCCTTCGGTGCGGATCACCTTCATCTGCCAGAGATAATGCACCACGCCGAGCAGCACGGCGGGATAGACCAGCCAGTGCAGACGACGCCAGTTTGCGCCGAGCTTGCGGATGGACGCTTTGTTCGAAGTGATGGCAAGCGGGATCAGGAGGATAAAAGCGCTGATGCCGAAGATCAGATAGGGGCGGCGGAACAGGTCGTTGGCGGCCTGGCTCAGAAGAAGCCCCATGTCGAACACGGCCCAGGCCATGAGATGCAGCACAACATAGATGAAGGCGAGCAGGCCGATCGCGCGGCGGTAGCGCAGGAGATTGAGGCCAACGAACTTTCGCAGCGGCGTGATGACGAGGCCGCCAATCAGGAACCAAAGCGCGATCTTGCCCAGGCGATGCTCGATCTCCTTGACGGGATCGACGCCGAGATCGTTGCTGATGACGAGCCAGACCAGCCAGGCAAGCGGGATAAAGCCCGCCAGCCAGACGGCCCAGTTCGGGACGCGCTTCAGCCAGACATCGATACGGGCGATCAATAGTTTTTTGCCAAGTCGAGACCGCTGTAGAGGCTGGCGACCTCATCGCCATAGCCGTTGAACTTCAGCGTTTCCTTGCGGCTGGCAAAGAAGCCGCCGCCGATCGTACGCTCGGTCGCCTGGCTCCAGCGCGGGTGGTTCACTTCGGGGTTCACATTGGCAAAGAAGCCGTATTCGCTCGGCTGCAGTTGCTGCCATGTCGTTGGCGGCTGTTCGGCGACGAGGCTGATCTTGACGATGCTCTTGATAGACTTGAAGCCGTATTTCCAAGGCACGACGAGGCGCAAGGGCGCGCCGTTCTGCTTGGGCAGGTTCTCGCCGTAGAGGCCGGTCGCCATGATGGTGAGCGGGTTCATCGCTTCATCGAGGCGCATGCCTTCCACATAGGGCCAATCGATGCCGCCGGCGCGCTGGCCGGGCATTTCTTCCGGGCGATGCAGGGTCTGGAAGGCGACGTATTTGGCCGAGGGCTGCACGCCGAAACGATTGAGCAGGCCGGCGAGCTCGAAGCCGATCCAGGGGATCACCATCGACCAGGCTTCCACGCAGCGGAAGCGGTAGATACGCTCTTCCAGGGGGCGGTCCTTCATGATGTCGGCGAGGTCATAGGTGCCGGGACGATCGACAAGGCCGTCGACCTGAACGGACCACGGATCGATCTTCAACTGGCCGGCATTGGCGGCGGGATCGGTCTTGTCCCATCCGAACTCATAAAAGTTGTTGTAGTTGGTGATTTCTTCGAGCGTGTTCGGCTTGGCGTCGGTGGAAAAGCGGCTCGGCTGCGCGGCGATCTTTGCGAGCGCGGGCGAGGCGATGGCGGTTGCGCCCATGCCAGCGATCAGGGCGCGACGGTTCAGCCAAAGCGGCTTCGGCGTCACTTCCGACCAGTTCATCTTGGTACGGTTCGCCATCGCATGTCACCTGTTGCTTTGAGCACAATTTAGGGCGCGCTCGCTTGCAGCGTTAGGGCTGCGTCCATGTGGCAGGAACGGTTCGGACTTGAACAAAGTTTCCCCAACTTATTCATATCCTCTCGCTCAAGGATGGCGACTCAGTGTGTCTTCTTGCGTAACCAGAAATGGTTAGGGGGCTGGACTATGCTTCAACGATTGCCTGTGGCGTTCAACGCGCCCGAACAGCAGTATCTCGACCTGATGGCCCGTGTTCTCGAACGCGGCGACGAGCGGCTGGACCGCACTGGCGTCGGCACGCGCTCCCTGTTTGGCGAGACCTTGCGCTTCGATTTGTCGAACGGGCAGGTGCCGATCCTGACCACCAAGAAGGTGTTCTGGAAAACGGCGGTCAAGGAGATGCTGTGGTTCCTCACCGGCTGCACCGATCTACGCTCGCTGTTGCAGGAGAATGTGCGGATCTGGAGCGACTGGCCGCTGGCCAAGTATCGTGAAGCGACAGGCGAGGCGATCAGCCAGAAGGAGTTCGAAGACCGCATCCTTTCGGATGATGATTTCTCGGCGCGCTGGGGCGAGCTTGGGCCGATCTATGGCAAGCAGTGGCGGCGCTGGCAGGGGCCGGACGGTGCTGAGCATGACCAGATCGCGACGCTTGTCGAAACGCTGAAGACCAATCCGGCCAGCCGCCGCATGCTTTTTCATGCCTGGAACGTGGCGGAGCTCGGTGAGATGGCGCTGCCGCCTTGCCACATGGTGTATCAGTTTCACGTCGCGCGCGGACGACTGTCCTGCATGATGATGCAGCGCTCGGTCGATCTGCTGCTCGGCGCGCCCTTCAACTGGGTGGGCACGGTGGCGCTGATGATGATGCTGGCGGATCAGGCCGAGCTTGAACTCGGCGACTTCGTGTGGGTTGGCGGCGACGTGCATCTTTACCTCAACCACCTTGAAGCTGCGCAGGAACAGATGTCGCGCGAGCCGCGGCCGATGCCGACCATGCGGCTGACCCGAAAGGCTGCAAGCATCGACGATTACCGCATCGAGGATTTCGTCGTGGACGGCTACGATCCGCATCCGGCGATCGCGGCCGAGGTAGCCGTTTGAAAGCAAGCTGCTAAGGTGCTCGTTATGCAGGGGGAGACGGGCATGGATGTGACGCTTGTGGTGGCAGTCGCTGAGAATGGCGTGGTGGGCCGCGACGGGCAACTGCCCTGGCGCTTGTCGAGCGATCTGAAGCGCTTCAAGGCCGACACGATGGGCAAGCCCGTCGTGATGGGGCGGCTGACTTACGAGAGCATCGGCAAGCCTTTGCCCGGCCGGCTCAACATCGTCGTCACGCACAATCGCGACTACCATCCTGAAGGCGTTGAGATCGCGTATTCGCTGGCTGATGCGCTGTCTCTGGCGCGCACACGGTCCAAAGCCCTGCCGGAAGCGGATGAAATCTGCGTGATTGGCGGCGGGCAGCTTTTCGAGCAGGCCATGGGTATCGCCGACCGCTTGCGGGTCACGCATGTGCTGGCCGATGTGGACGGGGATGTGACCTTCCCAGCCATTGATCCGCAACGCTTTGTGGAAACCACGAGCCTTGAAGTGCCCGCCGGCGAAAAGGATCAGTATCCGACCCGCTGCGTGGTTTACGAGCGCCGTCGTGCTTCGCCGTAAGGGCGGTCCAGCGCTTTTACACGCTTAACCTTCTTCCAAGTGGTTGTTCGGTCGCGTTGAAAGCGTGGCTGTGGGTGCCTATAGAGATGGCAAGGGTGTGGTGGAGCGATAATTCCCCGCAAGCACGGCGTGTTTCGAAAGGACTTGAATGCCCTGGAATAATCAGAGCAACGGCGGCGGCGGGCCGTGGGGTGGCGGCAACAACAATGGCGGTAGCGGCGGTGGTGACGGGGGCAACGGGCCTTGGGGCCAGAAGCCCAATCGTCCGAGTGGACCCCAGGGTACGCCGCCAGACCTCGAAGACATAATCCGGCGTGGCCAGGATCGTCTGCGTCGCGCGCTGCCGGGTGGCGGCGGTGGCAATAATGGCGGCGGGGCAGGCACCGGTCTTGGTGGCAGCCCAGCGCTTTACGGCCTGATCGCCATCGTTCTTCTTGGTTTCTGGGCCATCCAGTCCATCTACACGGTGCAGCCTGATGAGGTTGCGGTCGAACTTCGCTTCGGCAAGCCCAAGGCCGAGCTTTCCGAGCCGGGTCTGCATTTTCATTGGTGGCCGGTAGAAACCGTCGAGATCGCCAACATCGCGGAAAAGCTGGTCAATATCGGCGAAGCCCGCGGTGGGCAGAACACTTCGGGCCTGATGCTTTCGGGCGACCAGAACATTGTCGATGTCCGGTTCTCCGTGGCCTACCAAGTGTCTGACCCGATTGCCTACCTGTTCAAGGTGGCCGATCCCGAGGAAATGGTACGCCAGGTGGCTGAAAGCGCGATGCGCGAAGCCGTCGGCCGCCGTCCGGCACAAGACATTTTCCGCGACGATCGCCAAGGCATCGCCGAAGCGGTTCGTGGCATCATCCAGGGCACGCTCGACCAGTATCAGGCGGGCATCAACGTGAATGCGATTTCGATCGAGGACGCAGCACCGCCGCGCGAAGTGGCCGACGCGTTCGACGAAGTGCAGCGCGCTGAACAGGACGAAGACCGCTTCGTGGAAGAATCCAACCAGTATTCCAACCAGAAGCTCGGCCAGGCGCGTGGTCAGGCAGCGCAGCTTCGCGAAGAAGCGGCTGCTTACAAGAACCGCGTCGTGCAGGAGGCACAGGGTGAGGCGCAGCGTTTCGTGTCGGTTTACGACCAGTATGCGCTGGCGCCGGAAGTGACCCGTCAGCGCCTGTTCCTGGAAACCATGGAGCGCGTGTTGCGCAACTCCAACAAGGTTATCGTGGAGCCAAGCGCAAGCGGCAACGGATCGGGCGTCGTGCCTTATCTGCCGCTGCCGCAGCTGCAGAACCGCCCGGCTGCGGAGGATACGTCGCAACCGGTCTACAATCATAGTCAGGCTACGGGCCAGAATACGGGAGGGTCGAACTGATGACGAATCGTCTTCCCGCAATCCTCATCATCGTCGCGGTTCTCGCGCTGCTGCTTTATTCCTCGATCTTCGTGGTGAATGAGCGCCAGCAGGCCATCGTTCTGCGCTTCGGCGAGATCGTGGACGTGAAAACCGAGCCCGGCATCTACTTCAAGGCGCCGTTCGGCTTCCTGGATGCTGACAATGTGCAGCTTGTGGACGACCGCGTGATGCGCTTCGACCTCGACAATATCCGCGTCCAGGTTTCGGGCGGCAAGTTCTACGAGGTTGATGCTTTCGTGGCTTATCGCATCGAGAATGCCCGGACCTTCCGCTCAGCCGTTTCGGGTAGCGTGCAGCTGGCCGAACAGCGTCTGCGCACCCGTTTCGACGCGGCTCTGCGCCGGGTCTATGGTCTGCGTGGTTTCGAGGCTGCCCTTTCAGAAGAGCGCGGCGACATGATGAAGGAAGTGGCCGACCAGCTGCGTCCTGACGCAACTTCGCTTGGCCTGCAGATCACGGATGTCCGCATCCGCCGCACGGATCTGACCCAGGAAGTGTCGCAGCAGACCTATGAGCGGATGAAGGCCGAACGTCTGGCCGAGGCTGAGCGCCTGCGTGCGCGCGGTCGTGAAGCGGCTCAGCGGATCCGGGCTCGTGCCGATCGTGAGGTCGTCGAAATCACGGCAGAAGCGCAGAAGGAATCCGAGATCCTGCGCGGTGAAGGCGAGGGCGAACGCTCGAAGATCTTTGCCGACGCGTTCAGCCGCGATCCGCAGTTCTTCGAGTTCTATCGCTCGATGTCGGCTTACGACCAAGCGCTGAACGGCCAGGGCACGACCATGCTCCTGTCTCCGGATTCGGACTTCTTCCGCTTCTTCCAGAACCCGATGGGGGCCGGTTCGGCATCGCCTGCTCCTGCTCGTCCGACCGCGTCCGGTCCGGCTGCGCAGGCAAGTCCAGCCCCTTCGGCGCCGGCGGCTCCTGCTCCGGCAGCGCCTGCGCCCGCCGCCCAGTAATCGTTCTCGCAAGGAAACGATTTTCTGGACGCGATCGGCCTCGTTCTTGTGATCGAGGGCCTGATCTATTGCGGCTTTCCGTTTTTCGCGCGCCGCCTCGCGGAGGAGGTGCGCGGAACATCCGATGGTGTGTTGCGGATCGGCGGGGTGGTTGGCACCAANNGGGTCATCCGGGGCTAGCGCCTTTCACACAGGATTTATGTGGTGAGCGAGAAATGAGGGTCGCAAACGCGCCTCATTTCTCGCAATCATGCACCCCATTGCTTCGCTCGGGATTCTCACGATCCCCAGCGCTGGATCCAGGACCATCGGTGATCGGAGAAGTGTCATGACGTCAACCGGGGTACGGACCAGCCTCCGCCTTCTGACAGCTGTGGCGCTTGTCACCACGAGTGGCCTGTCTCCAGCCTTTGCTCAGCTTAGCGCACCATCCGTGCCGCCCGTTTCACAGCCCGCACCGGCGCCTGCTCCCGGGACACCTCAGGGGCAGCCGGCGCAGCCGACGCCGATCCAAGGCCCAGCGTCCGTTGCCGACCTCGCCGACGATCTGCTTGGCGCGGTGGTGAACATTTCGACCTCCCAGCATGTGACGGGTACGGAAGGCCAAGGGCCTGTGCCTATGCCGGAACTGCCGGAGGGATCGCCGTTTCAGGACTTCTTCGACGAGTTCTTCAAGAACCGCGAAGGCCAGAATCAAGGTCCGCGCGACGTGCAGTCGCTGGGCTCGGGGTTCGTGATCGATGCGCAGGAAGGCATCGTCGTCACCAACAACCACGTAATCGCCGACGCCGATGCGATCGAAGTGATCTTTGCCGATGGCGGGAAGCTCAAGGCCGAACTCGTCGGACGCGACACCAAGACCGATCTGGCCGTGCTGAAGGTCGACGCCAAGGCGCGCAAGCTGACATCCGTACAGTTCGGCAATTCCGACGAAATGCGGATCGGCGATTGGGTGATGGCGGTCGGTAACCCGTTCGGACTGGGCGGGACGGTGACGGTTGGCATCATTTCGGCGCGCAACCGCGACATCAATTCCGGCCCTTATGACGANNTGCACATCAACCATTTCGAGAACTTCATCCAGACCGATGCCGCGATCAATCGCGGTAATTCCGGCGGGCCGCTGTTCAACATGCGCGGCGAGGTCATCGGCATCAACACGGCGATCATCTCGCCCTCGGGCGGCTCGATCGGCATCGGCTTCTCCATTCCAGCCAAGATGGCGTCTGGTGTGGTGTCGCAGATCCGCGAATTTGGCGAAACGCGGCGTGGCTGGCTCGGCGTGCGTATTCAGCCGGTCACCGACGACATTGCAGAAAGCCTGAACATGGACCGCGCCCATGGCGCGCTGGTCGCTGGGGTCATCAAGGGCGGGCCGGTCGACAATGGCAGCATTCAGCCGGGCGACGTCGTGCTGAAGTTCGATGGCAAGGACGTGCGCGAAATGCGCGACCTGCCGCGCGTCGTGGCCGACAGCCCGGTAGGCAAGGCGGTGGACGTCGTGATCGTGCGCAAGGGCGTCGAGCAGACGGTTCAGGTGACGCTTGGCCGGCTCGAAGACAGCGAGGAAGCCGAGGTTGCAGAAGGCACGGATGCGCCGGAAGCGGCTGAACCGGATGTGGTGGAAAATGCCACCACGCTCGGCATGACGATCGGCGAGCTGACGGACGAGCAGCGCGAAACCTTCTCCTTTGCCAAGGAAGTCTCTGGCGTTCTGATCTCGGAAGTGGCCGAGGGTTCGGCCGCTGCGGAAAAGGGCATCGAGCCTGGCGAAGTGATCACCGAGATCGCGCAGGAATCCGTAGCATCGCCGAAGGACGTTCTCGACCGTGTGCAGGCGCTGAAGGAGCAGGGCCGCAAGAATGCCTTGCTGATGCTCGCGTCCAAGACGGGCGAGTTGCGCTTCGTGACGCTGCGGATCGAGTAAGCCTGGGTTCTTGCAGTAGCCCAGCGACCTGCTTGGGCGCTGGGCTATTTCGAGGGAGCTTCGGGACGTTCCGTGAGCGGTACGATCTCGCGGCCAGTCTTGTCGATCACGCCCCATAGACCGCCTGCCATGTAGGAGTATTCTCCGTTGCCGACCGGCTTGGAGACGCAGCCGGTGCAGACATCGGCGCGGCCGTTTTCGAACGGGAAGCCGAATGTGTAGGGCGCGCGGATCTTCACGTTCAGGTCGTTGTCGACGTAGACGAGATCGTCGCCGATGCGTCCGCGTGCCAGACCTTCCGCGAAGGCGTCAGGGCCATTGTCGTAGGTTAGAACCTCCACCATGCGGCCGTTGCGATGGCGGTAAAACCACTGATGGCCGGGGAAGGTGATGGTGGCGAGGTCGTCGGTGTAGGAGATGTCGGCGAGGATAGCGGGCGCTATTGTGTAGCCATCGGCTGCCTTGGCGGCGCAGTGCTCTACCGTTTCCAGATCGCGTTCGGACCAGTAGGTGCAGGGAAGCGGGTAGGTATCGTCTGACGGAGCCGCTGGTGTGTCGCCGGCTTGCGCCAAGAGGAGGGACATCAACAAGGCGGTGAGCATCATTGCTTCCTTGTAGAGGGCAACTGCCCCGCTTCAGCGGCTTGAGAAAGTGAGTCCGAAAAGCCGCTTAAGTGCCGGCTTCTCTTTGCTTCTTCCAGTCGTCTCGGCTTAGGCGGTAGAGCGCGTGGCGCTTGAGATGCGGGTGGGTGTCGGGCACGTCTTCATGGTCGAAGTCGCCCTTCTGGTCGTGCCACATGCCGATGCGCTCCATGACCGCGAGCGACCACGTGTTGTTGGCAACGGCGAAGGAGACGATTTCTTCCAGGCCCAAATCCTGGAAGCCGAAACGCAGCCACTCGCGCGCGGCTTCCGTGGCATAGCCCTTGCCCCAAAGGTTGCGCTTCAAGCGCCAGCCGATCTCTGTTGCGTCAGGTGATAGGCTGATAATGCGCGGGTCCTTGCGGATGCCGACGAAGCCGATGCACTCGCTGGTCTGCGCCAGTTCCACGGCCGCAAAACCGTAGCCGTCACGATCGATCTCCGCCCGAAGCCGATCCATCACCGCGTCGGCCGCGGCCCGGTCACGGCGCATGGGGAAGAAGCGTATGACTTCGGGGTCGGAGTTGATTTCGTGGAAGAGTTCGCGGTCGCGCTCTTCCCAGTTGCGGAGGATCAGCCGTTTGGTGTGCAGCGGTTTCAATGGACGAAATCCGATTGGCTATAACCTTGGAGATAGAGCAGGGCGGTGAGGTCGCCATGGTCGATGCGAATGACCGCCTGTTCGGCGACCATTGGCTTGGCATGAAGGGCGACGCCACTGCCGGCCAACTGGATCATGCCAAGATCATTGGCGCCGTCGCCGACGGCCAGCGCATCGCCGAGAGTCACACCGCGCTCGGCAGCAATCTCACGCAACGCCTGCGCCTTGGCTTCGCGGCCAAGGATCGGCTCGGCGACAAGGCCGGAAAAGCAGCCATTCTCGGCGATCAGGGTATTGGCGCGGTTTTCATCGAAGCCGAGTTCGGCGGCGATCGGATTGGTGAAGTCGAGGAAGCCGCCGGAAATCAGCGCGGTGTAAGCGCCGTTGGCGCGCATGGTCGCAACAAGCGTGCGGCCCCCGGACGCCAGGTGGATTCGGCTGTCGATGACCTTGCGGATGACGCTGGTTTCCAGGTCCTTCAACAAGGCGACACGCTCGCGCAAAGCGGGCTCGAAAGCGATCTCTCCGTTCATGGCGCGCGCTGTGATGGCGGCCACATGCTCCTTCAAGCCGACTTCGGCCGCCAGCTCGTCGATGCATTCCTGATCGATCATCGTCGAATCCATGTCGGCAATGAGGATTTTTTTCCTGCGATTTTCCGCAGTCTGCACTATGATGTCGACGGGATGTTCGGCTAGAGCTTCGCGGCCGAGGCTTTCGATAGCGGTCTTATCGAGGTCAGGACCCGGCGTGAGATCGCAGGCGATGGTTTCGGCAAGCCAGGTGGCCGGTCCGGCGCCAATCGCTTGCGCGACGCGGCCGGCAAGTTCAGCCGTGAGGGTTGGGCGCGCGGGATGACAGACGAGTGTGACGACGAGGGACATGGGCGTTTCGGCTGACAGTTCGAGGACGGCGGCGGGCTTGATCCGCAATGCAACCCTGATAGCGGGGCCAACTGCCAGCGGCAAGTCGGCGCTGGCCGTGCGGCTGGCACGCGCAAGCGGTGCCCTGATCGTCAATGCCGACTCCATGCAGGTCTATGATGTGCTGCGGGTCGTGACGGCGCGACCCGGCGAGGCGGATCTGGAACAAGCGCCACATGTTCTTTACGGCCATGTAGCGCCGACAATTGCGTTCTCGACCGGCTCTTGGCTACGGGATGTGGCTGCACTGGCGGCGCGGCAGGGCGACCGGCCCTTGATCTTCGTTGGCGGTACTGGGCTCTATTTCCGGGGGCTGGTGGAGGGGTTTGCCGAGATGCCGGCGATCCCGCCGCATATCCGTGACCGCTGGCGCTATAAGCTGCATGAGGAAGGGCCGGACAAGCTGCATCGCATTTTGCGCGCGGAAGATCCCAAGATGGCGGCTGCGCTACGCCCGGGCGACGGGCAGCGGATCGTGCGCGCGCTGGAGGTGCTGGAAACGTCGGGCCGTTCGATCTCGGAATGGCAGGCCGATAGTCGTCCGGCGCTGATCGACCGTGCGAGCGCGTCGTTTCGGGTGATCGAGCCAGATCGCGCCGTTCTGGTCGAGCGGATCAATCGCCGCTTCGACCGAATGGTGGAAGACGGCGCGCTAGACGAAGTGGCGGCGCTGCTGGCGCTCGATCCCGATCCAGCCGTGCCTGCGATGAAGGCGATCGGCGTGCGCGAGCTTGGCGAAGTGCTGGCCGACCGTATGCCGTTGGCGGATGCGATCGAACGCGCCAAGATTGCGACACGGCAGTATGCGCGGCGGCAGTCGACCTGGTTCCGCAACCAGTTCGGGCCGGAATGGCAGCGGATTTCCGGGTTCGAGTAGCGGCGGCGCTCAGGCTGCCCGCTTACAGCTTGCCGAAGGGTCCATCGGTCGAACGCCGAAGATAGCGCGAGGATTCGGGTTCGCGCAGCACCGGAGCTGCCATCCGTTCTGCTGCTGAAGGAAAGGGCGATGGGTTTGCCGGCTGCTGCTGCGGCGCGCCTTCAACTGGGTCCGTCTGCTCCGCACGGGGCGTCGCGCGCAGGCGATCAATGATGCGGGCGAGATCGATCTCGTCGCTTTCACCGGTGCCAGTGTCTTCATCGTCCTGCCGTCCCGGCAGAAGCGTCGCCGGCTGCTGCTCGAAGGTCAGACGCATGGTGGTCGCCACGCCTTCACCGAAGGCAATTGCTTCGCGCTGGCCCATCGATGACAGGAAGGACAGGGTCGAGGCGGACGAATCCGAGATGGCCGAGCGGATGATCGCCTTGTCGTGCTCATTGGCAAGACGCATGGCAAACACCGTCGAGCATTGCGACAGGATGGTCGGGTCAAGTTCGCCCGGGCGCTGCGTGACGACGCCGAGGTAACAGCCATATTTGCGGCCTTCCTTGGCGATGCGCGACAAGGCGTGGCGCACGGGCGCGAAGCCGAGAGCGGGGTCCGACGGCATGTAGCGATGGGCTTCCTCGCACAGAACGAGGATCTTGAGCTTGCCGTCGCTGCCTTCAGCCAGATCGAAGGCGAGGCGAGCGAGAACCGAGCAAACCGCGTTGACCACTTCCGACGGCATGCCGGCCATGGAAAAGCAGGTGATTGGCTTGCCTTCATGCGGAACGCGAAACATGCTGCCGATTGATCGATGCAAAGTGTCTTCGATCAGGCGCGAGGCGAACATGAAGCGGTAGCGGGGATCGGCCACCGCCGCGTCGATGCGAGCGCGTAGCGAGCGCAGAACCGGGCGCATTTCCTTGCTGTCCAGCATGCCCAGCCGCTCGTCGAGCTGGCGCGTGATGTCGGCGAGACGATAAGGGATCGGCGTGTCGGCGGTAATGCTGCCGCTGTCGCCCGACCGCCGCATGAGGCCAACCTGCGCGTTGGCGCGATAGGCCTGCTTGGCTTGCGGGATCAACTCGCGCAGGAGGTCGACTTCGTCCGTATCCGGAGTGCGGCCGCGAAACAGAACTTCTGCGAACTCTTCCAGCTGGAACATCCAGAAGGGCAGGTCGAGGCTGGTGAGATCGATGCGGTGCGCCTTGTCGGGAAAGGCGGTGGTGAATTCGTTGTGCGGGTCGAACATCAAGACGCGCAGATCCGGCCGGGCCGCGATGGCCTTGCGCACGAGCAGTGACACGGCCGTCGACTTACCGACGCCGGTTGTGCCGACCACGGCGAAGTGTCGGCTGAGTGCGACGTCGATCGCCACGCTGGCGCTGATGGAAGCATCCTGGCTCAGCGTGCCGACCGTTATCGCGCGGCGGCCGCCAAGATCATAAACGGCCTGAAGATCGCGGCCGCGAATGCGATGGGCGACTGCGCCGAGATGCGGATAGGCCGTGATGCCGCGATCGAAGACCGGGCCGGCGGCGGTATCGCGCACCTCGCCCGCCAGGTCGATCTTCACTTCGATCGGGTTTTCGACGCCTGAGTCCCAGTGCGGCGTGGACGTCGCGATGCCATAAACAAAGCCGACGGTACGGGTGTTTCCGAGATTGACGGAGATCATCCGCCCGACCGTCCACTGCATGGAGCCATCGGCATCGTCAGCGCCAGCCGCGATGGTCGCATGGGCGCCGTCGCAGGCGATGATACGACCGATAATCCGCGTGTCCGGCTGCTGCTCGGCGCGTCGCTCCTGCGAAATTTCTTCGCCTCGCGCCAGGGATTTGTCGGCATACATCATGAGCTTCGCGTCCGTTCTGTTGAATGGACTTAAGCGAGCAGGGTTAAAGCGGAGTTCGGCGGATTTCTCGTATGCCGATTAATAGCGCGATTTCGGCCTGAAACGGGGATTGACGCTTCGGAAAGATGACTCTACGGTCCACCACCATGAAGACAGCACTCATTCTCGTAGTAGGACGGCGCGTGGGCAAGGCGGTGTAACCGCCGGGCGAAAGCACCCCATGCGCAACACGAAGGCTCCCTCGGGGGCCTTTTTTATTGCCTCGACTTCACACGACACTCGGTAAAAAGCGGGACGACAATGACCAGCGACAATAGCGGCAAGCGCGAAATGACCGGCGCGGAGATGGTGGTTCAGGCGCTGAAAGATAACGGCGTCAAGCACCTCTTCGGCTATCCGGGCGGCGCCGTTCTGCCGATTTACGACGAGCTGTTCCAGCAGGACGAGATCCAGCACATCCTGGTGCGCCATGAGCAGGGCGCGGGCCATGCGGCGGAAGGCTATGCTCGCTCCACCGGCAAGGCCGGCGTGATGCTGGTAACCTCAGGTCCCGGCGCAACCAATGCCGTCACGCCCCTGCAGGACGCGCTTCTCGATTCGATCCCGCTGGTGTGCATTTCAGGCCAGGTTCCCACAGGCCTGATCGGTTCCGACGCGTTCCAGGAAGCCGATACCGTCGGCATCACGCGCCCTTGCACCAAGCACAACTGGCTGGTGCGCGATGTGAACGATCTGGCCGCGATCCTGCACGAAGCCTTCCAGGTTGCGACAACGGGACGTCCGGGTCCGGTTCTCGTTGATGTGCCGAAGGACGTTCAGTTTGCCACAGGCACCTATACGCCGCCGCAGACGGTGACGCGCACGTCTTATCGCCCGAAGGTTCAGGGTGATCTGGAAGCCGTGAAGCAGGCTGTTGCTCTGATGGCGACGGCCAAGAAGCCGGTGATCTATTCCGGCGGCGGCGTCATCAATTCCGGTCCGGAAGCCAGCCAGCTGCTGCGCCAGCTCGTGGAACTGACCGGCTTCCCAATCACCTCGACTCTGATGGGTCTCGGGGCTTATCCGGCATCAGGCGACAACTGGCTCGGCATGCTCGGCATGCACGGTTCCTATGAAGCCAACATGGTGATGCACGATTGCGATGTCATGCTGTGCATCGGCGCACGCTTCGACGACCGGATTACCGGTCGTTTGGATGCGTTTGCGCCGAATTCGCGCAAGATCCACATCGATATCGATCCGTCGTCCATCAACAAGAACGTGCATGTCGAGGTGCCGATCATCGGCGATGTCGGCCGCGTGCTGGAAGACATGGTGCGCTTGTGGCGCGCTTCGGGTCAGACCGACCGCAAGGCGCTGGCGCCATGGTGGGAGCAGATCCAGCGCTGGCGGGCGCGCGACAGTTTTGCTTATCGCGAAAACCGCGACGTGATCATGCCGCAGCATGCCGTTCGCCGTTTGTATGACCTGACCAAGGGTCCGAACACCTACATCACGACGGAAGTCGGCCAGCACCAGATGTGGGCGGCACAGCATTACGGCTTCGATGAGCCGAACCGCTGGATGACCTCCGGTGGTCTGGGCACGATGGGTTATGGTCTGCCGGCGGCTCTCGGTGTGCAGATCGCACATCCTGACGCGCTGGTGATCGACATTGCGGGTGACGCTTCCGTGCAGATGACGATGCAGGAAATGTCGACGGCGGTGCAGTATGAAGCGCCGATCAAGATTTTCATCCTGAACAACCAGTATATGGGCATGGTTCGGCAGTGGCAGCAGCTGCTCCACGGCAACCGCCTGTCGCATTCCTATACCGAAGCGATGCCGGACTTCGTGAAGCTGGCGGAAGCCTATGGCGGACACGGCATTCGCTGCGACAAGCCGGACGAGCTCGACGATGCGATCAACGAAATGGTGTCGGTGAAGAAGCCGGTGCTGTTCGATTGCCGCGTCGCCAACCTCACCAACTGCTTCCCGATGATCCCATCAGGTAAGGCGCATAACGAAATGCTGCTGCCGGACGAGGCGACGGATGAAGCGGTGGCGAACGCGATCGACGCCAAGGGCAAGATGCTGGTTTAACACAGGCCGAGATCTAGGAAGAGACTGTTATCATGAATGCCCAGCTTCAGCCGACCGGATCGGCCTATTTCATTCAGAAGTCGCTTGAAAAGCCGGTGAGCCACACGCTTTCCGTGTTGGTCGACAACGAACCCGGCGTGCTTGCGCGCGTGATCGGGCTGTTTTCCGGACGTGGCTACAACATTGAGAGCCTCACCGTTTCGGAGACCGAGCATCAGAGCCACCTGTCGCGCATCACGATCGTGACACGCGGCACGCCGCATATCATCGATCAGATCCGCCACCAGCTTGAGCGCATTGTGCCGGTGCATCGGGTTGTCGACCTGTCCATCCGAGCCGCCGAACTCGGCCAGGAAAAGCCGCTCGAGCGCGAGCTTGCCTTGGTGAAGGTATGCGGAACCGGCGAGGAGCGAATGGAAGCGCTGCGCTTGGCGGAAGCGTTCCGCGCCAGCGTGATCGATGCCAACACCGAGCACTTCATTTTCGAAATTACCGGCCGTGTTTCGAAGATCGAGCAGTTCATCGCGATCATGCAGCCGTTGGGGCTGGTGGAAGTCTGCCGCACCGGTGTGGCGGCGATGAACCGCGGCCCGCAGGGGATGTAAGTCCACCCAATCCGTTTTCTTCAAGGATGTGCCGGCCGAGCGCAAGCCGTCTTCGCTTGCCTTGGATCGAGGCCGCCTATGTCGCACGACACGCTTGTTGCGCTGTTCATCTATGCTTTCGTGAGCTCGATCACGCCGGGTCCCAACAACTTCATGTTGCTGGCCTCAGGCGTGAACTTCGGCTTCATGCGGACCATCCCGCATATGCTGGGCATCGGCGTTGGCTTCGTATCGCTGTTGCTGGGTGTCGGCTTTGGTCTGGGTGCGGTGCTCAGTGCCTTTCCCGCGCTTCACCTGGCGCTGAAGATCGCCGGCGGCGCTTATCTGCTTTACCTCGCCTGGAAGATCGCGATGTCGCGCACGCTTGGAAGCGCTAGGGATGATCGCGCCAAGCCCATGTCCTTCTTGCAGGCCGCGGCCTTTCAGTGGGTGAACCCGAAGGCTTGGGTCATGGCCGTGACCGCAATGGCGATCTACACGAACCCGGCTGCACCGTTCGTGTCGGTTGTGCTGATTTCGATGATATTCGGTCTGGTGAACCTGCCGTCCGTGTCTTGCTGGGCCGGCTTCGGCGTGGCGCTTCGTGGCTTTCTGTCCGATCCGCAGCGGCTGAAGTGGTTCAACATCGTTATGGGACTGATGCTCGCGGCGACGTTGTGGCCGATGTTGCGTTGAGCGTTCTTGTTGTGTTCATGCTGTTCGGCTGCTAGAGGAACTTGCTCCGACGGCACGAATCCGATCTGACCACTGTATGAAATTTTCTCCGCAACAGGACGAGGCGCTGCAGGCGGTTGCGCGCTGGATGAAGTCGGGCAAGCCGCAGATCTTTCGGTTGTTCGGTTATGCCGGGACCGGCAAAACGACACTGGCGCGACACTTCGCCGAGAATGTCGACGGTAGCGTGCAGTTCGCTGCCTTCACCGGGAAGGCTGCACAAGTATTGCGCTCCAAGGGTGCGAGCAATGCTCGCACGATCCATTCGCTGATCTATCGGCCGCGCGGCGAAGAGGCGGTGGAGAACGAGGATACCGGCAAGACGTCGATGTCGCCGACCTTTGCGCTGAACCGGCAATCACCGGTTGCGAAGGCGAAGCTGATCATTGTCGACGAATGTTCGATGGTGGATGAGGCGCTGGGGCGCGATCTCCTGAGCTTCGGCACTCCTATCCTGGTGCTAGGCGATCCGGGCCAGTTGCCGCCGATTTCGGGTGGCGGGTTCTTTACCGAGCATGAGCCAGACCATCTGCTGACGGAAATCCACCGGCAGGCGCGTGACAATCCGATCATCCAGCTTGCTCTCGATGTACGCGAGGGCAAGGAGTTCATGTATGGCGACTTCGGCGCCGCGCAGGTGATCAGCAAGGACGAGGTCACGCAGGATCTCGTGCTTGGCGCCGATCAGGTGCTGGTGGGCACGAACCGGACGCGGCGCCGCTACAATGCGCGGTTGCGCGAGCTTAAGGGATTTACGGCCGAGTTTCCGCAGGCCGGCGACAAGCTCGTTTGCTTGCGCAACGACCCGTCCAAGGGGCTGTTGAACGGTTCGCTGTGGAAGGTGATGACGTCTTCAAAGGAAACGGTGAAGCCCGGCATCAATCTTCTTGTAACCCCGGAAGAAGACGATCCCGATCGGGGCGTGGCCAAGATCAAGCTGCTGAAGGCTGCGTTCGAAACGCCAGACGAGGAAATTTCCTGGCAGCTGAAGAAGCGGTTCGATGATTTCGACTACGGCTACGCGCTGACCGTGCACAAGTCGCAGGGTTCTCAGTGGAATAACGTCGTTCTGTTCGATGAAAGCTGGGCGTTCAAGGACACGCGCCAGCGCTGGCTCTATACGGCGGTGACGCGTGCGGCCGAGCGGCTGACGGTGGTGCGTTGATCACCACCGCCGTGGCCTTGGCTCAGATGTCGAGCGGCTTCGGCGTTGCGCCGACCCAGGCCCAGGCTTGTTCGGCCTCATCTTCGTCGAAACGCTTCAATTCGACGTCGATCGATGGCGCAAAGAAGCCGCTGAAGTGAGAGACCCAGTCCGGACCGCCGATCGAGGCGCATTTACGGATATGGGCGTTGGCGTGCTCCTGACCTTCCTTCTTCGTGTCGTCTGACAGTTCCGACCAGTCGACGCCTTCATAGTTGGTGAAATGCACGAGTACGTCGATGCGCGGATGCAAGGCATAGGCGCCTTCCAGCAGGCCATACAGGTTCTCGAGATCTGCTGCCGAAACGTGGCCGGTAATTTCGCAGGCAAAAAGATCGGTGCGATCCGTCTCGATCCGCCTGACTGCCGGCACTGCATTTAAAGAAGAAGGCATTGTGTCTCCTGTGTTTCCCAATCTGGGACGGAATGCGGAAAACTGCAGCGCGTTCCCCTAATCACCGCCTAGAGCTTGAACCTAAATAGGTCATCTTCGTTGATGAGCCAGCGCTGAATTATCGGCAATGCTTTGTTGAGCCTGTTTCTGTTTGTGGGCACATGCAATCATCTCGATTGATCTTGCGTGAAAGCAGGCGTAAGAGGCCGCCCGCCCGAAAGGAGGGCATCATGAGCATTGACGAGACTGCAGGCTCTACTTCCAACCCCGTCGCGGCCGTGCCGCACAAGGTGGAGGGACATGGAGAGCAGAGACTGCCTATCCTGATGCTCGGTGCGCTGGGTGTCGTTTACGGTGATATCGGCACGAGCCCAATCTACGCTTTTCGCGAGGCGCTGCGCGCTTCTGCCGGGGCGGAGATCGCCACGCGCGAGGACATTCTGGGCGTGCTGTCCCTGATTGTCTGGGCGCTGACGATCATTGTCACCATCAAATATATCCTGTTCGTGCTGCGCGCCGACAACCGCGGCGAGGGCGGTACGCTGTCGCTGATGGCGCTGGTGCGCTCGACCTTTTCCAATCGGCCGGCGCTTCTGCTGTTCATCGGCATGATCGGCGCCTCACTATTTTATGGCGATGCGGTGATTACGCCGGCGATCTCGGTTCTGTCTGCTGTCGAAGGCATGAACACGGTCACGGCCAACTTCCAACCCTATGTCGTGCCCATCACGCTGGTGATCCTGGCGATCGTCTTCTACGTGCAGCGCTTCGGCACGGCCAAGGTTGCAACCATCTTCGGGCCGGTGACGGCTGTGTGGTTCCTTGCGATCGGCGTGTCAGGACTTGTCCATATCGCCGACGACGTCGAAATTCTGTATGCGATCAATCCCTATTACATCGTCATCTTCCTGATCGACTCGCCGGCCGTGGCGTTCGTGACGATCGGCGCGGTGTTTCTGGCGGTGACGGGTGCGGAAGCGCTTTATGCCGATCTCGGTCATTTCGGGCGCAAGCCGATCGTTATGGCCTGGCTGGTGATGGTATTTCCCTGCTTGCTGCTGAACTATTTCGGGCAGGGCGCCTATGTGCTTTCCCACGGTGGTGCGATCGGCCATCCATTCTTCGAGATGAATGAAGGCTGGGCGCTTGTGCCCATGGTGCTGCTGGCGACGGCCGCTACCGTGATCGCGAGCCAGGCGGTGATTTCCGGCGCGTTCTCGCTGACGCGTCAGGCGGTGCAGCTCAACATGCTGCCGCGTTTGGAAGTGCAGCATACGTCGGCGGAGCAATCCGGCCAGATCTACATGCCGCGGGTCAACACGCTGCTCGGCATCGTCGTTTTCATGCTGGTTGTCGGCTTTCAGGAATCCAGCGAACTCGCTTCCGCTTACGGTATCTCGGTCACCGGCAACATGCTGATCACCACGCTGCTCTTGTTCGTGGTCATGCTGCGGATTTGGAAGTGGCCGCTGGCGGCTGCGGTAGGTGCCACGGCCGTGTTCCTGATCATCGACATCGGCTTCTTCGTGTCGAATATCGTGAAGGTGTTCGACGGCGGCTGGGCATCGATCCTGGTGGCTGTGTCGATCGTGACGCTGATGGCGACATGGGTGTTCGGCAGCCGAGCCTTGTTCGACAAGACGCGCAAGAACGAGGTGCCGCTCGACTTCTTCATCGAGCAGCTGGCCAAGAAGCCGCCGACGCTCGTGCCGGGCACAGCAGTGTTTCTCACGGCCGATCCGCAGCGAACGCCCACCGCGCTGCTGCACAGTCTGAAACACTACAAGGTGCTGCACGAGAAGAACGTGATCCTGTCCGTCAAGACGGCCACGACACCGCGCGTGCCGGAAAGTGAGCGGGCGCAGATCGAATCGCTTAACCCGCTTTTTATGCGGGTGTCGCTGACCTTCGGCTATATGGAGCGGCCGAATATCCCGCGCGCGCTGGCGATCTGCCGCAAGCTCGGTTGGAAGTTCGATATCATGACGACCTCGTTCTTCCTGTCGCGGCGCTCGCTGAAGGTTTCGGCCAACTCTGTGCTGCCGCATTGGCAGGACCGGCTGTTCATTTCGATGGCGCGCTCGGCAGCCGACGCGACCGAATATTTCCAGATCCCCACAGGCCGGGTGGTGGAAATCGGCACGCAGGTGGCGGTTTAGGCCGTCACAGGCTAAGCACTCCTTCGCTATCCTAATGAAGGAGTGTCCATGAAGCAGAGTTCGAGCATCGCCATTGTGGGGGCTGGGCCGGGTGGTCTGGCGACTGCCTTGCTGCTCAAGCGACGCGGCCATGATGTCAGGGTGTTCGAGCGCTTTGAACAGGCGGCGCCTGTCGGCTCCGGGCTGATCCTGCAGCCGACCGGCTTGAGCGTGCTCGCCTATCTCGGTTTGTTGCCGGCCATGCTGGCACGCGGTGCACGGATTGATCGGCTGACGGGCGCGGATGCGCGAAGCGGCCGCACCGTGCTGGATGTGCGCTATGATGCGCTGGCTGGTGGGCGTTTCGGGCTGGGCACGCATCGTGCGGCTTTGTTCGACGTGCTGCACGATGCAGTGGTCGCCGCGCGCATCCCCATCATGACCGGCACCGATGCGCAGTCCTTGCATGCGATGGGCGACGGCATCGGCTTCGACGCCAGTGGCCTTCGGCATGGACCGTTCGACCTCATTGTCGACGCCAGCGGCGCGCGTTCGACGCTGCGCCGGCATGCGGTGCGACCGGTTGAACCACGACCGCTGACTTATGGCGCGATATGGGCGACGCTTGACTGGATTGGCGAGGGGTTCGANNTCCAAATGCGCTGCAACAGCGCTATGAGCGTGCGCATACGATGGTGGGCGTGTTGCCGGTGGGGCGGGTCGATCCGGCCGGTGGTGAGAAGGCGGCGTTCTTCTGGAGCCTCAAGCCGGCTGAGATCGACGCGGTGAAGGCTGGTGGGTTGGACACCTGGAAGTCTCGCATATTGGCGGTCTGGCCGGCTTGTGCGCCCTATCTCGACCAGATCACCGACTTTGCGCAACTGACCCTTGCACGTTACGGGCATCACACCTTGCTGCCACAACGGGGCGAGCGGATCGTGTTCCTGGGCGATGCGGCGCATGCCACCAGCCCGCAGTTGGGGCAGGGCGCGAATATGGCACTGCTCGATGCGGCGGCTCTGGATGAGGCTCTGCGGCGCAGCGATGATCTTGATCAGGCGCTGGATGTTTATGGGGCGTTGCGGCGCAACCACATTAAGCTGTTCCAGGCTTTGTCCTTGATGTTGACGCCGTTCTACCAGTCCGACGGACGCGTGCTGCCGTGGATGCGCGACACGCTGGTGGCGGTGGCCGCGCGCGTACCGCCGTTGCCGCAGATGCTTGGCGCGATGGTGGCAGGGACACTGCTTGATCCGCTTGGGCGGATCGGTCTGGCCGAACCGGATTGGACAGCTATCGCTGGCGCGTTGGGTTCAACGGAAGCGCCCACGCAAGAAAAAGCATGAACCGCAACTCGCCTCTTGTGAGCTAAGTCTGGATGCGCTACTCAACCGAACCGTAACGTACGGTACAGTCGAAAGAGCGTGTTGCAGTCCACCGTTATCCCCAGCGAAGAAGCCCCGTCCGAGCGCCAGCAAGCCGTGCTCGATGCCGTATTGTCGCTGCTGGTGGAGCAGGGGCATGCGCTGACCATGACGGCGGTGGCGCGGCGCGCGAGCTGTTCCAAGGAAACGCTCTACAAATGGTTCGGCGACCGCAACGGACTGCTGACGGCAACCGTGCGGTGGCAGGCCTCGAAGGTTCGCGCTGGCAACTACGACGCGCAGCATCTCGACAGCAGCGCATTGCGCGAAAGCCTGCAGGGCTTTGCGGTGAATTGGCTGACGGTGATTTCGAGCCGCACGTCGGTGGCGCTGAACCGGGTGGCGGTGGGCGGAGCAGGGTCCGGTCGGGATGCGCTCGGCGCTATCGTTCTGGCCAACGGACGCTTTGCGATTGGCGAGCGGCTGAAGCCGGTGCTGGAAGCCGGTCGATCTGCCGGGCTACTCGCCTTCGACGATGCCGAGGAAGCGTTTCGCACCTTCTTCGGTCTAGTCGGCCGCGACGTGCAGATCCGGCTGCTGCTTGGCGACGACATAGCGCTGGATGCTGCCGAGATCGATGCGGATGCGCGGCGCGCCACAAACCAATTCTTCGCGCTCTACGGCGCAGGAAAATCGCCGGCTAAGGCCGGATAATCCAACAACGAATAGCGAAGCGGAAGGAAACACCATGCGCGTTTATTACGATCGTGATGCCGATCTCAATCTCCTCAAGGGCAAGAAAGTTGCCGTGATCGGCTATGGCAGCCAGGGCCGTGCTCATGCGCTGAACCTCAAGGATTCCGGCATCACGGACATCGCGATCGGCCTCAAGGAAGGCTCCGCGACCGCCAAGAAGGTCGAGGCCGACGGGCTGAAGGTCATGAGCGTCGCCGAAGTCGCCAAGTGGGCCGACGTGATGATGATGGCCACCCCGGACGAGCTGCAGGCTGGCATCTACAAGAACGACATTGCGCCGAACATCCGCGATGGTGCGGCGATTGCCTTTGCTCACGGCCTTAACGTGCATTTCGGCCTGATCGAGCCGAAGAAGACCATCGACGTCATCATGATCGCGCCGAAGGGCCCGGGTCACACCGTGCGCGGCGAGTATCAGAAGGGCGGCGGCGTGCCTTGCCTCGTGGCTGTCGATCAGGACGCTTCCGGCAATGCGCTGGATGTCGCACTGGCTTATGCGTCTGGCGTCGGCGGTGGTCGGTCGGGCATCATCGAGACGAATTTCCGCGAGGAATGCGAGACAGATCTGTTCGGCGAGCAGGTCGTGCTCTGCGGCGGTCTGGTCGAGCTTATCCGCGCCGGTTTCGAAACGCTGGTGGAAGCAGGCTACGCGCCGGAAATGGCCTATTTCGAGTGCCTCCACGAAGTGAAGCTGATCGTCGACCTGATCTATGAAGGCGGTATCGCCAACATGAACTACTCGATCTCGAACACCGCCGAATGGGGCGAGTATGTTTCGGGCCCGCGCATCATCACGGAAGACACCAAGGCCGAAATGAAGCGCGTCCTCAAGGACATTCAGAGCGGCCGTTTCACCTCCGAATGGATGCAGGAATACAAGTCCGGCGGCGCACGCTTCAAGGGCATCCGCCGCACCAACGACAAGCACCAGATCGAAGAAGTCGGCGAAAAGCTGCGCGGCATGATGCCGTGGATCGGGAAAAACAAGTTGGTGGATAAGTCCGTCAACTAATTTGGATCGCTGCGTCTGACAGTCGATCCACGATTCTTTGCTTGCGCGTTCTAGGGGCAAGCCCCTGTGGGCGCGTGGGAATCGGGAGAAACAAGCTTGCGCCTGGTTATGCGATGGACTGGGCGCAAACCTTTTTGGACGTTAGCCGACGTCGTTGATGCTTGCCTTCGCTGAAGTGTCTGCGCCAGCGATGCGGTCGAGGTTTGCGATCAGGCGGGACAGCATGTCGATGAGTTGCGCCACTTCATCATCACTGAAGCCCTGCAGCACCTCGCCGTTGCCTTTCAGCAAGGCAGTGATTGCGCCGGGAAGCTGTTTCTCCGCCTGAGCCGTCAGCATGATGCGGCTGCTTCGCCCGTCTGCGGGATCGGGTCTGCGCTCGATTAGCCCATCCCTTTCCATCCGCGCCAGCATCTGCGCCATCGGCGGCTGCTCGATTTTGGCGAAGCGGGCGAGGTCACGCTGTGTGCTGGCCTGTCCATCCCTTAGCGCAACCAGCACGGGCAGATGACCGACGCCGAAGCCGAGCGGCTTCAACCGCGCTTCGCTTAGCCGTGTGAAGCCGCGTGCCGCAAGGCTGATGAGGTGCCCGGGGGTCGAAAGCACATCCAGATCCATCGACTTTAACTCCTTCGCTCTTGCTAACGGAATTATATACGTGCATATATAAATGATCTACCAGGTGGTGTAGCATCGAACCGAGGCAAGGACGAAAATGATGGATCAAGAGATCGAGCTTCTGCGCGACATCTACCGTGCCTTCAACGCGCGGGATATCGACGGCGTGTTGATGGCGCTGCATGACGATGTTGAATGGGCGAACGCGATGGAGGGCGGGCATGTTCACGGGCATGATGCCGTGCGCGATTACTGGACGAGGCAGTGGTCCATCGTCAGCCCCCATGTCGAACCGGTCGGCTTCCGGAAGGCCGAAGATGGCGCGATCATCGCCGAAGTCCTGCAGACCATTCGCGACCTCGAGGGCAACCCGCTTGAAGGGCAAACACACGGGTTGAAGGACAAGACCGTCGGCCATGTCTTCCACTTCAGGGATGGCAAGGTGGCGCGCTTCGACGTTCAGGATGCTGTGTGAGGCAACTTGGCGTGCGCGCCGGTTTCAGCCGTAATGCCAGTGCGGCTTTGGAGCGGTGCCGGTGATCTCGACGCCGGCGCGGTCACCCGTTCGCCAGCGCAACTCGCACTGGTATGCGATGTTATCGACAGACACGTAAAGCAAAAAGCTTTTCGGAACTGCGATATCTGCCGGAACCCGCAACTCGGCGCCGTTGCTGTGCATGTTGCGGATGGTGCAGCGGATTTCGGATTGCGTGCCGTGAAGGATCGCGCCGCCCTTCAGCACGCGCTGCCGGTGCAATGCCCGTTCTTTCTGCTCGCTGGGGTTGGACATGAGTTCAGCCGAAGGTTATTTCGCTTGTCTTAGAAGATAGGCCGTTGCTTCCTTGTGCAAGCCCATTGCGTGTTGCGCCAAGAAAAAGGCCGGGCTGTTTTCACCGGCCCGGCCTTTTATCGTCAAGGGTGATGGCTCACCGGAAGGGCGAGTGGCACGACCGGCGCGGACCGTAGTTCGGCTGGAACGTGTTGTCCGACGCACGATAGGAGCGATACTGGTTGTAGCACCAGTTCACGTGGTTCGAGGCGTAGCCACGGCCGCGTGGAGCGACATAGCGCGGTGCTGCATAGCGTGGCTCGACATAGCGGTAGGTCGGGGCGATGCCGAAATAGACTGACGGGCCGCGACGATGGCCGTAGTAGTCGCGATGACGCCGGTAGTCGCGGTAATCGCGCCGATCGTGGTGGCGACGATACTCCCGGCGATCATGGTGACGGTCCCAGCGGCGATCATAATGGTCGCGGTACTGGACCTGCTCGGCGCGGGCCGGCTCAGCCGGACGATCGAAATTGGCGATGGGGCGAAGACCGGCGGGCGCGATCTGCGCGGATGCGGTCGACACGGTGCCGGCAACGGCAGAGATCATGAGAAGACCGGCCACGGCCAGCTTCGACAACATGCTCTTCATGGCATTCCTCCATTTGGGGCGGTGGACTAAAACCTGTCCTTGCCGCGACAACTCGCATGAGCGCGATGAACCAGCGCTGAATGTGACGTGTGCCGGAATGTTCATGCTTGCATTCGCAGGGCCGCGCGCCACTTCTGCGCCATGACCCGCTTTGATCTTCCCGAAAACCAGATGGTTGCCGTTGACGATGTCAACTTGCGCCTCGATCTCTCGAACCTGCCCTTCGAGGATGCGCATCGGCAGGCAATTGCCGCGCATTGGCTGATCGAGAAGGCGGCGCAGCCGGCCTTGTTCAACGGGCGCTTGCTGATGTTTTCGGAACTGCGGCTGGAGAACGGAGTGCTCGAAGGACGCTGCCATCTCGCCGATTACGCGACGCTTCTCTACTGGCGCTCGATCCGGCCGCATCCGGATGTGGTTCATTGCTTTGCGCATCCCGCGCTAGTTTCCGCTGACGGCGCACTGGTTGCGGCTCGGATGGGCGCGCATACGGCCAATGCGGGATCTGTCTACTTCGCGGCCGGGTCGTTCGAGCAGGACGATCTGCGCGATGGCCGCATCGACCATGTCGCCAATATGGAGCGCGAGGTGATGGAAGAGACCGGCCTCGATCTCACGCGCCTGACGCATGAACCGGACTACCATGTGCTGGCGATGGTCACCGGCACGGTGATCTTCCGGCGCTACCGGCTGGATGTGAGTGCGGATGAAGCGGCACGTGCCATCGAAGCGCATGTCGCCGCCGATCCCGAGCCTGAAATCGAAGGACCGGTGATCCTCCGGGATGCCAAGGCGGCACCAGACGGCCTGCTGCCGCACATGCAGACCTTCCGGGACTGGCACTTCGCCAATCCCATGCGGCTTTGAGCCTATTCGTGGCGTAGCGCGTCTATCGGGTTCAGCCGCGCGCCGCGTAGGGCGGGGAAGAAGCCGAATACCATTCCGATCAAGGCGGAGAACACCACGGCGATCAGGATGATCGTCGCGCTGGGCGCGAAGGGGATGGCGAGGAAGCTCGCGGCGCCGCCGGCAAGGCCGAGCCCCAGCGCAATGCCCAGCAGACCGCCGAGCAGCGACAGAACCGTGGCTTCCACCAGGAACTGGATCAGGATGTCCTTTTCATGCGCGCCGATGGCGAGCCGGATGCCGATCTCGCGGGTGCGCTCGGTGACCGACACCAGCATGATGTTCATGATGCCGATGCCGCCGACAAGCAGGCTGACCCCGGCGACGGCGCCCAGCATGCCGGTCATGGCTGTAGTCGCGCTGGTCATGGCGTCGGCGATCTGTGNNTCATGTCGCGCACTTCAAAATTGTCGTCGCGCGTCGGCTGGATACCGCGGGCCTCTCGCATGATCGCGCTGACATCGGCCACAGCCTGCGTAGTCGAAGCGCCATCGTTCACGGACACGTAGATCGTATCGATGTAGCGATTGCCGGCGATGCGACGCTGGAAGGTGGTGAGCGGCATCAGGACGAGATTGTCCTGATCCTGCCCGAAGCCCGTATATCCCTTGGAGCCCAGCGTGCCGATGATGCGGCAGCTGGTCTTGCCGACGCGGATGATCTCGTCGAGCGGATCGCCAGAGCCGAAGAACTGGGTACGGATCGTCTGGCCGATCAGGCACACGCCGGTGCCGCCGCGCACTTCCTGTTCGGTGAAAGCGCGGCCAAGCGAGACTGTCCAGTCGCGCGCCGTGAAATATTCGGTATCGGTGCCGGTGACCTGCGCGGCCGTGTTTTGCGAGCCATAGACGATGCGCACCTGGCTTTGCGACTCGCCGGAAACGGCGCGCACATCGTCCAGATGCTTGTTCAAGACATCGAGGTCCTTCTGCTCCAGGCGGCGCACGGTGAAGTTCGAATTGCCGGAGCGATCGGGTCTCGCTGCGCGCACCACGAGCAGGTTGCTGCCGAGCTTGGAAATGTCCTCGCGCACCTTGGCCGTTGTGCCGGAACCGATCGTCACCATGGCAATAACGGCCGCCACGCCGATGACGATGCCGAGCAGGGTCAGCACCGAACGCATGGCATTGCGGCGCACGGAGCGAAGGGCGAGGCGGATGGTTTCCCACAGCATCAGGCGGGCTCCATCTCATAGCCCTGCGAGGCGATCTTGCCATCGAGGAAGGAGATCGTGCGGTCGGCATAAGACGCGATGTCGCCTTCATGCGTGACCATCGCGATGGTCAACCCTTCGTCGCGGTTGAGGCCGGTGAGAAGCTCCATGATTTCGTGAGAGCGCTGCGTATCGAGATTGCCGGTCGGCTCG